>NZ_JBICZA010000002.1:111607-436869 GCF_043201585.1 Streptomyces sp. NPDC048297
GCGCGGACGCGGGAAGCGCGGACGCGAAGGCCACGGGCGCGGGGAGCGCGGACGCGGGAAGCGCGGACGCGAAGGCCACGGGCGCGGGGAGCGCGGACGCGGGAAGCGCGGAAGCGGGAAGCGCGGACGCGGGAAGCGCGGACGCGAAGGCCACGGGCGCGGGGAGCGCGGACGCGGGAAGCGCGGACGCGAAGGCCACGGGCGCGGGGAGCGCGGCGGTTTGTTACCCGTGCGGCAGGTCCGTCGTCACGGACACCACGGTGGCTCGGCCGGAGGTGGCCGGTGCGGCGGCCCCGCCGTCCGGTACGGGGTCCCCGCGCAGGATCAGCCCGTAGGCGTCGGCGAGTTCGCGGCCGGGGTCGATGCCCAGTTCGTCGACGAGCAGGCGCCGGGTGCGGTGGAACCAGTCCAGCGCCTCCGACTGGCGGCCCGCCTGGTACAGCGCCGTCATCAGCGCGGCCGACAGGGACTCGCGCAGCGGGTGGGCGACGGCCTCGGTGCGCAGGACGGCGGCGGCCCGGTGATGTTCCCCCAACCTGCCGTACGCGCGCGCCAGTTGCTCGACGGCGGACAGCCGGGACTCCTCCAGGGAGTGCGCGGCGGCCTGGAGCGGCGGGCCGGCGAACGCGCCGCCGAGGGCGGGCCCCTTCCACAGGGCGAGGGCGTCCTTGAACATGAGCACGGCGTCGGCGGGATCCCGCTGTTCCCGCGCCAGCGTCAGGAGTTCCTCGAACCTCTGCGCGTCGAGCAGCGTCTCCGGCAGCCGGAGTGCGTACGCGTCGCCCGCGGTGAGGAGTTCCACCCCGTACGCCTCCGCGTCGCCCTCCGCCAGCAGGGCGCGCAGCCGGGACACATGGCCCTGGATGACGCTCCGGGCCTGGCTGGGCGGTGTGTCGTCCCACAGGCAGGCCGTCAGCCGGGTCATCGACACGGGGGTGTTCGCCGACAGCAGCAGCGCGGCGAGCAGGCTGCGGCGTTTCGCGGGGCCGAGCGGCAGCGGTCCACGGCGGGTGTCGACGGAGACGGTGCCGAGCAGCCGGAACTCCAAGGGGGGTCCTTCCAGGCGGGCGCGAGGGGGCGGTGCGGACGGGGGGTGCGCATGGCCGGCACCAGTGACCGGTGCGGGAGAAACAGCAGCATATCGGGGGTGTCGGCGCCGGACCGCAGGGGTTTCGGCCGCTCTCGGGCCGGGTTTCACCCGCGCCCCTCACCCAAGTCCCCCACCCACCTCCCTCACTCATATCCCCCACCCGCCTCCCTCGCCCATGCCCCCACCCACCTCCCTCGCCCACGTCCCTCGCCCACGTCCCTCCCCCACCCCCCCGTGCCCTCTCCGCCGTACCCTTCTCCTCGTGTCAGCCTCTCGTCTCCGTCGTGCCGCCGTCCTCGTCCTCGAAGGTGCGAAACCCCTCGATGTGGGTATTCCGGCGCAGGTGTTCACGACGCGCGCGAGCATGCCGTACGAGGTGCGCGTGTGCGGCGCGCGGACCGGGCTGGTGACCGGCGGGGACGGGTTGTCGTACCACGTCTCGCACGGCCTCGACACGCTGGAGTGGGCCGACATCGTCTTCATTCCGGGGTATCGGTTCCCGGACCGCGAGGACCCGCCGCCCGCCGTGGTGGACGCCCTGGTCGCCGCCCACGCACGCGGCGCGCGGCTCGCCGCCATCTCGACGGGCGCCTTCGCGCTGGCCGCCACCGGGCTGCTCGACGGGCGGCGTGCCACGACGCACTGGCACTACACACGGGCCCTGGCGGCGAAGCATCCGCTGATCCAGGTCGACGAGAACGTGCTGTTCGTGGACGAGGGCAGTGTGCTGACGTCGGCCGGCGCGGCTTCGGGCATCGACCTGTGTCTGCACATCCTGCGCCGTGATCTCGGGGTGGCCGCGTCGAACCACGCGGCCCGGCGGCTGGTCGCGGCGCCGTACCGCAGCGGCGGTCAGGCGCAGTACGTGCCGCGCAGCGTCCCCGAACCGCTCGGCGAGCGGTTCGCCGCCACGCGCGAGTGGGCGCTGCACCGGCTCGGCGGTCCCCTCACCCTGGAGGCGCTCGCCAGGCACGCGGCGGTGTCGCCGCGCACGTTCTCCCGGCGGTTCGCCGAGGACACCGGGTACACGCCGATGCAGTGGGTGATGCGCGCCCGGATCGACCTGGCGCGCGAATTGCTCGAACGGTCCGAGCGCGGCGTCGAGCAGATCGCCGCGGACGTCGGCCTGGGCACCGGCGCGAATCTCCGGCTGCACTTCCAGCGCATCCTGGGCACCACCCCGAGCGAGTACCGGCGCACCTTCACGCAGGGGACGTAAGCCCGGCCGGCCGGACCCGGGGCCCTGCCTGCGGCACCCCGCACCGCATCAGCCCAGGCCACGCCCTCTCTCCCCCCTCTCTGCCCCTCTCTTCCTCCCCCTGGCGCGATCCTTTCGAACCATGGCGCTCACGCCACTGCCCCGAAGGGGACCGGCCCGCGAACCTGGTGGAGAACCGAAGGGACAGGACACCTCTCATGACTCGTATCGCCATCAACGGATTCGGCCGCATCGGACGCAACGTGCTGCGCGCCCTGCTGGAGCGCGACAGCAAGCTGGAGGTCGTGGCCGTCAACGACCTCACGGAGCCGGCGACCCTGGCGCGGCTGCTCGCCTTCGACACGACGGCCGGGCGCCTCGGCCGGCCGGTGAGCGTCGACGGCGACACGCTGGTCGTCGACGGGCACCGCATCAAGGTGCTGGCCGAGCGCGAGCCGGCGCAGCTGCCGTGGGCCGAGCTGGGTGTCGACATCGTCCTGGAGGCGACCGGCCGCTTCACCTCCGCCACGGCCGCCCGCGCCCACCTCACCGCGGGTGCGCGCAAGGTGCTGGTCAGTGCCCCGTCGGACGGTGCGGACGTCACGCTCGCGTACGGCGTCAACACCGGCGCGTACGACCCCGAGGTCCACACGATCGTCTCGAACGCCTCGTGCACGACCAACGCGCTGGCGCCGCTCGCCGCCGTGCTGGACGACCTGGCCGGCATCGAGCACGGTTTCATGACGACGGTGCACGCCTACACGCAGGAGCAGAACCTGCAGGACGGCCCGCACCGTGACCCGCGCCGCGCCCGCGCCGCCGGCGTCAACATCGTGCCGACCACGACGGGCGCCGCGAAGGCGATCGGCCTGGTGCTGCCGAACCTGGACGGCAAGCTGTCGGGCGACTCGATCCGCGTGCCGGTTCCGGTGGGCTCGATCGTCGAACTGAACACCACGGTCGCCCGCGACGTGACCCGCGACGAGGTGCTGGCGGCCTACCGCACCGCCGCGGAGGGGCCCCTCGCCGGTGTCCTCGAGTACTCCGAGGACGCGCTGGTGTCCGCGGACATCGTCGGCAACCCGGCCTCGTCGATCTTCGACTCGGCGCTCACCCGCGTCGACGGCCGCCACGTCAAGGTCGTCGCCTGGTACGACAACGAGTGGGGCTTCTCCAACCGTGTGATCGACACGCTCGACCTCCTCGCCGGGCACTGACCCGGCCGCCGGCGGCACTCCGCGAGCGGAACACCGCCGGTACGACACAGGGGCGGCCCTCAATCGGGGGGCCGCCCCTGTCGTGCGCACGGCCGCGTTCCCCGGAATGATCCACTCGAGTCGACGCGCTCCCGCACCCGGGATACGTTTTCCGGCAATTGCCCTTTCAGCGATTGCCCCTCTGCCAGTTGCGCCCGGGACCGAGTGCCCATGGCGCCTGGGACCGAGTGCTCATGGCGCGCGGGACCGAGCGAGAGAAGGACGCCGTGGAGCTGGCCATCGCTCACGAGACGGTCGCCCGCCGGCAGTTCGGCGTGACGACCGTCTACCACTTCCTCTTCGTCCCGCTCACCATCGGCCTCGGCGGGATCGTCGCGGGTCTGGAGACGGCCTGGGTGCGCACCGGCAAGGAGAAGTACTTCCACGCCACCAAGTTCTGGGGAAAGCTCCTGCTCATCAATATCGCGATGGGTGTCGTCACGGGAATTCTCCAGGAGTTCCAGTTCGGCATGAACTGGTCCAGCTACTCGCGCTTCGTCGGTGACGTCTTCGGCGCCCCCCTGGCGATGGAGGCGCTCGTCGCCTTCTTCTTCGAGTCCGTGTTCATCGGGGTGTGGATCTTCGGCTGGACCAGGATCCCGAAGGCACTGCATCTGGCGACCATCTGGATCGTCACCGTCGGCAGTGCTCTGTCCGCGTACTTCATCCTCGCGGGCAACTCCTTCATGCAGCACCCCGTCGGCTACCGGATCGACCCCCTCACCGGCAGGGCCCGGCTCACGGACGTGTGGCGCGTGCTGTTCCAGAACACCACCCTGGTGCAGGTCTTCCACACCCTGACGGCGGCCTTCATCACCGGCGCCGCGCTGGTGACGGGCATCTCCGCCTACCATCTGTGGCGGGCCGGGGACGGCAGGGAGACCGACCGGCGCCGGATCGCCGCGATGCGCAGTTCGCTGCGGTGCGCCCTGATCGTCGCGGTCGTCGCCGGTGTCCTGACCGCGCTGAGCGGGGACCGGCTCGCCAAGGTCATGTTCGAGCAGCAGCCGATGAAGATGGCCGCCGCCGAGGCGCTCTGGGACACCCAGGCCCCCGCCCCGTTCTCGATCTTCTCCGTCGGCGACGTCAACAGGGGCCGCAACGACGTGGAACTCCAGATCCCCGCGGCACTCTCCTTCCTCGCCAAGGGCGACTTCCACTCCCCCGTGCCCGGCATCAACGACCGGGCCGAGGACGAAGTGCGTGCGTTCGGCGGCAGCCGGGAGAACTACATCCCCAACATCTTCATGACGTACTGGGGTTTCCGGCTCATGATCTTCTTCGGGATGACCAGCTTCGCCATCGGTGCGGCGGGGCTGTGGCTCACCCGGAAGAGGTTCTGGCTGGATCACTCGTTCCGCACGGGTGAGGACGAGCCACCGCATCTGATGATCACGAACAAGACGGCCATGAACAGGTTCTTCACCCGGTGGAGCTGGCGCCTCGCCGCCCTCACCCTGGCGTTCCCGCTGCTGGGGAACAGTTTCGGCTGGCTCTTCACCGAGATGGGCCGTCAGCCCTGGGTGGTGTTCCGGCTGATGAGGACGGCGGACGCCGTCTCCCCCGAGGTGGGTGTGACCGAGCAGGTCCTCTCGCTGGTCGCGCTCAGCGTGCTCTACGCGGTTCTCGCCGTGGTCGAAGGGGGGCTCATGGTCAAGTACGCCCGGCCGGGCCCCGACGTCGAGGAACGGCCGCCGGCCAAGGACCCCACGCTGCGGCCCTCCGAGGAGGACGCCGACAAGCCCCTCACCTTTGCCTACTGACCCCTCACCTTCGCCTACCGAGGACGGGCCCGCCATGCACCTGCACGACCTCTGGTTCGTCCTCGTCGCCCTGCCGTGGACCGGCTACTTCTTCCTGGAGGGCTTCGACTTCGGCATCGGTGTCCTCACCCGGGTGCTGGCCCGCGACGACGTCGGACGGCGGGTCCTCATCAACACGATCGCCCCGGTCTGGGACGGCAACGAGGTCTGGGTGATCACGGCCGCGGGCGCCACCTTCGCGGCCTTCCCCGACTGGTACGCCACCTTGTTCAGCGGCTTCTACGTCCCGCTGCTGATCATCGTGCTCTGTCTGATCGCCCGGGGCGTCTCCTTCGAGTACCGGGCCAAGCGGCCGGGGCGCCGCTGGCGGCGGGGCTGGGAGCTGATCACCTTCTGGACCTCGGTGATCATCCCGTTCCTGTGGGGCGTGGTCTTCGCCAACATGGTCCGGGGCATCGCGATCGACCGGCACAAGTCGTACATCGGGACGGCCGGTGACCTGTTCAACGGGTACGCGATCCTCGGCGGCGTCACCCTGCTGGTGCTGTTCACCTGCCACGGCGCGATCTTCGCCACGCTGAGGACGGACGGAGAGATCCGTGAACGGGCCCGGCTGCTGGTGCCCGTGGTGGGGGCGGCGGCACTCCTGCTGGTCCTGGCCTTCCTGCTGTGGACGCAGGCCGAGTCCGGCAACGGCAGGAGCCTGGGCGTGATGATCGTGTCGTTCGCGGCGCTCGCCGTGGCGCTGCTGTGCAATCAACTGGGCCGTGAGGGCTGGGCGTTCGTGTTCTCCGCGCTGACGGTCGTGGCGGCGTTCGCGATGCTGTTCCTGACGCTGTACCCCGAGGTCATGCCCTCGACGCTCAACCCGCGCTGGTCGCTGACGGTCGCCAACTCCGCGTCCGGGCCGTACACGTTGAAGGTGATGAGCGTCGTCGCGGCCGTCTTCGCCCCGCTCGTCGTGCTCTACCAGGCCTGGACGTACTGGGTGTTCAGCCGGCGCATCTCCGTGCGCCACATCCCGACGGGCCGCTGACGGGCCGCTGACAGCCCCGCTGACGGCCCGCGCGGGAAGGGCCTCTCACGCGGCGGGCGTGATGGTCACCTTGACGTGCTTCATGATCGGCTGGTCGCTCTGGGTGCTGTAGTCGCACAGCGCGACCAGCACGTTCATCTCCGGCATGTACCCGGCGGCGCAGCCGCGCGGCATGTCGTACGGGACGGCGAGGTAGCCCTCCAGGGAGCGGTGTGTGCCGTCCTTGGCCGTGCTCACGATGTCGACCGGGTCGAACTCGGAGATCGCGCGTTCGCGCATGTCGTCCTCGTTCATGAAGACGAGCGTGCGCAGGTTCCTGATGCCCCGGTAGCGGTCGTTGTCGGAGTAGATCGTGGTGTTCCACTGGTCGTGCGAGCGCATGGTGCCGAGGGCCAGCATGCCCGGTTCGGGTACGACGTCGGGCAGCGGGGCGCTGGAGAACTCCGCGCGCCCGGACGGGGTGCGGAAGACCAGTTCGCGGGCGGGCTGCTTGATCCGGAAGCCCAGGGGCAGCCGCACCCGGCGGTTGAAGTCCTCGAAGCCGTCGAGGACGTGCGCCATGGTGTCGCGGATGCGGTCGTAGTCCTCGATGTACCACTCCCACGGGGTCCCGCTGGTGGGCAGCGCCGCGCGCGCCATGCCGGCGACGATGGCGGGCTCCGACAGCAGGTGGCGCGAGGCGGGCTGCTTCATGCCGACCGACAGGTGCACCATGCTCATCGAGTCCTCGACCGAGGTGGACTGGACGCCGGCTCGCTGGTGGTCCTTCTCGGTGCGGCCGAGACACGGCAGGATGAGCGCCCGCTTGCCGTGCACGAGGTGGCTGCGGTTCAACTTGGTGCTCACCTGGACGGTGAGGTCGCACGTGCGGATCGCCTCGTAGCTGAACGCGGAGTCCGGGACGGCCAGGGCGAAGTTGCCGCCCATGCCGACGAACACCTTCACGTCGCCGCGGTTCATCGCCCGCAGGGTGCCGACGGTGTCGAGGCCGTGCTCGCGCGGTGCGTCGATCTTGCAGACGTCGTCGAGGCGGTTCAGGAACTCCTCGCTCGGGCGGTGGTCGATGCCGCACGTGCGGTTGCCCTGCACGTTGCTGTGCCCGCGCACGGGGGACGGCCCCGCTCCCTCGCGTCCCAGGTTCCCGCGCAGCAGGAGCAGGTTGACGATCTCCCGGACGGTGTCGACCCCGTGCTCGTGCTGGGTGACGCCGAGGCACCAGCTGACGATGCTGCGGTCGGCGTCGGTGTACACCCGGGCCGCCTTGAGGATGTCGGAGCGGCTGAGCCCGCACTGCCGCTCCAGCTCGTCCCACGACGTGGCCTCGCACAGCTCCCGGTACTCCGCGAAGCCCTCGGTGTAGCGGTCGACGAACTCCTGGTCGACGGCCCTGGGGTCGGCCTTCGCCTGTTCCAGGACGGCCTTGGCCATGCCGCGGATCAGCGCCATGTCTCCGCCGACGCGCACCTGGAGGTTCATGGTGCTGGTCCGCGTCGAGTGGAAGGTGGCCATGTCCAGGAAGTCGTGCGGGATGATCGTCCGCGTGGCGCCCGCCTCGACGAACGGGTTGATGTGCACGACCTGGGCGCCCCGGTGGCAGGCCTCGGCCAGCGAGGTGAGCATCCGGGGGGCGTTGGAGGCGACGTTGACACCGAGGATGAACAGGGCGTCCGTGGCCTCCCAGTCCTTGAGGTCGACCGTGCCCTTGCCGGTGCCCAGCGCCGCCTGCAGGGCGCGGCCGCTCGCCTCGTGGCACATGTTGGAGCAGTCGGGCAGGTTGTTGGTGCCCAGCTCACGGGCCATCAGCTGGTAGAGGAACGTCGCCTCGTTGCCGAGCCGGCCGGAGGTGTAGAACGCGGCCTGGTTCGGGTGGTCGAGGCCGCGCAGGGTCCGCCCCACCAGCTCGAACGCGTCGTGCCAGGAGATCGGGACGTAGTGGTCCGTGTCCGGGTCGTACACCATCGGCTCGGTCAGCCGGCCCTGGTCCTCCAGCTGGAAGTCGCTCCACTCGGACATCTCGCTCACCGTGTGGCGGGCGAAGAGTTCACGGCCGGCCCGCTTGTGGGTCATCTCCCAGGTGACGTGCTTGATGCCGTTCTCGCAGATGTCGAGCTTCAGGCCCTTGGTGTCGTCGGGCCACGCGCACCCGGGGCAGTCGAAACCGCCGTTCTCGTGGTTCATCTTCATGATGGCGCGGGGCCCGTCCAGCAGGGCGCCCTCGCGCATCAGGAACTTGGTCACGCTCTTGGCCGCGCCCCAGCCCGCGGCGGGGTGGTGGTACGGCTGGAAGTGCGGCTCGCCGCCCGGCGTGGGACCGACCTGGGCCTCGGGCCCCTCCTGCGCCCCCGCCCGCTGCTCGTCCAAGGTGCTCAAGGGACTCACCCTTCCGCCGTCCGGGGCGTGCGTCCATATCGGCATATGGAACTCGCCGCCAGCCTATTGCGGTGGATCGGCGCCCGCCATGCGACCGACGGGACGAACGACGGGAGGCATCGCCACTTGGAGGGCAGGGCGGCAGGGGGACAGGGAGGGCCCCGAGGTCCCGGGGGCTCATCCCCGCCGGGCGTGCTCCGCCTGGGGTGCGGACTGCGCCGAGGGCAGGGACCCTCCCGTGTGCGGGCACCGCTCGCGGGAGGTGAGGGGCCAGGGCACGAAGGTCTCCTCGTCCGTCTGCACACAGATGCCGTGCCGGTGTGCCACGACAGCGGTGACGGGCTCCCCCCGCAGCCGGGCCAGCACATAGACGGCGGCGAGGCTGGTGACGTCCCTGATGGTGCCCATGGGCAGCAGGGACCTGGTCTCCGCGATGGCCTCGTGCTCGCCGGCCCGGATGACGACCCGGGTGCCGGGTGCCACACCGTGGGCGGCGATGGCGACCGCGATGTTGTCGAGATCGTCCGAGCCGACGGCTGCCAGGGCCCGCGCGTGGGTGAGGCGCAGCCGTTCGAGAACGGCCCGGTCGCCACCGTGGCCGGTCATCACGGGGATGCCCAGGGAGCGGGCGAGCCGTGCGGTCGAGGTGTGCGGGTCCCTCTCCACGCCGACGACGGGGACACCGAGACGGCGCAGCTCGACGCAGAGCCGCATGCCGACCTGCCCCATGCCGACGACGATGACGTGTCCGGAGCGGGGCAGTGTGCGCGGTCCGATGAGCCCGATCAGCTTGGGACCGAGCATGCGCTCGATGACACCGGCGGTGAACAGGGCGCTGAACACGAGGGTGGCGAGCATCGCGGCGCCGGACATGATCTGGTAGCCGCTCGCGTCCTCGGCCGCCGTCGCGGGGCCGACCGTGGCGACGACGCGGGCGGCGTCGAAGAACGCCTCCGCCGGAGCATGGCCGTGGCCGACGAGCCAGGACCAGTCACCGACCAGCACGGCGAGGATGCCGAACAGTCCGATCAGCAGCAGGCGGGCGCCCGCGTCGTGCGGCCGCAACTGGCCGGCCACGTGCTTCAGCCGGCGCCGCAGCCTCGGCCGGTGCTGCTGCCACTCCTGCGCGTACGGCGTGTCGCGCCCTGCGCGGACGGCCCGGATCTGCCGTCCGTTTCGCTGCACGGCGAGGTTCAGCGGGTCGAGACAGGGGCCGGCCAGCGCGGGGGCCGCGAGATCCGCCGGTGACGTGACGTCGCACTGGGGCAGCAGTCGCTTGAGCTCGTCGGCGACGGTGCGGTCGAAGACCGTGGCGACGATGGGCACGTACGGGAAGAGATGGGCCACGGCCAGCGCGTAGCGCAGGGCGGCGACGTCGTCGTGCAGGAGGATCGCGACGCCGTCGGAGCCGTCGCGCAGGGCGGCTCGCAGCTCGCCGTCGGTCGGTTCGACCAGGTGCACGACCGTGTCGTGACGTTCCCGCAGCGTTGCACAGACGCGACGGGCGAGGTTGGTCTCACCGATGACGACGAAGGATCGGGGGCCCGGGGGCATGGGGCGTATAGGGGTCACGGTACTGGGGAGTCCCTTCAGTCGTGAGGGCGCGATCTCAGGGGCTAACTTCGCTCGAATGAGCGACCCACCGATCATACGAGACTATGAAGGAAATGTGGACCACGTCATGGGTCCGGAAAGGAGCAGTTCCGGTGAGGTTCGGTCCGGTAAGGCGCAGTCCGGGAGGGCGCGGTCCGGGAGGGCGCCTCCCCGAACCGGTGGGCCTCGTCGCCGGGAAGCGGCGTCAGTCGCCGTGGCGGGGCGGCGTGGGGTCCAGATAGACACGCCGGACGGCCGGGATCAGGGCGCGGAGGCGGGCCTCCGCCTCTTCGGAGGCCCATTCGATCTCGTCGGAGGTGGAGACGCCGCGGAAGTCGACCTTCGCGGCGATCAGGATCTCCCCCGGCCCCTGCACCAGCGTCGTCAGCTCCAGCACGCTCTCGATCTGCTGGACGGACATCAACTCTCGGCGTACGGCGTCCCGCAGCGGCGCCGGCAGGGCGCGGCCGACGAGGAGCTCGGCGTTGGCGCGCCCGAGGACGGCCGCGACGAGGACCAGCAGCAGTCCGATCAGGATCGAGGCGATGCCGTCCCACACACCGGATCCGGTGAGCTGCCCGCCCAGCAGGCCGAGCGCGGCGAGCACCAGACCGGCGAGGGCCGCCGAGTCCTCCAGGACGACCGCCTTCACCGCGGTGTCGGGCGTGTGCCGCAGGTACCGCAGGATGGGCACGCGGAAGTACCGCGCCCTCCCCGTGACCTGTTTGAGCCCGGTCCGCAGGGAGAGCCCTTCGAGCACGAAGGACACGGCGAGCACGACGTACGCGACGAGGGGGTTGCCGGGTTTCTCGCCCGCGGTCAGGGCGTGGATGCCGTCGTACAGGGCGAAGACGCCGCCGCCCACGAAGGTGGCGACGGAGGCGAGCAGTGCCCAGATGTACCGCTCGGGTCCGTATCCGAGCGGGTGGTCCTCGTCGGCGGGCTTGTTGCTGCGTGTGAGGGCCAGCAGCAGGAGCACCTCGGTGATGGTGTCGGCGACCGAGTGCCCGGCCTCGGCCAGCATGGCGCTGGAACCGCTGAGGACACCGGCCACGGCCTTGGCCAGGGCGACACCGAAGTTGGCGGCGGCGGCCACGAGCACGGTGGCGACCGACTCGCCCGCTCCGGGGCCACCCCGGGAGCCGACCCGGGCGTCGCGCAGGGGAGCCGTGGGGGTGTCGGGCACCGGAGCCGTGGGGGCGTCGAGCACGGGGGCCGCGGGGGCGTCGCGCACGGGAGGCGTGGAGGCGTCGCGCACGGGAGGCGTGGAGGCGTCGCGCACGGGAGGCGTGGAGGCGTCGCGCACGGGAGGCGTGGAGGCGTCGGCCGTCTGCGCCGGCTCTCGTTCATCCTGTGCACTCATGCCCGGACAGCAGCCCCCTTCACCTGTGGGAGGACCGTACCTGATCTCGCGCGCGCTCCGGTGCCGTTCTCAGCAAGCGGACAGGTAGTCGTGGACGACCTTCGCACGGCCGAGGGTGAGATCGGTGAGCAGGTGGCTCGCGGAGACGATCTCCAGGACGGGCAGGTCGGCGAGCGGGGCGAGCGCGTGCTGGAACAACTGGAGGCGGGCCGGGCCCGTCCAGGCCCCCTTGACCCTCACGTCGGTGATCCGGCTGCGGACCAGTTCGCAGATGCGGGCGGTGCCGTCGTAGCCGGGCAGCTTCTTCAACATGAAGGAGGGGGTGGTCAGTTCCTTCAGCGCGGCCTCCTCGTCGACCGGGGCGTGCTTGTACCCCATGGTCGCCGTGGCGACGCGGAGGGTGCCGTAGTCGAGGGTGCCGATCAAAGTGTCGGAGTCGACGTACAGACGCGGTGTGCCGAGCTTCTTCGGGAAGGCGCCGATCTCACGACCGCTGGCGATGGCCGGAAGACTGTCGACGTACATGCCGAGGTTGTACTCGCCGTGCTCGCCGTCGAGTTCGACGGCGGCCAGGTGGCCGGACTCCGTGTAGTCGCCGAGGCCCGTGACGTCGGGCATGCGCATCACCTCGAACCTGACCAGGGGTTCCACCACCCGCAGCGGCTCCGGCACGATCCGGGTCAGTGCCCCGGGATCGGTCCGGTAGGTGATGTTGAGGTACTCCCGGTCGGTGAAGCGGTACTGGCCCTCCGGGTAGGCGGGGGCCGCGAGGGGTGTCGTCCACCGCTTGACCACGTCTTCCGCGCGCATCCTCGGTCCTCCGTCGGGACTCGGTCGGGACTCCGTCGGGACTCGGTCGGGACTCCGTCGGGACTCGGTCGGGCGCCGGCGACGCTCACGCCGGCGCCGAGACCCATCGGGTTCACATCGGGTTCACATCGGGTTCAGGACTGGGGCCGCTTGCCGTGGTTCGCGGCGTGCTTGCGGCGGGACTTCTTCTTCCGACGGCGCTTCGACGACACGGGAAACCTCCTGTGGGCGTGGTCGGGGACGGCACGAGGTGGAGCACCTCACACTCGGTGGATCACTTCACACGATGCCCGTAATGTCCATCGTCGGCCACCGCTCGTCCGTCGTGGCAGGCTCCGACTGGCACGCCGCACAAACCGGCAATTATCGTTTTCCCGTCAAGATATTCCGCCTGGAACACAGGAGCAGGAATGACTGGTGACCCCGAGCCCATCAGCGCGGACGCCCGTCACGCGCTCGAACAGGAGCTTGCCGACCTGCGCAAGGAACGCGGACTCGTCGCCGCGTCCCTGCGGGACAAGGACAGCGACGAGGTGGGCGACCGCGCCGACGAGGCCGACGAGTTGCAACGCGCCGACCAGCTCCAACACCTGGACAGGCGCATCGAGCAGATCACCGTGCGGCTGCGCCAGGCGGACCTGGCGGGTCCGGCCCGCACCGACGAGGTCGGCGTGGGCAGCACGGTGACCGTCCGGTTCCCGGACGGTTCGACCGACACCCTCCATGTCAGCGAGCTGCCCGACGCCCTGGACGAGCAGCTGGTCACGGCCGACAGTCCGCTCGGCAGCGCACTGCTCGGCCACCGCCCCGGCGACACCGTCCGCTACCACACTCCGGAAGGACAGACATCGGCGGTCGTGATGTCGATCGGCTGACAGGTCGATCACCGTACGACTGACACGTCGACCGCACGACGAAGAGGGCCCGACCCCTTCGGGCCGGCCCTCTTCGTCGTGCGGAGTTCGAGTAGCGCCGGCTCAGTCCTTGTAGCGGCTCGGCGGGTAGGGGTCCCGCCGCTTGCGGGAGACCTTGCCGGTCTCCATCTCGCCGCGGCCGACCTCGCGGTCGATCTCGGCCTGTTCCTCCTCGTACTGCGTCTCGGGACTCGGCTGCTCCCTGACGGGCAGCCCCGCGTCCCGGCGGTCCTCGGTCGCGCGCTCCTGGAGCCGTGCCTCGTCGGGCCGGCGCGGCATGCCCCGCCCGTGTCCGGCGTCCGGGTCGCCCTCGACCGCCTTGTTGGACTTGTGATGGTGGTGCCCCATGGATCCTCCCAGCCCTACGACTTGCCCTTCTTCGACGCCTTCTTCTTCGCCGCCGTGTCGCCGGCCGGCTTCTCCGCGGCGGCGGCGTCGGAGGCTTCGGCCTTCTTCCCGGCCTCCGGATCGCCCTTGCGCACGATGCAGTGCAGCGAGTCGTCCTTGATGTCGGCGACGATCGTGTCCCCGGGCTCGGCGTCACCGCTGAGCAGCAGTTCGGCGATCCGGTTGTCGAGTTCCGCCTGGATCGTGCGGCGCAGCGGGCGGGCGCCGAACTCCGGCTGGTGACCGTGCGCGATCAGCAGCTTCTTGGCGGCCTCCGTGACCTCCAGCGTCATGCCCTGCGCGTGCACCCGCCGCTTGCTCTGGTCCAGCAGGTGGTCCACGATCTGTGACAGATCGTCCTCGGACAGGCCGTGGAAGATGATGATGTCGTCGATGCGGTTGAGGAACTCGGGCAGGAACCGGCGGCGCAGCTCGCCCATCAACTGGTCCTTCAGCTCGGACACATCGCCCTTGTGGTCCAGGATCAGATGCGCGCCGATGTTGGACGTCATGATGATGACGCAGTGCCGGAAGTCGACGGTGCGGCCCTGGGCGTCGGTCAGCCGGCCGTCGTCCAGGATCTGCAGCAGTGTGTTGAAGACGTCGGGGTGCGCCTTCTCCACCTCGTCGAACAGCACCACGCTGTACGGCTGGCGGCGCACCTTCTCGGTGAGCTGGCCGGCCTCCTCGTAGCCGACGTATCCGGGAGGCGCGCCCACGAGGCGGGCGACCGTGTGCTTCTCCTGGAACTCGCTCATGTCGAAGCGGATCATGCGGTCCTCGTCGCCGAACAGCAACGCGGCCAGCGTCTTGGCGAGTTCGGTCTTGCCGACGCCCGTCGGGCCGAGGAACAGGAAGGAGCCGACGGGCCGGTTCGGGTCACCCATGCCGGCGCGGTTGCGGCGCACCGCCTGGGCCACCGCGGTGACCGCCTCGTCCTGGCCGACGATCCTCGCGTGCATCTCCTCCTCCAGCTTGAGGAGGCGCTCCTTCTCGCTCGCGGTGAGCTGGGAGACCGGGATGCCGGTGCGGCGCGAGACGATGTCGGCGATGTCGTTCGCGGTGACGCTGACGACTCCCTCGCGGCGCTCCTCGATCCCGGCGAGTTCGCCCTCGGCCTCGGCGATGTCCCGCTTGAGGGTCGAGGCCTTCTCGAAGTCCTCCGCCGCGACCGCCTGGTCCAGCTCGCGGCGCAGTTTGGCGATACGGTCCTCGCGGCTGACGACCTCGGTGGAGCGCCCGGCGCTGCGCAGCCGCACGCGGGCACCGGCCTGGTCCATCAGGTCGATCGCCTTGTCGGGCAGGAAGCGGTCGGTGATGTAGCGGTCGGACAGTCCCGCCGCGGCTTCCAGGGCGGCGTCGTCGAAGCGGACCTGGTGGTGCGCCTCGTACGCGTCGCGGAGGCCTTCGAGGATCAGTACGGTCTCCTCGACGCTCGGCTCCGGCACCATCACGGGCTGGAAGCGGCGTTCCAGGGCGGCGTCCTTCTCCACGTACTTGCGGTACTCGTCGATGGTCGTCGCGCCCACGACGTGCAGCTCACCGCGGGCGAGTGCGGGCTTGAGGATGTTGCCCGCGTCCATGGAGCCCTCGCCGGTGGCGCCCGCGCCGACGACGGTGTGCAGTTCGTCGATGAACAGGATGATGTCGCCGCTCGCGGCCTGGACGTCCTCGATGACCTTCTTCAGCCGCTCCTCGAACTGGCCCCGGTACTGCGCCCCGGCCACCAGGCCCGGCATGTCGAGGGCCACGACCCGCTTGTCCTTCAGCGTGTGGGGCACCTCGCCCGCCACGATCCGCTGGGCCAGGCCCTCCACGATCGCGGTCTTGCCGACGCCGGGCTCTCCGATGAGGACGGGGTTGTTCTTGGAGCGCCGCGAGAGGATCTCCACGGTCTGCTCGATCTCCTCCGCGCGCCCGACCACCGGGTCGAGCTTTCCGGCCTTGGCCTCTTCCGTGAGGTCGCGCCCGTACTCGTCCAGCGTCGTGGCCGGCTGCTTCTTCCGTTCGGCGGCGGGGCCTTCCGCGCGGGCCGCCTGCTCCGTGAGACCGGCGAGCCTCTTCCCGTCGATGCCCTCCGCCGTCATCAGCCGTCCCGCGCCGGAGTCGCTGTCGTCCAGGAGCGCGGTGAGAATGTGTTCGGGGCCGATGTAGGAGACGCCGGACGCCTGCGAGTGGGCGAACGCGGAGGCGAGCGTGCGCTTGGCCGCCGGGGTGAGGCCCGGCTCGGCCGACGGCTGCCCGGCCTCGCGGGGCAGCACCTGGGCGATCTCCGTGGCCAGGTTGTCGGGATCGACGCCCACCTGGGCGAGGAGCTTGCGCGAGGGGTCGACCTGCGTCGCGGCCCACAGCAGGTGCTCCGTGTCCAGGTCGGTCGTTCCGTCCTCGACCGCCTTCCGCGCCGCCAGATTCAGCAGTTCCTGCGACGACTCCGTCAGCAGCCGTCCGATGGGTACGCGCTGCACCGCGGGTGGGGAGGTGGCCGGGGACATGCCGAAGAATCGATTCAACAGTTCGCTGAACGGGTCGGACGAACCGAACGGTGAACCGAACGACATCGACATGGCAGCTCCTGGTACACGACGGATCAGGTTCTCACTGAACCGCGATGTCCAGGGCCCCGCAACCGGAGCGCAGACGGCTCACCGCATGAGGTAGGGGCCTGATTCGAGGCCTGTGTCGAGCCCTGTTTCGAGGCCTTTCCAGGGGGTGTTCCAAGGGATGTTTCGCGCGTTGTTCCGAGGGGTCTCATCCGCTTGTCGACGGGCTCAGTGCCACCACGGCCTCGTCGGTGTACACGAGGAACGTGAGGGTCTGGCGGAAGTACAGCTCGATGTCGGTGGCGTCGTGCGACGCGTAGCCGATCGCGAGGTCCTGGCCGAGCCTCAGCTCGAAGTCCCCGCCGCGCGTGGAGACGAGGAACCCGCCGTCGATCGCGGGAGCCCAGACCAGCTTGCCGTCGAGGATGCGTCCGAGGTGCGCGGCGATGGGACAGCCGTGGTCGGAGGTCTCGTTGACGGCCGTGTACGCGTCGGCGCCCAGCAGCAGCGAGTAGGGGCCGGCGACTCCTGCCAGGCGCAGGGTGGTCAGCGCGTGGCTGACGGCGTCCGGGTACTCGCGCGGGTCCGCGGGCAGGCCGATCACCGGGTTGGACGTGCGGTTGCGCAGTCCGTCGATGCCCGCCGCCGGGTAGCCGTCGAAGACGGCCCGGTCCTCGGCGAACGCCATGGTGCGCGCCGCGTCCTTCACCGACTGCCAGTCGCAGTCCTTCGCGCCGCGTTCCACGGCGTCGACGGCGCTGCGGCTCACCGTGAACGGCACGCGCAGCTCGACCAGGTGCTGTGCCCCGCGCAGCCGTGCCGAGACGCCGTCCGCGGGTGGCTCGATACCCTCCAGATGCCCGGTTCCCACCGCGGCCAGCTCGGGCCCGTCGGGGCCGGAGACGTCGACGACCCTGCGGCCCGCGAGGTGACGGCGGAAGGTGCGTCCGGCCTCCTCCTCGATCTCGCGCCACGCCTCGGGCGTGATCGGGGCGAGTTCGCGGTGCAGGTTCGTCACGACACCGCAGGCGGTCATGCTCAGGCTCCCTTCAGGCTGCCGATGCCGAGCGACCCGTCGGCCCGTGCCACGCCCGCGTCCGGGGCCGGGGGCAGGTCGTCAAGGAAGGTGGCGGTCGGCACATGGAACAGACAACCGGTGACCGCCGTCGAGAAGTTGAGGATCTGGTCGTGCTGACCGGGTTCCCTGCCGAGGAACATGTTCCGCAGCATCTGTTCGGTCACCTCAGGCGTGCGCGCGTAGCCGATGAAGAAGGTGCCGAACTCGCCCTTGCCGAGGGCCCCGAACGGCATGTTCTCGCGCACGATCTTGTGCTCGGTGCCGTCCTCGTCGGTGATGGTGTTGAGGGCGACGTGCGAGTCGGCGGGCTTCACGTCGTCCGGGTACTCGATGTTGTCCAGCTTCGACCGCCCGATCACCATCTCCTGCTGCTGCGGCGGCAGGGCGTTCCAGGCGTCCATGTCGTGCAGGTACTTCTGGATGATCACGTAGCTGCCGCCCCGGAAGTCCGGGTCCTCGTCGCCGACGTACACGGAGTCGGCCGCGATCCGCCCTTCCGGGTTCTCGCTGCCGTCGACGAATCCGAGCAGGTCGCGGTCGTCGAAGAACTTGAAGCCGTGCACCTCGTCGACCACGGTGACCGCTCCCTTGAGCCGCTGCATGAAGAGCCGGCCCAGTTCGAAGCAGAGGTCCGTGCGCTGGCCCCGCACATGGAAGAGGAGGTCGCCAGGGGTGCCGGGTGCCCGGTGGCGCTCGCCGGCCAAGTCCACGAAGGGATGCAGGTGTTGGGGGCGGGGGCCGCTGAAGAGCCGGTCCCAGGCGGTGGATCCGATGCCGACGACACAGCTGAGCTGGGCGTCGGGGACCCGGAATCCGACGGAGCGCTTGAGGGTCGCCACGTCCTCCAGCAGGCCGCGCACGGTTTCCTCACCGCCGGGTGAGATGGTGACCACGAGGAACAGTGCGGCCCGGGGCGGCGGAACGATCACGGGCTGGGTTTCCATCACGGTGTCCTCCCTCCTCATCGGCTGCGCGCAGGACGAACATAATCGCTGCCGACCGAGTCCGCTCGGTCACGCGAACGGCGCGGGCCGTTCGCGTCACCTCGGCCGAAAGTGTTCGCGTCGCCTCGGCCGGACGAAGGCGGCCGACGCCGGCGCGATCAGCCGACGGGCTGCCGCTCCAGCCGCTCGGCGCCCGCGTAGACGTTCATGGAGTCGCCGCGCAGGAAGCCGACGAGGGTCAGTCCGCTCTCCTCGGCCAGGTCCACGGCCAGCGAGGACGGGGCGGAGACGGCGGCGAGCATCGGGATGCCGGCCATGACCGCCTTCTGCACCAGCTCGAAGGATGCGCGACCGCTGACCATCAGCACGGTGCCGCGCAGGGGCAGCATGCCCTCGCGCAGGGCGTGTCCGACGACCTTGTCCACGGCGTTGTGCCGGCCCACGTCCTCCCGCAGGCACAGCAGCTCGCCGTCGGCCGAGAACAGTCCGGCCGCGTGCAGGCCGCCGGTGCTGTCGAACACCTTCTGGGCGGCCCGCAGCTTGTCGGGCAGGGACGCCAGCAGCCGCGGGCCCACGCTCAGCCGGTCCTCGGCCACGGTCCAGGCAGCGGTGGTGCGTACGGCGTCCAGGCTGGCCTTGCCGCACAGGCCGCACGAGGACGTCGTGTAGAAGTTGCGCTCCAGCGAGGCGTCGGGGGCCTCGACCCCCGGGCCCAGCACGACGTCGACCACGTTGTAGGTGTTGCCGCCGTCGGCCGTGGCGCCGGCGCAGTAGCGGATTCCGGCCACGTCGGTGGCGCGGTGGACCACGCCCTCGCTGACCAGGAAGCCGGCGGCGAGGTCGAAGTCGTCGCCGGGGGTGCGCATGGTCACGGTGAGCGGGCGCCCGCCGACCCGGATCTCCATCGGCTCCTCGGCGGCCAGGGTGTCCGGGCGGTGGGAGACGACGCCGTCCCGGATGCGGAGAACCCGTCGCCGCGCGGTCACTCGTCCCATGCTCCTGTTCCTCTCCTTCGGCCCCTTCGGCTCTCCGGTTCGGCTCCTTCGGCCTCCGGCAAGCGGCAACGCTGCGAGGAGTCCACTCTAGGTGCCCCTCCCCGCTGCGGGTCCGCTCAGTCCTCCCGCGGGTCCGCTCAGTCCTCCTGGACGGCGCCCGCCGTGACCCGCGCAGGCTCCAGCCGGATCACCACGCTCTTGGAAGTGGGGCAGTTGCTGATGTCGGCGACGCTGTCCAGCGGGACCAGGACGTTGGTCTCCGGGTAGTAGGCGGCCGCGGAGCCGGGGCTCGCGGGGTAGGCGACGATCTTGAAGTTCTCGGCCCGGCGCTCCCTGTCGTCGTGCCAGACACTGACCAGGTCGACCATGTCGCCGTCCGCGAACCCGAGGAGTTCCAGGTCGGCGGGGTTGATCATCACGACCCGGCGGGCGTTGTGGATGCCCCGGTAGCGGTCGTTGGGGGCGTACCAGACGGTGTTCCACTGGTCGTGCGAGCGCAGCGTCTGCAGCAGCAGGTGCCCCTTGGGCACGTGCGGCATCGTGAACTCGTTCTCCGTGAAGACGGCCTTGCCGCTGGGGGTGCGGAAGACGCCCTGGTTCGCCGGGTTGGGCAGGTTGAAGCCGCCGGGCGCGGACACCCGGGCGTTGAAGTCCTCGAAGCCCGGGACGACGCGCGAGATCCGGTCGCGGACGGTGCCGTAGTCGTCCTCGAAGGTCTTCCACGGGATGCCGTACCTGTCGCCGAGGGTGGCGGCGGCCATCCGGCTGACGATGGCGACCTCGCTGAGCAGGTGCGGGGAGGCCGGGGGCAGCTTGCCCCAGGAGGCGTGCACGTCGCTCATCGAGTCCTCGACGGTGATGAACTGCTCGCCGCCCGCCTGGACGTCCTTGTCGCTGCGGCCCAGCGTGGGCAGGATCAGGGCGGTGTCGCCGCACACCGTGTGGGACCGGTTGAGCTTGGTGGACACGTGCGCCGTCAGGCCGCAGTTGCGCATCGCCTGCTCGGTGACCTCGCTGTCGGGGGTGGCCCGGACGAAGTTGCCGGCGACGCCGAGGAAGAACCTGGCGCGGCCCTCGTACATGGCGCGGATGCCGTTGACGGCGTCCAGGCCGTGGTGGCTGGGCGGGGTGAAGCCGAACTCCTTGCCGAGCGCGTCCAGGAACGTCTGCGGGCTGCGCTCCCACACGCCCATCGTGCGGTCGCCCTGGACGTTGCTGTGGCCGCGCACCGGGCAGGCGCCCGCGCCGGGCTTGCCGATGTTGCCGCGCAGCATCAGGAAGTTGATGACCTCGCGGATGGAGGGGACGCCGTGCTTGTGCTGGGTGAGGCCCATCGCCCAGCAGACGATGATCGAGTCGGCCTTCAGGACGCGCTGGAAGACCTCGTCGATCTCCTCGCGGGACAGCCCGGTCGCGTCGAGGATGTGCTCCCAGGAGGCCTTGCGGGCGTGCTCGGCGAAGGCCTCGAAGCCGGTGGTGTTCTTCTCGATGAAGGCGTGGTCGACCACCGTGCCCGGCGCCGCGTCCTCGGCCTGGAGCAGGAGCAGGTTGAGGGCCTGGAAGAGGGCGAGGTCGCCGCCGGCCCGGATGTGCAGGAACTGGTCGGCTATCTGCGTGCCCTTGCCGATGACACCGCGCGGGCGCTGCGGGTGCTTGAAGCGCAGCAGGCCGGCCTCGGGCAGGGTGTTGACGGCGACGATGTGGCCGCCGTTGCGCTTGGTCTCCTCCAGCGAGGAGAGCATGCGCGGGTGGTTGGTGCCCGGGTTCTGTCCGACGACGAAGACCAGGTCGGAGTGTTCCAGGTCGTGCAGCGAGACGGTGCCCTTGCCGACGCCCAGCGTCTCGGTCATCGCGGACCCGCTGGACTCGTGGCACATGTTGGAGCAGTCGGGCAGGTTGTTGGTGCCGTAGGCGCGGGCGAAGAGCTGGAGCAGGAAGGCGGCCTCGTTGTTGAGCCGCCCGGACACGTAGAAGAGGGCCTCGTCGGGGGAGGCGAGCTGCTTCAGTTCCCTGGCGAGCAGGGCGAACGCGTCGTCCCAGTCGATCGGCTCGTAGTGGGTCGCGCCCGGCCACTTGACCATGGGTTCGGTCAGCCGACCCTGCTGGTTGAGCCAGTAGTCGGACTTGGCGCCCAGCTCGGCGATCGAGTGCTCGCGGAAGAGCTCGCGGGTGACGCGGCGCGAGGTGGCCTCGTCGTTGATGTGCTTGGCGCCGTTCTCGCAGTACTCGTTCATGTGCCGCTTGCCCGGCGCGTGCTCGGGCCAGGCGCAGCCGGGGCAGTCGATGCCCTTGTCCTGGTTGATGTTGAGCAGGGTCAGCATGGTGCGCCGGGGGGACGTCTGGCTCAGCGAGTACTGCAGCGCGTGGGTCACGGCGGGGACACCCGTCGCCCAGGTCTTGGGGGGCGTGACCGACAGGTCGTCGACCGGGTCCTCGATGCTGCTGCCCATGGTGTCCTCTGCCTCTTCACCCGATTTCCGAATACCGCCGCGGGGCATCTTCTGTCATCCCGTCACCAAAAGTCAAAGAGTCCATTTCGATGACGTGATAGAAGCTGTTTATCTCGCCCGTCTCACGTGCCTTGTGTGGGCTCTCACCAGGCATGACGAGCCAAGGATAATCTTCGGCTATTGCGCCATCGACCGCCCCTCTTTGACTTCCCGGGGAAATTGGCCGACGCTGGCCGACGGGCCGTAAATCAGCATTCACCGCCACGGGAAAACCGGACGGCAGAGGAAGAAGAGGGCAGGACCGTGCCGCGACCGCACCCGCTGGTGGACCGCTTCGGCCGGATCCACACGGACCTGCGCCTGTCCCTGACCGACCGCTGCAATCTGCGCTGTTCCTACTGCATGCCGGCCGAGGGCCTCGCCTGGCTGCCCAGGGACGAGGTGCTCACCGACGACGAGATCGTGCGCCTGGTCGCCGTCGCCACCGAGCGCCTGGGCATCACCGAGGTCAGGCTGACCGGCGGTGAACCGCTGGTGCGCCGCGGCCTGCCCGCTCTCGTCGCCCGCCTCGCCGGCCTGCCCCGCGCGCCGGAACTCTCCCTCACCACCAACGGCATCGGCCTGGCCCGCTGCGCGTCCGCTCTGCGGGAGGCCGGGCTGAGCCGGGTCAACGTCAGCCTGGACACGCTGCGCCCGGACCGCTTCGCCGCCCTGACCCGGCGCGACCGGCTCCCCGATGTGCTGGCCGGTCTGCGCGCCGCCCGGGACGCGGGGCTGGCCCCGGTCAAGGTCAACGCGGTCCCGGTGCGGGGTGTCAACGACGACGAGATCGCCGCGCTGACCGCCTTCGCCGTCGAGAACGGCTACCGCATGCGGTTCATCGAGTCGATGCCGCTGGACGCGCAGGGCGCCTGGGAGCGGGACCGGATGGTCACGGCCGAGGAGATCCTGGACCGTCTCGGCGAGCGCTTCACGCTCGTACCGGTCGGGCGGGAGGACAACGCCCCCGCCGAGGAGTGGCGGATCGCCGGCACGGACGCCGTGGTCGGTGTCATCGCGAGCGTCACCCGCCCGTTCTGCGGCAGCTGCGACCGGGTACGGCTCACTGCGGACGGTCAGCTGCGCAACTGCCTCTTCGCCACCGAGGAGTCGGACCTGCGGGCCCTGCTCCGCGGCGGCGCCAACGACGCCGTACTGGAGGCGGCCTGGCGCGCCTCCATCGGGGGCAAGGGCCCCGGCCACGCCATCGACAGCGCGGGCTTCCGCCGCCCGGACCGGCCCATGTCGGCCATCGGCGGCTGACGCGCGGACACAGGCCCCTTCGACACGAACGCGAGGACCACGAGGTGAGGACGACAAGGTGAGGACCACAGGGTGCGGACGGCAGGGTGAGGACGACAAGGTGAGCCGGACGCACGACCGGACCGCCGCGGCCGGGGACGACCCGGGCATCGATCCCGACGCGGACGTGGCCGGTCTGCTCGGCACGACCACGGTGGTCGCCCACGACGTGGTGACCCGGCCCGCGCGCTGGGCGAGCGAGCACGAGGGTGGTACGACGGCCTCATGACCGCGGCACCGATGAACACCACCGGGGACACCGCCACCCGGCAGGCCCCCGGCGCCCCGCGCACCTGGGAACAGGCCCGGTCGGCCGCGCGTGCCGCCGCCGCGCACCCCCTGCCCGCGGTCCCCCGCACCCTGGCCGACGCGCTCGGGCACGCCCTGGCCGGACCACTGGCCGCGCTGACCGACCTGCCGCCCTTCCCCACCTCCGCCATGGACGGCTGGGCCGTGTCGGGCCCCGGACCCTGGCTGCTCGGCGAACGCGGCGTACTGGCCGGTGAGACCCCGGGGCCCCTCACCGCGGGCACCGCCGTCCCCATCGCCACCGGCGCCCCGCTGCCGCCGGGCGCGACCGCCGTACTGCGCCGGGAACACGGACAGGCGGACCCGCTGCGGGACCTCCTGTACGACCGCTCCCCCGGCCCGGAACCGACGCCCGAGGGCCGTGACGTCCGGCCGCGCGGCCAGGAGTGCCGCAGCGGTGAGCCCCTGCTCCCCGCCCGCACCACCGTGACCCCGGCCGTCCTCGGCCTGGCCGCCGCGACCGGGTACGACCGGCTGACCGTGCACCGCCGGCCCAGCGTCGAACTCCTCGTCCTCGGCGACGAGTTGCTCGCCTCCGGCGTCCCGCGCGGCGGATGCGTCCGGGACGCGCTGGGCCCGCTGCTGCCGCCCTGGCTGGACGACTGCGGCGCCGAACTGACCGGTCACCACCGCATCCCCGACGACCTCGACCCCCTGCGGGAGGCGCTGCGCCGCTCCCCCGCCGACGTCGTGATCACCACGGGCAGCACCGCCGCCGGACCGGTGGACTTCCTGCACGACGCCCTCACCATGCTGGGCGCGCGGCTCCTCGTCGACTCCGTCGCCGTACGGCCCGGCCACCCGATGCTGCTCGCCGAGCTGCCGGCCACCGCCGACGGCCGCGCCCGCCATCTCGTCGGCCTGCCCGGCAACCCGCTCGCCGCCGCGGCCGGCATGGTCACCCTGGCCGTCCCGCTGCTGCGCGCCCTCGGCGGCCACACCGTCCCCGGGCCCCGCCTCGTGACCACCACGACCGCCCTGCCGGGACACCCGCGGGACACCCGGCTGCTCCCCGTGCACACGGCCGGGGACGCGGCGACCCCACTCCCCTTCGGCGGTCCCGCGATGCTGCGCGGGCTGGCCCTCGCCGACGCCCTCGCCGTGGTTCCCCCCGGCGGCACGGCGCCCGGCGCGACCGTGGAGACAGTGAGGCTCCCCGGCCGGTGACGCCCGGCTCCCGCACGGAGTCCCACCGGGCCCGCGGCCTCGTCGGCTCTCAACCGACGCTCAGCCTGGCACTCAGCCGGCGCTCAGCCTGGCACTCAGCCAGTGATCAGCCCGGCGACCAGGTTGATGGTCGTGGCCAGGATGCCGGTGCCGAACACGTAGGACAGCAGGGTGTGCCGCAGCACGATGGCACGGATCAGCGGACTCGACACCGAGGTGTCGGAGACCTGGTAGGTCATGCCGAGGTTGTAGCTGAAGTAGAAGAAGTCCCGGTACGCGGGCGGGATCCGGGAGTTGAAGTCGATACCGCCGGCGGCCCGGCCGTAGTACAGGTTCGCGTAGCGGCTGGCGTACATCATGTGCAGGGACGCCCACGCCATGAACACACCGCCGAGCGCGGTCGCCGCGGCGGCGTGATTGGTGTCGGAGCCCTTCACGAGGAGCAGGAGCACGATCCCGAACAGCCCGCACAGCGTGACGGTCGCGACCACCACTTCCTCGGCGACCGGCGGGAAGTCCTCGCGCCGCGCGTAGCGGTGGGTCGCCGCCGCGTCCAGCGGCCACAGCACGATCCATCCCGACGTCACGAAGGCGAATCCCCCCGAGGCGATCCCGGCGAGCACGCCCATCGGAGCGTGGGTCGCCACGCCGACGAACGCTCCGACGATCGCGCCCACGATGAACGAGAGGCCGAGCCGAGGAACCGCGGACAGCGGCATCCACTTCCTCATGCGGCACCACGCTAGTGCCCCCTGCCCTGATCGGCCCGACGAGCCGCGGGCGGCGCGGAGCGGGCGCCGACCAGTGCCCGGGACCGGTGCCCGGGAATCGGGCCGGGCCAGGTGATATACACCGAACATGCCCCCTTCGCCCGCGCCGGTCCCCGCCGCGAACGGCGGCGGCCGGCGGCGTTCGGCCGCCGGTCTGGCGCATGTCCTGACCCCGCACGGCGCGCTCGCGCTGCACCGGGTGGACGGTGCGTTCCTGTTCGCGCTGCGCGCCGCGCTGGCCATGGCACTCGCGGCGCTGCCCGTCGTCCTGGCCGGACGGCCCGATCTCGCCGTGTACACGATGCTGGGCTCCTTCACCACCACGTTCGGGCGCAACCTGCCCTACGACCGCCGGGCCCGCGTCCTGGCCGTGGTCGCGGTGGCCATGACGGCGTCCGTGGGTGTGGGTTCGGCGCTCGCCGCGGTGGCCCGTCCCGCGCAGAGCGAGGTCGGTGCCGCCGTGGTGGTCGTGGCGACGGCCGTGGTCGCGGGGCTGTCCAAGTTCGCCTGCGACGCGGCCCGGCTGGGCGGGCTCGGCGCGGTGCTGCTGCTCTTCTCGTTCGCGGTGGCGGCCAACGGGACCCCCTCGCTCCCGGACGTGCTCCCGCACACGGCCCTTGCCGCGCTGGGCGCGGCGACGGCGTGGGTGCTGGCCGTCCTGGGCCGGTACGTGCACCCGGAGCGTCCGGAGCGCCTCGCGGTGGCGGCGGCGCTGCGCGCGCTCGCCGAGCTGACGGAGTCGGCGGGCGACGGCGTCCGCCGCGCACGGCACCGGGCGACCGCCGCGGTCCTTCAGGAGTACCGGTGCCTCGGTCTGGTTCCCCCGGCGGGTACCGGGCAGGTCCACCGGGCGACCACCTGTGCGCGTCTGGCCGACCTGTCCTGGTCGTTGCTGATCGAGTCCAGCCGTCACGCCGCCGCCGACCGCGCTGAGCTGGCCCGGGATCTGCGCCGGCAGGCCGATCTCCTCACCGAGCGCCGGGAGCCCCGTCCTCCGATCCTTCCCGGGCTGCCCGTGCACACGGACCCGGCGGCCCGGGGAAGGGGCTACCGGGCGGGTGAATCGGCCACGTCGGGCACGTCAGGCAAGCCTGGCGAGTCGGGCAAGCCGGGCGCGTCGGGCGAGTCGGGCGCGTCGGGTGAGTCGGGCGCGTCGCCGAACGACGCGGCGGCCCAGCGCGCGTGGGAACTGATGCGTGGGCGCCCCGGCCGCCACGTCGCCCCGGCGGTCCTGGTCGTACCCGCGCTGCGCATGGTCCTCGGCACGCTGGTGGCGGGCGGGACGGCCGTGGGGCTGGGGCTCGGCCACGGATACTGGGCGGCGATCTCGGCCGCCGCCGTGCTGCACGCGGTGAATGTCCGTACGACGGCGCAGCGTGCCGTCCAGCGCACGCTGGGGACAGCCGCCGGCCTGCTGATCGCCCTCGGCGTGCTGGCCGTCCATCCGCGTCCGGTGCTGCTCGCCGTGGTGATCGTGGTCCTGGAATTCCTGCTGGAGTACGCCGTCGCGGGCAACTACGGCCTGGGCGTCGTCTTCCTCACCCCGCTCGCGCTGCTGCTCAGCGAGTTGGCCGCGCCCACGCCCGCCGGGGCTCTCGTCCGCGACCGTGCCCTCGCCAGCCTGCTCGGTATCGGCGCCGGGCTGGCCTGTGCCCTGCTCGTCGTCCACGACCGGGCCGCCGTACGCGTGGAACGCGCGCTGGCCGCGTGCACCGAGGCGATCGAGCGGGCCGAACACGCCCTGGCCGACCGCTCCGCGCCGGCGCGGCCGGTCGTCCATGTGCGACTGGCGGTGGCCGTGGTGGAACTGCGCGAGGCCGACGACGCCGCGGCGGGCGAACTGTGGCCCGCCGGCATCGATCCCGCCGCCCTGGCCGCCGCCGAACAGCGTGCCTACCTGCTGCTGGGGCGGCTCCTGCGGGACCGGTGATCCGGGGGGCGCTAGCGTGAGGGCATGCGCCATCACATGGACGACGACATGCGCCATGAAGTGACCGACGCCGACACCGCGCTGGTGATGGGCAGTGGTGATGTGCCCGTGCTCGCCACCCCGCGCCTGATCGCGTGCTGGAGGCGGCGACCGTACGGGCCGCCGAGCCGTTCACCGGCGCCGGCCGGACGACCGTCGGCACCTCCGTCCGTGTGGAGCACCTGCGTGCCACGCCGGTGGGCGGGCAGGTCGAGGTGACCGCCGAACCGGTGCCGGGGGCGGCCGGCCGACGGCTCACGTTCGTGGTGCGCGCCGTCGACGGCTCGGGGGAGCTGGTGGCGCGCGGCGAGATCGACCGGGCGGTCGTCGACCGGGAGCGGTTCCTCGCATCGGCCCAGGCGTGAGCGTGCCGCCGCGCAAGCTGCTCGCGCAAGCTGCTCGTACGGGGTACCCACTCGGCGTACTCACACCGCGTACTCACACGGGCGTGTGTCCCCGAAGGTATGCGCGCACGGCAGCGGGCAGGGGGCTGCCGATGGCCTCCGCGAACGGGCACCAGCGCAGCTGGTCCGCCGTCAGACTGGCCCCCTCGGACGGGGACCGGGTCAGCAACTGGCACACCACGGCCGGTATCGCGTCCTCCGCGCCCTCTCCCCGGTGCTCCAGCGGCTGGGAGCCGTCGACGAGGTAGCCGGTGAGTTCGTAGACGATGCGCGCGGCCGTCGCCTCCGCCGACTCGGCCGGTTCCGCGGTGCCCGAGGGCAGCACCCAGTCCTCGCCACGCGCCACCAGCAGCAGCTGCCCGTCGTACACCACGACCGCCTGCACCACGGCGCCTGCGGCCTGATCGAGCGTCATCTCCGACCCACCCCTTCGCTGTTCCTGTCCCGACTCGCCGGCCGCTCGCACGGCCGGGCTCCGGTTCCCTACCCAGGAGGGGCGTCCGCGCACCTCGGCGCGCCGACTCGTCCTCGTGGCGCGCCGACTCGTCCTCGCGGCGCGCGCTGGCGTCAGTTCCGGAGCTGGTCGAGGAACGTCCGCGGGGTGACGTCCACGACGGAGCACTTCGGCGGCCCGCAAGAGGGCCTTGTGCCGTGGGGAGTCGGCGGGGCGGGGCGGGCACGGACCGGCTGCTCCCGGGCCCTTCCATGAGCGGGCGGCATCGTGGAGACTGCGCGCGACCGGGAGGCCCGCGCCCCTCGGTCGCGCGATGTCTCCACCCCTGCCACCCCTGCCACCCCCGACACCCCTGTCCCCCGACACCCCTGCCACCCCCCGACCGCAAGGGCTGCCCTCATGCCGATCGCCTCCGCCCCGCTGCGTCTGGCCGCCGCCACCGCAGGATTACTGCTCATGGCCACCGCGTCCACGACCGCGTCCGCCGCCCCGGCACCACCGGCGCGCTCCTACACCCCGCACGCCACCCGAGCCGCCGACCCGGCCGCCTGGACCGCGCCCCTGTCGACACAGGGCCGCTACATCGTCGACGCCCGGGGCGACCGCTTCCGGCTGAAGGCCGCCAACTGGGACGGCGCGCAGGGGTCGTGGACCGGGAGCGGCAGCGTCCTGGATCCGGCGAACCATCACGCCGGGCAGGACTCGCACGGCATACCCCTCGGTCTCGACCGCGTCCCGCTGGACCAACTGCTCGCGGATTTCCATGAGTTGGGTGTCAACACGATCCGGCTGCCGTTCTCCGACGAGATGATCCACGCGACGGCTCCCGTCCCCGACGACGCCGTCACCGCCAACCCCCGACTCCGTGGCAGGACTCCGCTCCAGGTCTACGACGCGGTGGTCGACGCGCTGAGCGGGAGCGGGTTCGCCGTCATCCTCAACAACCACACCGTCACCTCCCGTTGGTGCTGCGGTGTCGACGGCAACGAGCGCTGGAACAGCGGTCAGTCCACCGAACGGTGGGCCGACGACTGGGTCTTCATGGCCCGCCGCTACGCCTCGGTCCCCCGCGTCGTCGGGGCCGACCTGTACAACGAGGTCCGCCGCGACGTCCTCGACGACCCCAACTGGGGCCTGGGCGACGACCACGACTGGTACGCCGCGGCCCGCCTCGCCGCCGACCGCATCCTCACCGAGGGCGACCCGCGCCTGCTCATCGTCATCGAGGGCATCAACTGGACCGGTGTGCCGGTGGACGGCCTCCCGCACGGCCGACCGATGCTCACCCCGGTCCGCACGCTGTCGCACACCCTCGTCGACGCCCACAAACTGGTCTACTCCGCCCACTTCTACGGCTACACCGGCCCGCACCACAGCGGCGCCACGGGCCTGGGCGAGACCCACGACCCGCGCTACCAGGACCTGACGCCCGCGGAGTTGATCGCGGCCATGGACGACGAGGCTTTCTTCGTCGAGGAGTCGGGACGGCACTACACGGCGCCCGTCTGGGTCAGCGAGTTCGGCATCGGGTCCGGTGAGACGAACGCGGCGGCACGCGCCTGGTTCGGCCATGTCACCGACTACTTCGCCGACCACGACGCCGACTTCGCGTACTGGCCGCTGGTGGGTTTCGAGGGCCACGACGACTGGGCCCTGCTGCGCTACGACGGCGCGGGCCACCGCTCGGGCATCCTCGACCCCGCCGACTGGCGCGCCACGGCGTGGCAGCACCTCATGTCCGCGCCGAGCACGTCCGGCCCCGTACCGGCGGTGCCGGTGTGGCGGATGCTCAGCACGGACCACGGTGACGCGGTGGAGTCCCTGCTGGTGCGGGCCACCGGGGACTGGGACTCCGGTGCGTACAAGGCGGCCTGCCCGGACGGGCTCAGGCTCGTCGGTCTGAGCCACACCTCCGGCCGCGGACTGTGCACCGACTCCGGCGCGTCCGGTCTGCGGGCCTCCGGTACGGGGCAGACGGTCGTCACCGACGAGCGCCACGTCCCCGAGGGCGGCGACTGGGCGTCCGGCTACACCAAGTTCCAGTGCCCGTCGGGCTCGTTCCTCATCGGCTACAGCGAGCGCGGCGAGCGCGTCTCGGCGGCGCTGTGCGCTCCGGGGCGTGTCGCGCTGTCGGGCAGCGGGCGCACGGTGTGGTTCGACCGGTCGGACAACCGTCCCGCCGACGGGGCCGGCGGCGACTTCGCCCAGGGCAGCTACAAGGGCCAGTGCGCGGTGGACGAGTACGCGGCCGGCATCGCGTTCACCACGCGCGTCGGCAGCAGGCCGGGGCCGGCGGCCCTGCTCTGCCGCACCCTGCCGTGACCTCGGGTCGACCGCGTCTGCCGCACCCTGCCGTGACCTCAGACCGACCGCGTCTGCCGCACCCTGCCGTCGCCTCAGGTCGACCGCGCCGACCTGACCCACCCCAGGGACCGTTCGACGGCCTGCTGCCAGTCCTCGTACTCCGCCTCACGGCGGTGCGGGTCCATGTCGGGCAGCCACTGGGCGGCCCGGTGCCAGTTGCGGCGCAGGACCTCCAGGTCCGACCAGTAGCCGGCGGCGAGTCCGGCGGCGTAGGCGGCGCCCAGGGAGACGGTCTCGGCGACCATGGGCCGTACCACGGGGACGTCGAGCACGTCGGCCACGAACTGCATGAGCAGGTTGTTCGCGGTCATGCCGCCGTCCACCTTCAGCTGCCGCAGCGGCACCGAGGAGTCGGCGTTCATGGCGTCGACGACCTCGCGGGTCTGCCAGCCGGTGGCCTCCAGGACGGCTCGGGCCAGATGTCCCTTGGTGATGTACGAGGTGAGGCCGACGATGACACCGCGCGCGTCGCTGCGCCAGCGGGGCGCGAACAGGCCGGAGAAGGCGGGGACGATGTAGCAGCCGCCGTTGTCCTCGACGGTCCGGGCGAGCGTCTCGATCTCCGGGGCGCTGCTGATCAGCCCCAGGCGGTCACGGAACCACTGGACCAGGGAGCCGGTGACGGCGATCGACCCTTCCAGGGCGTAGACGGGCGGCTGGTCGCCGATCCGGTAGGCGACGGTCGTCAGCAGCCCGTGCCGGGAGCGTACGAGATCGGTGCCGGTGTTGAGCAGCAGGAAACTGCCGGTGCCGTACGTGCACTTGGCCTCGCCCGGGGAGAAGCAGGTCTGGCCGAAGAGCGCGGCCTGCTGGTCGCCGAGCGCGGCCGAGATGCGGACGCCGGGGACGAGGGCGCGCGCGTCGCCGTAGATCTCGGCGGAGGATCTGATCCCGGGCAGCATCGCGCGGGGGACGCCGAAGCAGGCCAGCAGTTCGTCGTCCCAGTCGAGGGTGCGGATGTTCATCAGCATGGTGCGGCTGGCGTTGGTGGGGTCGGTGAGGTGGAGGCCGCCGTCGGTTCCTCCGGTGAGGTTCCAGATGAGCCAGCTCTCCATCGTGCCGAAGAGGACGTCACCGTTCTTCGCGCGTTCCTCCAGGCCCTTGACGTTGTCGAACAGCCAGCGCACGCGCAGCGCCGAGAAGTAGGTGGAGGGTGCCAGGCCGCACCGGTCGAGGAAGAACTCCGCTCCGGGGTCGTGGCCGAGTTCGTCGACGAGCGGTGCGGTGCGGGTGTCCTGCCAGACGATCGCCCGGCTCACCGGGGCGCCCGTGTGCCGGTCCCACAGGACGGTCGTCTCCCGCTGGTTGGCCAGGCCGATGGCGGCGACCTGGCCGGCGTCGATCTCGCCGGCGGACAGGGCCTCGGGCACGACGCGCTGGAGGTTGTTCCATATCTCGACGGCGTCGTGCTCGACCCATCCGGGCTTCGGGAAGTGCTGCTGGTGCTCCCTCTGGGCGACGGTCACCAGCCGTCCCCGATGGTCGAACAGGATGCAACGGGTGGAGTTGGTGCCCTGATCGATGGACATCACATACCGCTCAACCATGATCAGGTCCGCCTTCCCGTGCGGTGCGGAGGGGGCGAGGGGGCGATGGGGCCGGTGGGGGCTACCAGCGGGCGGCGCCCAGGTCTCGGGAGATCGCCCGCGCGGCCTCGCGGAGCAGGGTGAGCAGATTGCCCCGCGGCGTGCCCTGGCTGTCGCAGATCCGCTCGACCGGGCCCGAGAGGCAGATGGCACCGACGACGAGGCCGCCGTGCCCGCGGATCGGCGCGGCGAGCCCTGCCTCGCCCATGCTCATCTCCTGGATCTCGGCGGCCCAGCCCTGGTCGCGGACCTCCGCGAGCGCCCGAGCGAGATCCTCGGGCGTGACGAGGGTGTGCCGCGTGTAGGCCTCCATCCCCGACTCGATGACCGGCTCCAGGGGCGCGGTCCCGTAGGCCAGCAGGATCTTGCCCAGTGAGGAGGCGTGCAGGGGCAGCAGTGCGCCCACGTCCAGGCTCTGCAGGGAGTCGTCCGGCCGGAAGACGTGGTGGACGACGAGGACCTTGCCTTCCAGGGGGGTGCCCAGGCGCACCGCCTCGCCGCTGCGGGCGGCCAGGGCGTCGGCCCAGTTGATCGAGCGCGAGCGCAGCTCGTTGACGTCCAGGTAGCTGGTGCCGAGGTGCAGGAGAGCGGCTCCGAGCTGGTATTTCCCGGTCGCCGCGTCCTGTTCCACGAAATCCACGTGCTGGAGCGTGCGCAGGATGCCGTGGGCGGTTCCCTTGGCCAGTCCCAGGGAGGCCGCCACCTCGCCGAGTCCGAGTCTGCGGGGACCGCCGGCGAGGAGACGCAGAATCGCCGCCGCCCGTTCGATGGACTGGACTGGGCCTGCCATGAAGCGAGCGTATTACCGTCACAGCCGCTTCGCTTGGCGTGCGGGGCGTACGCAGGCGCCGCGCGGGGGCCCGCCGTTCGGCAATGCCGACCCGGATTCATTGACCGGTTTCGTCCGTCTCCTTACCGTTCTGCCAGGTCTTGGCACGGTGTCCGAGGCCCAGCGCCTGACCTGCGGGGCTCATCCCCTGGAGACCCGCAGGGCTCACCCCCTGGAGACAAGATGGCGGTACAGCTCAACACGCTGGTTCGGGAGGCATACGAACACGTCTGCCCGGTGCCCCCCGCCGCGGGGGCCGTCCCGGCCGCGCGCCGGCAGGTGGCCACGCTCCTCGACGACTGGCACGTGTCGGCCGAGATCGTCGACGACGCACTGCTGGTGGTGTCGGAACTGATCACCAACGCGATCGTCCACGCCCTGCCCCCGGCTCTGCTGCGGGTGTCCTGGATCCGGGAGGACGCTTTCGGCACCCTGCGCGTGGAGGTGTCCGACAAGGGCCCCGCCCTCGCCGCCGGCCGCTGCCCCCCGGGCGTCGACCCGGACGAGCACGGTCGGGGCATGGAGATCGTCCACGCGCTGGCAACCCGCTACGGCCTGCACGTCGCCCCCGGCGCCATCACCCGCTGGGCCGACCTCGTCGCCCTCAGCGACGGCGCCGGCGCCTCCCACCTCTTCCCCGACCAGCGGACAGTGGCGCCCCCTCGGTGAGCGGACCTTCGGCCGGGCACGGCCGTCAGCAGAGCACCGCCAGGTCGCCCGGCCGGACCCGGGCCGTGACCGGGAGGGTGGCCTCGACCTCGCCGTCGGCGCCGTAGGGGACCGGGCGGGAGGCTTCGATGCGCAGTTCGCGGCCCCGGAGGACGCGGACCTCGGGGCGGCGTATGTGGGCGCCGGTCTTCAGCTCGTTCATGAGGGCGAAGAAGAGCCGGCGCGGGGCCTCCCGGATCATGACGATGTCGAGAAGCCCGTCGTCGACCTTGGCGCCGGGTGCGATGAGGCGGCCCGAGCCGTAGTAGGGGGAGTTCGCGGCGACGACGGTGTAGCCGCGGTGGGGGTGCTCCTCGCCGTCGACGGTGATCCGGTAGTCCGCCGCGCGCCAGCCGGCGACCGCGCGCAGGCCGCCCGCGTAGTAGGAGGCGGAGCCGCGCAGCAGGCGGGCGTGGTTGGCGTGCCGGTTGGCCAGGGCGTCGACGCCCGCGTAGACGCCGCCCAGGACCACGGTGCGCTGGTGGACGGCCGATTCCAGCTCGATGGTGTCGACGGGCCGGGGTTCGGCGCGCAGGAGGATGCCGGCCAGGGCCTCGGGGTCGTGGGGCAGGTCCAGTGCGCGGGCGAAGTCGTTGCCGCGGCCGGCGGGGACCAGACCGAGCACGGCTCCGGTGCCGCTGAGCGCTCCGCCGATGCCGCCCGCCATGCCGTCCCCGCCCACCGCCAGCACCACCCGGCCGTTCTCCCCCGCCCGGCGGGCCAGTTCCTGGGCGTGGGCGAGACTGTGGCTGTACTCGGTCTCCAGGGTGGCGCCGGCTTCGCGCAGGAGCCGGGCCACCCGGAGGAGCGTCGCCGCCCCGGTGGAGCCGCCCGCGGTCGGGTTGACGACGGCGGTGAACTGTCGCATCGGTGTGCCTCCGGGGCGGTGACGGGTCGGGAGACGGATCGGGAGACGGATCGGGGATCGATAGGGGACGGAACACGGGACGGACCAGGGGACGGACCAGGGGGCGGATCGGTCGGCGTGCGGGAAGCGTACGGATCGCCGGAAGCGTACGGTCAGTCGGTGGGCAGCAGGACGCCCGGGTTGAGCAGTCCCTCGGGGTCGAGCCGGCGCTTGACGGCGCGCAGCGCGTCGACGGCGAGGGGGCCGGCTTCCCGGACGTACCAGTCGCGGTGGTCGGTGCCCACGCCGTGGTGGTGGGAGATGGTGCCGCCGACGGCCAGGATCGCCTCGTTGGCCGCGTGCTTGGCTGGTGTCCAGTGCGTCACCGGGTCCTCGCCCTGCGCGCTGACCACGGTGAAGTACAGCGAGGCGCCGTTCTCGTACACGTGGGAGACGTGGCACATCACCAGCGGCGGGGTGCCGGCCTCGGTGAGCGTGTCGGTCAGCGCGGTGCGCACGGCCGTGTACAGCTCGGGGACGCGGGACCAGAAGGCCGCCGTCTCCAGGGTCTCGGCGAAGGCCCCCACGTCGAGGAGGGCGTCACGCAGGTAGGGCGCGGAGTAGCGGCCGTGGGCCCAGCGCTCGCCCGGCTCGGCGCCGACGAGGGTGCCGCCGCACTCGCGCAGGACGGCGGCCGCCTGCTCGCGGCGCTGTGCGGTGTCCTCGGCGGTGCCCTCGTACCCGGTGATCGCCAGGCATCCGGCGTCGCTGTTCGCGAGGCCGGCGCCGATCGCGTCGGGCTGGGCCAGGCCGATGAGGGTCTCGGTCTCGTCGGAGAGCCGCAGGACCGTGGGCCGGGGCCCGTCCTGGGCGAGCCGGCGCAGTGCGGCGGCCCCCTCGTCGAAGGAGGCGAACCGCCAGCCCTCGTAGACGCGCCGCTCGGGCAGCGGGCGGACGCGTACGGTCACGGAGGTGATGACGCCGAAGGCGCCCTCGGAGCCGAGGATCAGCTGGCGCACGTCGGGGCCGGCGGCCGAGCGCGGGGCGCGGCCCGTCTCGACGGTGCCCTCGGGGGTGGCGAGGGTGAGGCCGAGGACCATCTCGTCGAAGCGGCCGTATCCGGCGGAGGCCTGACCGCTGGAGCGGGCGGCGGCGAAACCGCCGACGGTGGCCCACTCGAAGGACTGCGGGAAGTGCCCGAGGGTGAACCCGCGCCCGGCGAGCAGGGCCTCGGCCTGCGGGGCGCGCAGGCCCGGCTGCAGCACGGCGGTACGGGAGACCGGGTCCAGGTCGAGCAGGCCGTCCATGCGCCGCAGGTCGAGAGCGACGAAGTCGCGCCGCTCGGGGGCGAGGCCGCCCACGACGCTGGTGCCGCCGCCGAAGGGGACGACGGCCAGTGCGTGCGCGGAGCAGGCGCGCAGTACGGCGAGGACCTCGTCGTGGGAGCCGGGCAGGACGACGGCCTGCGGAACGTCGGTGGTGTCGCCGGAGCGGATGCGCAGCAGGTCGGGGGTGGACTTGCCGCGGGTGTGCCGGATCCGGCTCTCCGCGTCCGTGCGGACGTGCTCGGCGCCGCCGACCGCGTCGGCGAGGGCGGCCAGTGCCGCCGGGGCCGCGGTGGGCCCGGACACGGGGACGTCCGTCAGGGCGAGCGGTTCGGTGCCGCGCGGCTTGACGCCGAGCAGGTCGCGCAGCAGTGCGGTCACCGAGTCGGGCAGCGGCGCCGCCTTGACCGGGTCTCCCCAGCCGTTCCACAGCATGTCCATTGAACGGTCGTCCTCACACGGTCGGTTCGCTCGGTTCGTGCGGCGCGATGGTCCGCCCTCCCCCAGGGGCGTTACACTGTGACACATGACGCCCATTCGTCACAACCGTTCGGACAGTGACACCGTGCTCGACGCGGTGCGCGACTGCGTCCTGGCCGTCGGCGTCCGCCGCACCACCCTCGCCGACGTGGCCCGCCGCGCCGGCGTCTCCCGGATGACGCTGTACCGCCGCTGGCCCGATCTGAACTCGCTGGTCGGCGACCTGATGACCCGTGAGTGGCTCGACGTGGCCAACCGGTCCATGCCGCAGGTCACCGAGGGCACGGACGCGCGCGCACGGATCGTGGAGGGTCTGGTCGCGGGGGTGGAGGCGTTCCGCGCCCACCCCCTCTTCCACAAGATCGTCGACGTCGACCCCGAACTCCTGCTGCCCTACGTGCTCGACCGGCGCGGAGCGAGCCAGGAGGCACTGCTCGCCCTGATGACCGAGGGGCTGCGCGAGGGGCACACGGACGGGTCGGTGCGCGCCGGCCACACCGACCGGCAGGCCCGCGCCCTGCTGCTCACCGTGCAGTCCTTCGCCCTGTCGCTGCGCACCATGACCGACGAGGACGACCCCGAACTCGACACCCGCGCCTTTCTCGGCGAACTGCGCATCCTTCTGGAGAGGACCCTCACGCCATGAGCCCCACCAGCAACCGGGACGAGCACCCCGGGGCAGTCCCCGGCTCGTCCCTCGGCGCCGGCCGGCGCACCCGCGACCTGGCCGCGGCGGCGGACGGCAGGGTGGCCGACGTCCTGGTCGTCGGGCTCGGCGCGACGGGGGCGGGCGCCGCACTGGACGCCGCCGCCCGCGGGCTCGACGTCGTCGCGGTCGACGCCCACGACCTCGCCTTCGGCACCTCCCGCTGGAGCTCCAAGCTCATCCACGGCGGGCTGCGCTATCTGGCCTCCGCGCAGTTCGACGTCGCGCACGAGAGCGCCGTCGAGCGCGGTGTGCTGATGACCCGCACCGCCCCGCACCTGGTCGCCGCGCAGCCCTTCGTGCTGCCGCTGACCCCGCTGGTGTCGCGGGCCCAGGCCTCGCTCGCCTGGGCCGGGTTCCGGGCCGGCGACATGCTGCGGCTCGCCGCCCGCACCCCGCGCCAGGTGCTGCCCGCGCCGCGCCGGCTGTCGGCGACCGAGGCCCGCCATCTCGCGCCCTCGGTGCGCACGGCCGGCCTGCGCGGCGGTCTGCTCTCCTGGGACGGCAAGGTGAGCGACGACGTCCACCTGGTCACCGCCCTCGCCCGCACCGCCGCCGCGCGCGGCGCCCGGGTGCTCACCCGGGTCAGGGTGCTGGAACTCACCGCGGCCGGCGCCCGCTTCCGCGACGAACTCACCGGCGAGGAGGGCGAGATCAGGGCCCGCGCCGTCATCAACGCGACGGGCGTGTGGGCGGGCGGTCTCGTCGACGGCATCCGCATCCGCCCCTCCCGCGGCACCCACCTGGTCCTGCGCTCGCAGCGCCTCGGCGCCCTCCCGGCCGGCCTGCACATCCCGATACCCGGCGAGACCAACCGCTTCGTGCTGGTCCTGCCCCAGGGCGACGGCCGTACGTACGTCGGCCTCACCGACGAGCCGGTCGAGGGCGAGATCCCGGACGTGCCCGAGGTGCCGGAGACGGACATCGGCTTCCTGCTGGACGTGCTCGGCTCGGTGCTCGACGCGCCGGTACACCGCGACGAGGTCGACGGCGCCTTCGCCGGGCTCCGCCCGCTGCTGGACACCGCGGACCACGAGGGCCCCGACGGCGCCTCGCCCCGCACCTCCGACATCTCGCGCCGGCACGCCGTGCTCACCTCGGCCGAGGGCGTGACCACCGTGGTCGGCGGCAAGCTGACCACGTACCGCCGGATGGCCGAGGACGCGGTCGACGCGGCGGTCGAGGCCCACCGGCTGCCCGCGGGCCCCTCCCCCACCGCCGCCCTGCCCCTGGTCGGCGCCGCCGCCCCCGACCGGCTCCGCGCCCTGCGCGCGCCGAGCCGCCTGGTGCGCCGCTACGGCACCGAGGCCCCCGCCGTCCACGCCCTCGCCGAGCGGGACCCGGCCCTCGCCGAACCCGTCCTGCCGGGACATCCGGTCACCCGCGCCGAACTCGTCTGGGCCGTCCGCCACGAGGGTGCCCTGGACACGTCCGACCTCCTGGACCGCCGCACCCGCATCGGCCTGGTCCCCGAGGACCGGGCGAGGGCACTGGACGCGGCGCGGGACGCGCTGGAGCGGGGTGCGCTGGAGCGGGGCGGCGAAGCAGTGAGGTGAGGCCGGTGACGGCGACACCCTGGTGCGGCCGGGTCGCCGCCCCGGCCGCCCACGCGGGCCGGGGCGCATCGGGAAGGCCTTCCGGGTCCGGGAAACCTCCGGGTCCGGGGAACACGGGGCGAACACGGGCGAGTACGGGGCCGGGTCGCTCGTCGTCGGCCCCCGGTGCGGCGCCGTCACGGTGTTTCGCCTCGGGGCACCGGGGCATTCGGTGCGCGTGGTCTCGTACGGGCCGGAGCGGCGCGTGCACGTCCCCGCGCTGCGTGCCGGCTGGCTGACGCAGACGTTCGTCCACTGGCCCTACCCGGCGGAGCAGGTGCAGCGGCTGGTGCCGGACGGCCTGGTGGTGGACACGTACGACGGTGCCGCGTGGGTGAGTCTCACGGCGTTCGTGATGGCGGACCTGCGCCCGTCGGTGCTTCCGGCGGCCGTGCCCGGCCTGCCCGCCTTCCCCGAGACGAATCTGCGCACGTACGTGCGGCGGCCCGACGGACGGGACGGGCTGTGGTTCCTGTCCCTGGAGGCGGGCTGGTCCGCGATGCTCGCCGCCTGCGCGGTGGGCGCTCCGTACCACGTGGCACGGCTGCGCGTGTCGCGGGCGAGCGGCGTCGTGACGTACACCGGCTCCCGGCGGCACACCGGTGTCACGTACCGCCTGTCCGTCCGCCCCGGCGACCCGATGGCCCCCACCCACCGGGACGTGTGGCTGACCTCGCGCTGGCGCGCCTTCACCAAGCGGCTCGGCGTCATCTGGGAGACCCCCGTCGAGCACGTGCCCTTCCCGCTGCGCGGCGCCCGCGTCGAGGCCCTCGAAGAGACGCTCACCCGCGCGGTGGGGCTGCCTCCGCCCGGCACCGAGCCCCTGGTCCACTTCTGCGACGGCATCCACCGGGTACGCCTGGGCGCCTCCCGCCCGGCGCAGCCCCTCCACGGCCACCGCACGGCGGACGGCCACCACACCGCGGACGGGCACTCCCGGACCGGGGCGGCGCACGGCCGGCACGGGTGGGCAGCCGGATGACCCCGATGTTCTCGATGTCCCCGACGTCCCCGACGTCCCCGCGCGGGCGGGCACCCGGATGACCGCCATGTTCCCGGCGCGATCCCGGGCCACCCGCGATCCCGGGCGCCCGGAGCCGCACCCGGCGCCGCGACCGGCGCGGCCCGTCCGCCTCCGGTTCGACGGATGGATCGCGGGACTCGGTACGGCGTCCGGCACGCGCCTGGTCCTGGGCCACTGGGCGGACTCGCCCTTCGGCCCCTTCAGCGACGTGATGCTCGAACACGCCGGCGGCCACCGCCTTCTCCTGGCCCCGACGCGCCGCACGGCCGACTTCGTCGCCCGCACGTACGCCTTCGACGAGGTGTGTGTCGTGCCGGTGCGGGTGGGCGTCGCCGGGAACCGCTGGACGGTCGTCGCCGGCTCCCTGCTCGACCTGACCTTCACCGTCGGACGGCGGGGCGCGCTGGGCATCCTGCTCGGCGCCGTCCCGGGCCCGGTCTCCGCGCGCCCCTTCTACGCCACCGTCACCGACCCCGCGGCCCGCCTGCTGCTCGGCGTCCGCACCCGCGGCACCGCCGGCGCCGGCCGGCACGAGTGGTACGGCGCCCACGACCTCCACCCCGTCACCACCGCGTCCGTCAGGCTCGGCGGACGGGACCTCGGCCCCCTCACCCCCGTCGACCCGCCCGTGCACGTCGGCTTCGGCTCGACACCGCGCTCCCCCTGTCTCGTACGGGTCACCACCACGGTGCGGGCGACGAGGTCAGCGTGAAGACGACACCGCGTCTACGGTGCGGACGACCGGCGGGTGCCGTCGCACCCGGACGCCGACGGCCGCGACGAGCACGACCGCGCACGCCGTGAACACCAGCCCGGCAACGCGCACGCCCAGCGTCACGGCCAGGGCGCCCACACCGACGACGGGCAGCGAGATGCCCAGGTAGGCGATGACGAAGAAGGCCGAGATGGTGGCGCCCCGGTGCTCCGGGGGCGCCGCGGCGCTCACCAGGGTCAGGCCGGCCCGGAACGCCATGCCCTGTCCCGTGCCGCCCGTGACCGCGCCGAGCAGCAGCACCGGGAAGGACGCCGCCGCCAGCGAGGTGCCGACCAGGACGAGGCTGGCGACGAGCACGGCGCAGCCCCACGTGAGGGCGGCCTGGGGACCCAGGCGTCCCATGAGCACCTGGCCGGCGGTCGAGGCGCAGAACACGCAGAAGGCGACGGCGCCGATCACCGCGAGGTTGCGCTCGTGCAGCGTCTGGGAGAGGAACGCGGGGGCGACGGCCGTGAAGAGGCCGAGCAGGGCGAAGCCCGCGAAGGCGGCCAGGGAGCAAGGCGCGAACACGCCACGTACCTCCGGCGGAACCGTCATGCCCTGGGGGCGCAGCGAGGGGCGCGGCCCGGTGTGGTGGACGGTCTCGGGCAGGAGGCCGACGACGACCAGGGCGAGGGCCAGGAGCGCCAGGTGGACCAGGAAGGGCAGGGTGAGCGGCCAGGGCGCGTACTGGGCGAGGACGCCGGACAGGAGCGGGCCGAGTCCCAGGCCGCCCATGTTGGCCGCGGTGGCCGCCAGGGCGGCGCGGGCCCGTCGGTCCGGTGGTGCGAGGTCGAGAACGGCGGCGGTGCCCGTGCCGCTCAGCAGCCCCGCCGAGAAGCCCGACAGCACACGCCCCGTGTACAGCAGCGGGAGTCCGCCCTCGCTGAGGAAGCAGACCGCGCTGAGCGCGGCGAGGACCAGCGCGGCGGCCAGCACCGGGCGCCGCCCCAGGACGTCGGAGGCGCCGCCGGCGACCAGCAGAGCGGTGATGACGCCCACCGCGTAGACCGCGAACACCACGGTCACGATCAGTTCGGAGAACCCGAGCTGCTGCCGGTAGAGCCCGTAGAGGGGGGTGGGCAGCGTGGTGCCCACCATCCCCACGGCGAAGACGGCCGCCGCGGCCTTGTAGCCCGGCCGGCGGCGCCGCGGACGAGACACGGCGTCGGTGTCGATCACACTTCACCATAGGCACGGGGGTCCCGGTGAGCCGCGGTGAGAACGGCCGGGCGGGTCAGTCCGGGCAGGGCCGGATCGCGGGGCCGGATTCCGGGGGCACGTGGCGGGGCCGGATTGCGGGGCTACATGGCGGGGCCGGATTGCGGGGCTGGATTACGGGGCCGGATTGCGGGGTCGGATTACGGGCCCTGACAGGCTCCGCCGCCCTTCGGTTCCGTGACTTCCGTCACGTGGGGCTCGCTGTTCGGGATGCCGGATAGTAGATGCCCCTCTGCCGACAAATGGGATTTGTCCGTCTTGATCCAGGTGCGGATCGCACCGCTTCCGAACCTGCTCCAAGCAATTGATCGTTTCGCTCGCTTTTGCAAACTGTGACGGCTTCTGACGGAGTGTCAGGGGACCGCAAGGGGAGCGCGCAACGGGTCCGCACACTGCCTTTCCCCTCACCGTGGGCTCCCAGGTCTACGAGCTCGGGTAGTACGAAGACCCCTTTGCGCTCGCAGTGAAGGGGTCCTAAGAATGGCGACCGCAGAACGGCTCCGCAGCTCAGTTCGGCAGGCGGAGTACGCGCAGAGGCAGCCGCAGAAGGGGCGCTCGGCGACTACCGAGTGAGGTCACGCATGAGTAAGCACCGCAAGAAGCAGCACTACCGCCGGATCGTCATCGCCGCTGTCGCCGTCAGCGCCGTGGGCGTGCCGACCGCCGCCATGGCCTGCACGGGCTGGGGGAACGACCCGGCGGCCCAGGCCGCGGGCGCGCAGCAGCCGATAGGCCAGGGCCAGGGTGACGACGCGAGCCTCTGGCACCAGTGGAACCAGGCCTGGTGGGGTGGCGACACCGGATCGGCCACACCGTCGGCGACGGCATCGGCCACACCGTCGACCACGGCATCGGCGACGCAGACCCCGACCGCCCCCGCGAGCACCGCCCCGACCGCCCCCACCCCCCTCAAGCACCACGCGCACAAGCACAGTGCGCACAAGCACCACGTACCCAAGCGCAAGCACCATGCGCGCCCGCACACCCCCGCCGCCACCCCCAGTGCTGCCGGTACCCCCAGTGCTCCCAGCGCTCCTAGTACTCCCAGCGCGCCCAGCGCCCCGAGCACGCCCAAGGCGACCGCCCCCACGACCGCCGCCCCCACCACCACCGCCCCCGCGGCGCCGAGCACCCCGAAGCCCACCGCCACGACCAAGTCCGCCGCCCCGGCGTCCGGGACCGTCGCCCGTATCGTGCAGCTCGTCAACGCCGAGCGCGGCAAGGTCGGCTGCCCGGCCCTGACGCTGAACGCGACGCTCACGAAGGCCGCGCAGGCGCACAGCGACGACATGGCGGCGCACAAGAACATGTCGCACACCGGGTCCGACGGGTCCGACCCGGGCCAGCGGATCACCGGCGCCGGCTACACCTGGAGCGCCTACGGCGAGAACGTCGCCTACGGCTACTCCACCCCCGAGCAGGTCATGGCGGGCTGGATGTCCAGCTCGGGCCACCGGGCCAACATCCTCAACTGCTCGTTCAAGGAGATCGGCGTCGGTCTGGCACAGCCGGGCAGCTACTGGACGCAGGACTTCGGAACCGCCCGCTAGTCACGGCGGTTCCCGGCGCGGGCGGTCCGGCGAGCCCCTGTGGAGCCCCTCTCAGGGTTCCCGGTGTTCGTGGGCCGCCTGTTCCAGTTCCGCGGCCTCCGCCTCGGCGACGCGCATCTCGGCCTCCACGTCGATCGAGCGGGTCAGCCACCAGTAGAGCAGGGCGGAGACGGGCAGCCCGACGAACAGGGAGATGTCGGCTCCGCCGAGCGCCTCGGCGGCGGGTCCGACGAACAGGGTCCCGACCGCGAAGAACGGGACCATGACGGCGAAGCCGACCAGGTACGAGAGGATCCCCTGCCAGCCCCAGCGTCCGTAGATGCCGTGCGGGTTGAAGATCTCGGCGACGGCGTAGTGCCCGCGGCGCACGACGTAGTAGTCCATGAGGTTGACCGCGGTCCACGGGATGAACAGGTAGAGCACCAGCAGCAGGAAGTTGTTGAAGTTCTGCAGGAAGTTGGCGGTCGCGGCCAGTGCGCCGACCAGGGAGAGCACCGCCGTCAGACCGATGGTCAGCATGCGTACGCCGAGCGTGGGCCGCACGCGCTTGAACGAGTCGATGGCGCTGATGAGGGTCAGTGAACCGCCGTACATGTTCAGCGCGGTGACGGAGACCAGGCCCAGCGCGGCGAAGAGCAGCACGATCGCGCCGAATCCGGTGAACACCTCGTCGCCGGCCGCGTTGATCGACGTGATCGTCTCGAAGTTCTTGCCGGCCCAGGCCGCGAGCAGCGCTCCGAGCACCATGAGCCAGATGCCGCCGAGGGCGGAGCCGAAGTAGGTCCAGTAGAAGGTCTTGCGGACCGTCACGTAGGGCGGCAGGTAACGCGAGTAGTCGGAGACGTAGATGGCCCAGCTGATCTGGTAGCCCGCGACCACGCCGAACTGGGCGAGGAAGGGCGTCCACTTGAAGCCGCCGAGGTCGAACGAGCCCGGCGGGTAGTGCAGGTTGACGAGGACGCCGACGGTGAAGACCCCGAAGACGACCAGGAAGGTGTACGTCAGGATCCGCTCGGCCTTGTGGATGATGTCGTAGCCGACCAGGGCGATCACGAGCGCGACCACCGTGACCACGACCACCCACAGTTTGACGCTGCCGTGCAGCGTGGTGTGCAGGGCGTCGGCGGTGAGGATGGTGTTGAAGACGTTGAAGCCCGCGTACTGCACATAGGCGAACAGCCACACGAGAAGCGCCCCGACGTAGCCGAACTGGGGGCGCGACTGGATCATCTGCGGCAGGCCCAGCTGGGGCCCCTGGGCCGAGTGGAAGGCCATGAAGAAGGTGCCGATGAGGGTGCCCGCGGTGATCGCGAGGAGCGACCAGACGAGGTTGCCGCCCTCGGTGATGCTGATCAGCCCCACGGCCAGGGTGGCGATCTGGGCGTTGGACATGAACCAGAGCGGTCCCAGGTGCCAGAGTTTGCCGTGCCGCTCGTCGAGCGGCACGTAGTCGATGGACCGGACCTCCAGGCCCGACACTCTGGGCTCCGCTGGTGTGCCCATGACGCCTCCCGAAGCCGGTCCGTCTCTCTGAGCACATTTTCCCCGCACACCCCCGTTCAGGCGCGCCTGACGCTCATCGCGGCGCCGCAGGTTCTGCACAGACACCCCTGTGTCACACCGCGCAAGCACAGGTCACTCTCGGTTCACCAGCGCACCTGTTGCCCTGCTCACAATTCAGGCATACGGGGTCTCGTCGTGGCAGCGGTCACTTCGCGAATCGGGCGTTTTGTTTACGTTCGCTGTCGCGTGTCCCTCCCACCGAACTGCTGAGGCCTTGCACCATGCCCTACCTGCCCCGCCCCTCGAAGCATCCGCGGCGCCCCCGGAAGGCCGGGTGCCAGGGCAGGCGTGCGGTGGTGTCCTGCGCGCTCGCCGCGGCGGCGCTGGCCGCGGCCGGCCCCCTGTTCGCGACACCGGCCGCCGCCGCCACGACCACCTCCATGGTCGCCACCACGACCACGGCCGCCGCCACGGCCGACTTCCCGGCATCGGTGCAGGCCAAGGGCAAGCAGCGCGTGACGGCCGCGGTCCTCGACCTGGACGGCGCGGGCCGCACGCCCCGCGTCTACGGTGACAACACCCCGTACGACACGGCGAGCATCGTCAAGGTCGACATCCTCGCCACCGCGCTGCTCCAGGCCCAGGACTCCGGGCACCCGCTGACCGCTCGGGAGCGCGCCCAGGCGGAGGACATGATCAAGCACAGCGACAACGCGGCGGCCAACGCGCTGTGGAAGAAGATCGGCCGCGCCCCGGGCCTCGAAGCGGCGAACAAGCGGCTGGGCCTGACCGCCACCCAGGGCGGTCCCGGCCCCAAGTGGGGCCTGACCCGGACGACGGTGAGCGACCAGATACGGCTGCTGCGCGCGGTCTTCGACAGCGGGCCGACCACGAGGACGGCGACCGGACCCGCGCTCGACCAGGCCTCGCGCACCTACCTCCGCACCCTGATGAGCCGCATCGCCCCCGAGCAGTCCTGGGGCGTCTCGGCGGCGGACGACGCCGGCTGGGCCCTGAAGAACGGCTGGCTCCAGCGGAACACGACCGACCTGTGGGACGTCAACAGCGTCGGCCGGATCACCAAGGGCGGACACCACTACCTCGTCGCGGTCCTCTCCGACGGCAGCAAGTCCATGCCGGAGGGCGTCGCCCTGGTGGAACGGGCGGCGCGGTCCGCCGTCTCCTCCACGACCGCCCACTGACACATCTGCCCACCGACGCACCTTTCCGGCGGCGTGGCATGTGGTGTGGCGGCGCCGTTCGCGGGTGAGGATGACACTTGAGACGGTCCGGCAGGGAGGCGGGTGTGCGGGTATGACGGTGAGCCGTGTCGGCCTGGTCGTGCACAGCGGGCGGGCGGAGGCCGTGGCCGCCGCGCAGGCCGTGCGCCAGTGGTGCGCCGACAACGCGGTCGGGTGCACCGACATCGACGTGTGGCAGGAGGGCGCGCGGCACAACGCCCACGAAGAGGTCGTCGCCGCACACGATCCCGACCTCATCGTGACGCTGGGCGGGGACGGGACCTTCCTGCGCGGCGCCCGGCTGGCGGCGGAGAACGACGCGCTCGTGCTCGGTGTCGACCTCGGCCGGGTGGGCTTCCTGACGGAGGTCCCCGCCCCGGCGGTGTGCGCCGCCCTGGACGCCGTACAGGAGGAGCGGATCGACATCGAGCGGCGGATGCTGCTCACGATGCGCGCGTCGTGCCGGCTGGAGGTGCCGCACAACATGGACGCCCTCGTGCGGTACGGCCGGGGGCCGATGCTGCCGCCGCCCCGGGTGCGGGTGGAGTGCGAGACCGGGGACGACTGGGGTGTCGCGCTCAACGTCACCGCGCTGAACGACATCGTCGTGGAGAAGCTGGCCCGGGACCGCCAGGTGTCCGTCGCCGTCTACCTGGCCGGCCGGCTCCTCGCGTCCTACTCCGCGGACGCGCTGCTCGTGGCCACGCCGACGGGTTCGACCGCGTACAGTTTCGCCGCCGGTGGCCCGGTCGTCTCGCCCCGTGCGGAAGGGCTGCTCTTCACGCCGGTCGCCCCGCACATGGCGTTCAACCGTTCGGTGCTGGCCGCCCCGGACGAGCCGATCGCGCTGCGGGTGCTGGAACGGTCGGGGCAGGCGGCCGTCAGTATCGACGGCCAGGTGCGCGGGGTGCTCCACCCCGGGGACTGGATCGGCGTGTACGCCTCTCCGCGCCGGCTCAAGGCGGTCCGGCTCGGCCCGATGGACTTCTACGGCCGGCTGCGCGACCGCATGAACCTCACGGACGCGCCGGCCGCGGTCGCCGACGGCGTCGCGGCCCCGCTCTGGCCGGTCACCACCCCACCACCCGGCGACCTCGCACACCTCGCCCTGCCCCCGACCCCACCCCCCGTCGACAGACCGGCACCCAACTGACGGCCGGGCATACGGACTTACGGACATACGGACACTGGCGTAGCGCCGCATCGGCGCACCGACGTACACCCTCGTACGGTGACGCCGGCCCCTCGGCGGTGTCACAGCTTGGCGCCGAAGTCCTGTGTCCACCAGGGGCCGCCGGAACCGCGGTGGACGCCGACGCCGATATCCTTGAACGAGCAGTTGAGGATGTTGGCGCGGTGGCCGGGGCTGTTCATCCAGGAGTCCATCACCGACTCCGGGGTCTGCTGGCCCTTGGCGATGTTCTCGCCGTACGTGGACCAGCGGTAGCCCGCGGCGGTGATGCGCTGTCCGGGGTCGGCGCCGTCCGGGTTGGTGTGGTCGAAGAAGCCGCGGGCGGCCATGTCGTCGGAGTGGTCCTGCGCGGCCTTCTCCAGTTGGGGGTCCTGCGTGAGCGGGCCGCAACCGGCCGCCGCCCGTTCCTTGTTCACGAGCGCGACCACCTGGGAGACGGTGTCCGACGGTGTCGGCTGCGGCGGCTGGGCAGCGGGCGGGGTTGTCCGAGGGGCCTGCCGGGGTGGCGACGCGGTCTTCTTCGCGGGCTGGGGGGTCTTGCAGCCTTCGCCTTCTCGGAGGCCGACGCGGGCGGAGAGGCGGAGGACGACGACGATGCCGAGGTCGAGGCCGGCCGGGTGGCCGTGGCGGAGTCCGGGGACGAGTGGTCCGTGAGGGGTTCGTCGGCGCTCCGCGCGGCGGTCGTGTCCTCGCCGCCGGCGCCGGGGTCCACGCCGAACGGACCGAAGTACCAGAGGCCTCCGCCCGCGACACAGGCCGCCACCACGGCGCCGCCGACCGCCCGGCGCCGTATTCGCCGTCGCCGGCGGGCCTCGCCGCGGGAGGCCGCCCGCCGACCGCGCGGGGCGCGGTGCCCGCCCCCGGCACCCGAGCCGGCGGGGCCCGACGCGGCCTGTCCTGCGGGCGCGTCGAAAGCGGAGGCCGAGGCCGAGGTCGAGCCGGTCACGGCCGTACCGCCGGTGGCGGAGCGCGTCTTCGCCAGCAGCGCGGGCGTCGCCGCGACCAGGGCGAGTCCGGCCAGCAGGCCCTCCGCGGGCATCAGTCCGCTCCACAGGCCCGCGCAGCGCGGGCAGCCGCGGGCGTGCCGGGCTATGCGTTTGCGCCACAGCGCGGAGGGCCGGCCGTCCCAGCCCGCCAGTACGCCCCGCAACTCCTCGCAGCGCGGCCTCGCGTCCAGCGCTCGTACCACCACGCGGGCCGCCTCCAGTTGGGCCTTCATCCGCTGCACGCGGACGGCCGTGTGCTGGGGCGACAGCTCCAGCGCGACGGCCACCTCCGGTCGCGTCAGCTCGCCGGCGCACTCCAGCCACCACAGCGACAGCAGGGCGCGGTCGTCGGGCTCCAGCCGACGTGTCGCCCGTGCGGTCTCCTGGCGCTGTCCGGACAACTGGAGCTGCGTCATCGTCAGGTCCACGAAGTCGGCGCCCGGGTCGGCGAGGTCGGTGGCGTCCTCGACGGTGCCGGGGGCGAGTTGCCGGTCGTGCCAGTACGTGCGCACCTGGTTCACGGCGATCGCCACGAGCCAGGAGCGGAAGCTCTCGGGGGCGCGCAGCCGGGGCAGCGCGTCCAGGGCCCGCAGCATGGTCTCCTGCACCACGTCGTCGACGTCGACGGAGCCGTTCAGGGCTCGGCCCACGATGTTGTAGACCAACGGCAAGTAGGCGCCGACCAGGGCGTCCTGGGCCGCCGGGTCCCCCTGTCGGGCAGCGCTCACCAGTGCCGCGGCGTCCACCGTGTCCTGTGTCCTCATCAAAAGCTTCCCTGTCCTCGACGCCGCACGACGCGGTCCGACACCTGTCCGATGCCTGGGAGACCACCCGGCGAGCGCGGGATAACAGTTCTTCGGATCTCCGTTGCACGAGAGGTTCTTCGCACCGGCCGACGCGCGCAATGGGACGCATCACATCGGACGCCGGCGGGACTTAGGCCCCGCGGTCGGCGAATTCGACGCCGCACGCAACCAGACACACCCCCAACGCGTCCTCGTCGCCACGAGGAAGATCCGTGCGGCGGCCTCGGTCCAGGACCGGGGCGAGGACGAAGGGGGCGGAGAACGTGACGACGTGGGGGCTGGTCCTCGAGACGACCACGGGCGCCGGGGAACGCAAGCACATCGAGGCCTACGTGGTGGCTCACGTCACCGGATCCCGCGAGGAGGCGCTCGCGGAGCTTGAACGGCGGGCGCGGACCCACTCGCCCGAGCACCCCAGAAGCCCCAAACGCCGTCGGCTCCTGCGGCAGGACGACGGTTTCCTGCTCGTCGTCGACGGTGCGTGGCAGTCGTTCGTCACGCGATTCACGGTGGCGGAGCTGCTGGAGGACTCCGCCGCACCAGCACCAGCACCCGCACCAGCACCCGCGCCCACACCCACATCTGCACCCGCACCCACACCGGCACCCCCATCCCCACCCGTCGCCCCGGAACCGGTCGCGGAGGCGTCGGCCGCGCCTGCCGCTCCACCGACCGAGCGGTTCGCGGACGGAGTTCCCGTCAAACCGTCATGGCTGGGGCGTGACGACCTGCCGTGAGTCCGGCGACGCGGGTCGGCGCCGCCCGCCCGCGCCTGCCGACAGAACCGGCAGGCAGGCCAAGCGGCAGACGGGCAGGCACCGAACCGGTCAGTGCGCCGTATCGCCGGTGAGCAGGAAGTCCGGCGCCACGGCTTCCCAGTCCGGCTTGTCCAGCGTGTCGAGCGCCGCGCGGATCCGCTTCTCCTCGTAGACGAAGTGCGTCTCCATGAGCGCCGCGAGGGTGTCCATCTCGCGCCGGACCTCGGCGGGATCCTCGGCCCGGTCCAACTCGCCGACCAGCGCGTCGAGTCGTCGCAAGGAGTCCTCCACCAGCCGGTGGTCGCGGCGCAGTTCTGCCAGGACGGGCCTCAACCGCGGGAACTGCTCGGCCACTTCCGGGAAGGCGACGTCGTCCTCGCCGGTGTGATGACGGTTCAGTGCCGAGCAGAAGGTCAGGCAGTGCGTGCGCAGGTCCCGGAGCCGTGTGCCCCCGGCGAGATAGGCGTCGACGTCTTCACGCAGCGCCGCGAGCTGCTCGCGGAGCCAGAGGTGTACGTCGGCCAGCTGGTTGCCGAACGCCTTCAGGCGCCCGTCGGATGTCACCAAAGTTGTCCCTTTGGTTCGGCGCCTCCATGCCCTCGACGGTCTCCTTGCCGGGTACACGCGACGCTGATCCAAAGTCCTACCAACGCGGCAAATCCGCTGTCAATCACGCGATGACCGCCGCACGGCGCGGGGCTGCTGGGCCCTCTGTCAGAAGGACCCAGAACGCCCCAGAACGCGCCGGAACAGTCCGCGTTCCCACGCGCACGGACCGTAGCGAGCGCGGGTGCGGCAGCGCGTCGTGACGGGGTGCTGGCGACCGCCGGGGCCGAGCGAAGGTAGGTTGATCCCCATGAGCGAGAACGTCTACTTCGACATCACCATCAACGACCAGCCTGCCGGCCGGATCGTCTTCCGTCTCTTCGACGACGTGGTCCCCAAGACCGCCCAGAACTTCCGCGAGCTCGCGACCGGCCAGCACGGCTTCGGCTACGCCGGCTCCCCGTTCCACCGTGTCATCCCGCAGTTCATGCTGCAGGGCGGCGACTTCACCCGTGGCGACGGCACCGGCGGCAAGAGCATCTACGGCGAGAAGTTCGCGGACGAGAACTTCACCCTCAAGCACGACCGCCCGTACCTGCTGAGCATGGCGAACGCGGGCCGCAACACCAACGGCTCCCAGTTCTTCATCACCACGGTCGTCACGGACTGGCTCGACGGCAAGCACGTCGTCTTCGGCGAGGTCGTCGAGGGCCAGGACATCGTCGACCAGGTCGAGAAGCTCGGCAGCCGCAGCGGCTCGACGTCGGCGAAGATCGCGGTCTCCGCGAGCGGCACGGTCTGACCGGACCCGCACCCCGCCGAACCGCCGTGCCCCACACCCTGGGGCACGGCGGGCGCTCCGCACCGCCGTGGCAGCCGCGCTGCCGGAGCCCCGGCCACGACCGCGTACCGCACTCAGCCCAGGGACGAGACCGACGGCACGACGACGCCGTACACGTCGGCGATCGTGGCGAGCGCGCCGCGGTGGAGCTGGTCGGCGGACACGTCACCGGCCGCCGACGCCAGAGGCCGCGTCGCGCAGGCGTCGGCGACGACGGTTGGCCGGTTGCCCCGCAGGAACGCGCCGGCCGCGGTGAACGTGACGCACATGTGGGTCATGAACCCGGCGACGATGACGTCCTTGTTCCCGGCCGCGTCCACCAGCTCGCCCAGCTCGGTGCCGACGAACCCGTCGGGCGCCGTCTTGACGACCACGTCCTCGCCCTCGACGGGCGCCACCCGCTCGTGGATCGCGCCGATCTCGGCACGGATGTCGTACGGACTGCCCTCGCCCCCGTCGTGGACGACATGGATGACATGCGCGCCCGCCTCCCGCGCGCGGCCCAGCAGTTCGGCCCCGGCGTCGAGCGCGGCCCGCCAGCCCGTCAGCTCCATCACGCCGCGTGTGTAGGTGTTCTGGTAGTCGACGAGGATCAGCGTCGCGGCGGCCGGTGAAGCCGGGGTCTGATCGAAGCCGCTGATGTCCCGCAGAGTTGTCGTAGGCATTGCCGTGCCTTCCCAGGCTGGATGTTTCGAAGGTTTCGGCCATCGCGCGTTGGCGTCTCCAGGCTACGAATCCGCCGATCATGACGGCAATGTCAGATAACTTGCAGATACCGACATCGGACAGCTGATCGCACGGACGGAGAAGCCATGAGCCACGTCAAGCGGCTCGTCGTCGTCCTCCTCTTCGACGGCGTCGACCTGCTCGACGTCACGGGGCCGCCCGAGGTGTTCGCCCTGCTGCGCCGGGAGACGGACGACGTGACGGGCTACGAGGTCGCGCCGGCCGCCGAGACCCTGGACCCGGGGTCACCACGTCGGCCGGGGTGCGCGTCCTGCCCGACATCACGTTCCAGGAGGCGTCGGCACGGAGCGTCGACACGCTCATGGTGCCCGGCTCGGTCGAGGTCGTCGGCCGGCGCCGCGTGCGCGCCCTCGCGGACCCGGCGGTGGTCTGCTGGGTGAAGGCCCTCGCCGCCCGGACCCGGCGCGTCGCCTCCGTCTGCGTGGGGGCGCACCTCCTCGCCGCCGCCGGCCTGCTGGACGGCCGGCGTGCCACCACCCACTGGTCGACCGCGCGGCAACTCGCCGCCGAGTACCCGTCGATCGAGGTCGACGCCGACCCGATCTTCATCCGCGACGACAAGGTGTGGACCGGCGCGGGCATCACCGCGTGCCTGGATCTGTCGCTGGCGCTCGTGGCCGAGGACTTCGGCGAGGCCGTCGCCCTGCGCATCGCGCGGCAACTGGTGATGTACCTCAAACGCCCCGGCGGGCAGAGCCAGTTCAGCGTCCCGATCGAACCGGTCTCCACCACACGCCGTATGGACGACCTCCGCCACTACATCGGGCAGCACCTCACCGGCCGGCTCACGGTCCCCGATCTCGCCGAGTACGCCCACGTCAGTGAGCGCCAGCTCACCCGTGTCTTCAAGGCCGAGCTCGGCACGACCCCGGCCGCCTACATCGAGTCCGCCCGCGTCGAAGTCGCCCGTAATCGCCTGGAGTCCACGGACGACACCCTCGAACGCGTCGCCTCCGCCTCCGGCTTCGCGACGACCGACACCCCCCTCATCCGCGCCTTCCGCCGCACCCTCGACACCACCCCGACGGAATACCGCAACCGCTTCCGCCACTCCCCCCGCCGCGACACCCGCCCCGGCGACACGCCCCCGTCGTAGCCACGGGGTCGGACGGACCCGGTGTCCCCGCCTGTGTCCCCGCGTCTGCGGGGCGTGCGTCGCGGACCAGTGCGTGTTCGCCGGGCGCGACGTACCGTTCGGGTCCGAGGAAGCCGGCTTTGGCGAAGACCGCCGCCTCGCCGCCGGGTGTCCCGTGCGGCAGGAACCCTCGGCCGGCCCGGCGGCCGGGGACCACGTCGAACGAGCCCAGTCCCGCCGGGAGTTCCTCGGCCCTCGTCCGTACCCACCGGAACGTCGCCCGTACCCACCGGAACGTCGCCCGCACCCACCGGGACGTCGCCCGCACCCACCGGGACGTCGCCCGTACCCACCGGAACGTCGCCCGTACCCCGCCCTCGCCGGCCAGGCGCTCGGCCTCGGCCATCATCCCCTGGTCCGGTCCGGGTCGACGCCGGCGACCTCGGTGAACAGGTGCGCCAGGCGCAGGGTGAGGGTGGCGTCAGGCCCCGAGGCGGGTTCCCCGGGCCGCGACCAGGTCGGCCGGACCGCCGCGCTGCGGCGCCTGGCGCACCGTCATGGGGTGGTCAGGCACCTGGGTGCGGGCCTGCTGCGGGGCGGCGGCGAGGCGCGGCAGCAGGAAGGTCCAGAACTCGGTCATGCGCTCCCCGGACAGCCACCGCGGGTCCCGGCCGCCGAGTACCTCGAAGCCGACGGTGGCGGAGACGACCGCGACGGCCGCGCCCTCCGGGGCGACGCCGTCCGCGAGTTCGCCGGCGTCCTTCGCCTGGCGGAGCATGTCGTGCACCCAGGTGTGCCACCAGTCGAGCAGTCCGGTTTCGTTCGGCCGGGCGGGATCGCCGCTCAGCCGGAAACCCGCCCAGGTGACGGGGTCGGTGGCGAATGCGGAGACCACGTGGTGGGTCGCGGCGACCAGCGCCTCCAGCTCGGTGCCGTTGGAGCGGCGGCACTGCCGGGCCATCTCGGTCACGGCACGCGTCGCCACCTGCTCGACCTCGGAGGCCAGTAAGTCCTTGCTCGGGAAGTGGAAGTGCAGGGCTCCGGCGCTCACTCCGGCGCGCTTGCTGATCGCCGGCAGGGACGCGCGGGCGTATCCGTTGTCGGCGAAGACCTCCGCCGCCGCGCGGATCAGGGCCTGCCGCGTGTAGGCCGCCCGTACCTGCTTGACCATGACGCTCTCCTTCGGTGCCGGATCCGGTGGGGAGCCAGCGCCCCTGGTCCGCGTCTAACCGCATGTTCAGTATGTTTTAGCGGAGACGTATGCGGCAAGACCTGACGGGCCACCGGGCGGCGACCGCGGGAAGTCGGTGCGAACCGACGAACTCCCGGCGCGGCGGGGCGCCTTCAGCGTCCAGGCGTACGTCATCCACCCGAAATAAACCGTCTGTCCGGTGTTTTTGTGGGGCGAAAGGGTGCCACGGCGACTCCGTCGGCTCGCGGGGAGCGGCGTGGTCGCCGTGGCGGGAGCGGCCGGGTCCGTGGCCGCTCACGGGCTCAGGAGGCCGACGGGCGCAGGACGACGGGCAGCGCCTGGTAGCCGTTGAGCATGAAGGTCGGCAGGGGCTTCAACTCCTCGGGAGGGCAGGCGAGTCGCGCGTCCGGGAAGAGGTCGAAGAGCTTGGCGAGGGCGGAGGCCGCCTCGATCTCGCCGAGCGGGGCGCCGAGGCAGCGATGCGGTCCGTGGCCGAAGCCGAGGACGTCGCGGCCGGTGCGCAGCACGTCGAAGCGGTCCGCGTCGGGGCCGTGCCGGTCGGTCTCGTGGCCGCCCGCCGCGAAGTTGACGAGGATGGCCTCGCCCTTGCGGATCCCGACGCCGTCGAGGTCGATGTCCTCCACCGCGAACCGCAGCGGCGAGTACGCGCCGGGCGTGTGCACCCGCATGGTCTCGGCGACCACGTCGGCCCAGGTCGCCCGGCCCGCGCGGACGTGCTCCAGCTGCTCGGGGTTGCTCAGCAGGGCGCCGGCCGCGTTGGTGATGAGGGTGGCGGTGGTGTCCTGGCCGGCGGCGATGAACATGAAGAGGGAGCCGAGCAGTTCGTCCTCGGTGAGGCGGTCGTCGTCGTCCCGGGCGGCGATCAGCGAGCTGGTGAGGTCGTCGCCGGGTGCCTGCCGTTTGGCCCGCACGTGTGCGGCGAGCCGCCCGAAGGCCTCCATCCGCGCCGCCTCCATCTCCGCGGCGGAGACGGTGGAGCCGAACACGGTGCTCAGCGCGGCGGACAGGGCGTCCGTCTCGGCGCCGCGCGGGACCCCGAACAGCTCGCAGATGACGCGCAGCGGGAGCACCTCGGCGTACGCGGTGCGCAGGTCGACGGGGGTCCCGGGGGCGACTTCGCCCAGGGTGTCGAGCAGTTCGGCCGACAGTTCCTCGACTCTCGGGCGCAGGGTCTCGGAGCGGCGGGCGGTGAACGCCCCGGCCACGAGGCGGCGCAGTCTGCTGTGGTGCTCCCCGTAGGCGAACAGCATGTTCTCGTTCGCCACCCACGGGTACAGCGGCCACTCCTCGGTGATCTTCCCCTCGATGAAGGGCGGCCAGTGCAGGCGGGCGCTGCGCGAGACGCGCGGGTCGGCCAACAGCCTTTCCACGTACGTCTGTCGCACGACGGCCCAGGCGATCACGCCACCGGGCAGTTCGACCTGGACGGCGGGGCCCTGGGTGCGCAGCTTCGCCGCCTCTCCCATGTGGTCACGGCCCGTGATGTCCAAGGTGTACGGGCAGGCGGTCTTCTCCATCGGGTCTCCCTGGGTCGGTCCTGCTTCACGTTGCTGCGTTGCGACGTGCCCGAGGGAGAGTCGCCCCTCCCCACAACCAGACGTGTTCGCCGATGCGTTGCCCCGTTCTCGCACCGACGGCAGCCGTCCCGTACCTCCGGGAAGGTGCCGCTCAGCCGGCGGCTTCGGCCTCTTCCGCTCCCCGGCCCAGCGCGAGGGCCTCCTCGTGGACCCGGCGGCCCCGGTCCATGGTCATGTCCAGGCGCACGAGCACGGCAGGGACCGCGATGCTGGTCATGAGGTGGCGGTAGAGGTCGACCACGCGCTCCATCAGGTCGGAGTGGTCGCTCATGATCTTGGACAGCACCTGGGCGCCGGTGAACGCGGAGACGAACGCCTTGGCCGAGGCCTCGACGTCGACGTGGGGCAGCAGTTCGCCGTTCGCCTTGGCGCGGGCGAGCAGTTTGGCGTTGTACTCGATCCACGAGGCCATCGGCACCCGTCGGTCGAGTCCGTCCTGCGGTGATCCCTGGTCCACGGTGAGGCGGATGCTGCCGCGCACCAGGGGGTCTCCGGCGCTGAGCAGATGGGCGAGGAGGAACCCGGCGTCCAGCCCCTCCTGCAGCACCAGCTCACGCACCGGCACTTCCGGTACGGAGTTGAGCTGGTCGGTCAGCACCGCCTGGGCGAGCTGTTCCTTGGAGGCGAAGTGGAAGTAGAGGGCGCCCTTGGTGACGTTCGCCCGCTGGAGGATCTCGGAGATCGTCGCCGCTTCGTAGCCGACGTCGGCGAACACGTCGGCTGCGGCGACCAGGATGTTGCGTCTCGTCCTGATCGCTCGTTCCTGCAGGGCCACGGCACACCCTCCGCACTGGGTTCACGGACCGGTCGGTGCCGAAAAGCGACCGACAGGTATGCATCCTGCCACCCTGGAACTCGGCCTTTCAAGCGCGAGCGCACCCCCCTAAGCACCGCCTCTGCCGGGCCTGAGGACCCGTCGCTGACGCCACAATAAAACGTGTCGCCCGGTATCTCAACGCCCCGTTCACGGCCCAACTCACCGTTCCCCGCACGGGTGGTGGGCGTAGCGACTGTGCAAGAAGTTGTCATCTTGGGTCACTTGACAGCGCAGGATTCGCACACGATGTGCAATCGTTCGGTAACCGATCTGAGAAGATTTTGCTTGATAAGCAAACCGGGAGGTCCGTATCTTCTGACACTGCGCGTCCCATCCTTCCGGATCCGTGACCAACGGGAGCAGGCCATGGCCCTTCTGACACCGCAGGAAGATCTCGTCTCAGCGCCAGGGGTCGAGCAGTTCAGCAGCCCAAAGATTGACCGGAACACGTCACTCCGCTTGGACCTGTCCCGGCTCCTCTTCGACGACGGCAGCGGCGGCAGGGAGGGCGGCAGAGAGACCGTGCACGGCCGCTGGCGCCGGCTCATCGCACAGGACACCTTCCGCCACCGCCCGGGACTGGGCGGCGCCGAACGCGCGGCGCTCTCCTACGACTGGCTGCGGCTGGTGAACGACTGCGCAGGCGACCCGGAGCAACTCGCCGACGATCCGGCGAAGTTGGCGGCCCTGCACGAGTGGGCGGCGATCGTGGACGGCGGCGGGGGCCTGTGCACGGTGGCGAGCATCCACTACAACCTCTTCCTCGGCTCGCTGCTCGACCACGCGGGCGCCACGCCGCGCGACCTGTCCGACTTCACCGCCCTCCGGCGTGTCGGCACGTTTCTCTGCACCGAGCTGGAGCACGGCAACGATGCCTCCGCCCTGGAGACCACCGCCGAACTCGACCCGGGCACGGGCCGGTTCGTCCTGAACACGCCGCATCCCGGGGCCCAGAAGTTCATGCCCAACACCAGCATGACCGGCGGCCCGAAGACCGCCGTGGTGGCCGCCCGGCTCATCGTGGCCGGCCGGGACGAGGGCGTCTTCCTCTTCCTGGCCCCGCTGAGCGACGAGAACGGCCCGCTGCCCGGGGTGGGCGTGCGCAGGCTGCCCCTGCGCACGGGCGCGCCGGTCGACCACTGCCTGACCTCGTTCAACCACGTGCTCCTGCCGCGCGACGCCCTGCTGGAGTCCGAGCACGGCCGGCTCGACGCCGACGGTCGGCTGCACAGCACCCTCGGCAACCGGCGCAAGCGGTTCCTGCAGTCCATCGGCCGGGTCACCATGGGCAAACTGTGCATGAGCGGCGCCGCCATCGGCGCGACCCGCGCCGCCCTGGCCATAGCCGTACGCTACGGCGACCAGCGGCAGGTCAGCGGGCCGCGCGCGGGCGAACGCATCCCGGTCAACGCCCACCGCTCCCATCACCGGCCCCTGCTCCAGGGCCTCGCCACCGCCTACGCCATGACCTTCCTGCACCGCGCCGCGCTCGCCGGCTGGGCCGCGCACGGGGCCGGCGCGCACACCGAGCAGCGGGCGGAGGCCGAGCGCCTGGTCGCCGTGGCCAAGAGCTGGATCACCTGGCAGGCGCGCGACATCACCATCGAGTGCCGCGAACGCTGCGGCGCCCAGGGGCTGTTCGCGGTCAACGGCCTGTCCGAGTTCCCGCACTACATCGAGGGCACCGTCACCGCCGAGGGCGACAACACGGTGATCTGGGTGAAGGCCGCCGCCGAGATGCTCTTCGCCCACCAGCCGCCACGGCAGGACGCGGAACCCCCGGGCGCACCCGCACAGCTCAGGGACCCCCGGCATGTGCGGGGGCTGCTCGCCCGCGCCGAGGCCATCTGGCAGGACCGGGCCCGCGCACAACTGCGCCGGGGCCCCTCCAAGGACCCGGTGGGCCGCTGGAACGGCGCCTCCTCCGCCGCGCTGGAGATGGTCTCGGTCCACGCCCGGCTCCGCGCCGCCGACGCCTTCCTGGACGCGGCCTCCCGCGCGAACGACCCCGCCGCCGGGGACCTGCTGGAGCGTTTGTGCCTGCTCTTCCTGCTGCAGGAGATCGGCACGTACACCGGCGACCTGCTGGCCCACGGCCACCTCTCCCCCGAGCAGGTCCGCGGCCTACCCCAGCTCCTGGACGACGTCCTCCACGACCTCGCCCCGCACATGACGGATCTGGTCGACGCCTTCGACCTGCCCGACGCGTACCTGGACGGCGTCCCCATGGCCTACTCCGGCAGTGTCTCCCTGGCCGACTACGCGATACCGGCGGAGTGACCCGCGCGCATTCGGGACCCTTTCCCTCCCCGAACACCGCAACCATTCGCCATATCCGTGTGTCTCACCCCATAACAGCATGACTCGACCAAGGGGGACATCATGCGAAGAATGGGGGCAGCGATGGCGGCGCTCGTGCTGGCGGGTTCCGGCGTGGGCGCGGCGGCGACCGCGGCAGGGGCCGCTCCGACAGCCGCCGCGCAGGCCACGGCCTGCCCAGCCGGCTTCGGCAGCGGGGCCAAGGGCGGTCCCACTGCCGGTGCCGTGCCGCTGGAGGACGTCAGGACCGGCCGGCACGCGTGCTTCGACCGGATCGTGTTCGACGTGCCCGGCGGCGGCCGGTCGATCGGCTATTCCGTCAGGTACGTCCAGCGGCTCCACCAGACGGCGAGCGGCCGGCTGATCCCGGTCGGCGGCGGGGCCGTCCTCGACGTCCGTGTCGGCGCGCCGAGTTACGACCCCGCGACCGGTACGCCGACGTACCCGGGCCGGGTGGGCCGCACCCTGCCGGGCGTGCGGCTCACCGGGTACCGCACCTTCAGGGACACCCGGTTCGCCGGGAGCTTCGAGGGAGAGACACAGATCGGCCTCGGGGTCCGCGCCCGTCTGCCGTTCCGGGTGATCCAGCTGCCCGGCCGGCTGGTGATCGACGTCGCCCACAACTGGTGAGGAGCGAAGGCAGCAAGGCGAGGAGCGAAAGTGAGGGGCGCGCCGCACGTCACCCGCGCCTTGCCGCCCGGTCCCCGGTCTGGTTGGGTACCGGCACCCCGTGCGCACGGGGGCGACAGGCGGGAGGGGCGGGCGGCGTGCACGCGACGGAACGGCAGGACGGGACAGGGCAACTGCCCGAGGGGCTGGAGCAGGCGATACGGGCGACCGCCGAGGAGATCGCCGCGCTGGTGCGCGGTGCGCCGGACACGGCGGCCCCGGTGCCGGGATCGCAGTGGACCGTCGGCGAGGCTGCCGCCCATCTCGCCCTGGCCAACGAGCTGATGGCCGACCTCGCGGCCGGCCGCGCCCGGCCCTACGGGGACGGCACGGCACAGAGCCTGGCCGCGGCGAACGCCGAGTCCCTCACCGTCTTCGCCGAGCGCCGGGCGGAGCCGCTCGCGGCGATGATCGCGGAGCAGGCGTCGGTGTTCCTGGACGCCATGGCGGACCCCGCCGGCGAGAGTGCCGTACCGGCCACGCCGCTCGGCACCATGGACCGGCCCGTTCTGGCCTCGTACCTGCTCACGCACATGCTGGGCCACGGATACGATCTCGCGCGCGCCCTGGGCCGCCCGCACATGGTCGACCGGCCGCGGGTGGGCCTGTGCATGCCGTTCATGCTCTCGGTCATGCCGCGTGTCACGAACACCGCGGCCACCGCCGGGCTCACGGCCCGCTACACGATCCGGCTGCGCGGCGGCGAGGCCTTCGGCGTCCGCCTGGCCGCCGGCGCCGTGGAGGTGACACCGGGGCCGCCGCAGGGCCGCTCGGACTGCACGATCCTCATCGACCCGACCGCGTTCCTGCTGATCGCGCTGGGCCGGCTCAACCCCTGGCGGGCCATCGCCCGCGGCCAGATCCTCACCTGGGGACCCAAGCCGTGGCTGGGACCGCGCTTCCCCACGCTGTTCACGGCGCCCTGAGCCGCCCCGTCCGCGGGAGCGCGCCGCGTCACCTCACCCCTGGGACCGCGTGGCGCCGAAGTTCGTCTCGTGGGTCCAGACGTGCGTGCAGGACGGGCACTGCAGATGGAGCAGGCTGCCGGTGTTGGAGAGCAGGTAGCGCCAGTGGGCGTGGCAGGTACGCCCCTGCGCGCAGGTGGCACAGCCGCCGCGGTCGTCGCACTTCGGGCAGTCCACCCAGGCCCGGCGCCCTATGTCGGCCTGCGGATCAAGCGGCAGCATCGCCGCCCCCGCGCCTCGGGAGCACCCCGGCCGCGAGCAGTCGGTCGTAGATGCGCTGCTGCTCGGCGTCGAGGCCGGAGTACAGCAGGTCGTACGCCTCCTCCTCGCCGCGCAGCGCCGCGACGGGGTCCCAGTCCGGGCCCAGCGCGGCCAGGGCGTGCGTGCGGCGGAGCATCTCGTGCGCGGTCAGGTCGACGACGAAGTCGACCGGTTCGGACGGGCTCACGTCGGCCGGTCCGGACGGGCTCACGTCGGCCGGTCCGGACGGGCTCGCCGCGGCGGGCTCGCGCGGCTCGTCCGGCCCGTCGGGGAGGTTCGGGTCAAAGGAGGACATACGACCGAACGTAGGTAGGCCTTTCCCGCCGAGGCAAGAGCAGGTGGGAGAAGTCACAGCAGGTCAGCGCGGTGCCGGGCGCTGACCTGCGGGTCAGCGGCCGACGAGTTCGGTGAAGCGCCCGGTGTCGATGTTGCCGCCCGAGGCGATGACACCGATCCGCCGCGGCGGATCCTCGACGCGTCCGGCCAGGAGAGCCGCGAGCCCCGAGGCGCCGCTGGGCTCCAGGACGATCTTCAGCCGCTCGAAGGCGAACCTCATGGCCTGGACGATCTCCTCGTCGCTGACCAGGGCGACGGCGTCGACCAGACGCCGGTTGATGCCGAAGGTGATCTCGCCGGGGGTGGGGATCGCCTGGCCGTCGGCGATGGTGCGGGGCACGGGGATCGTGACGCGCTCACCACTGGCCAGGGAGCGCTTGGTGTCGTCCCCCGCCTCGGGCTCGACGCCGATCATCCGGATGCCGGGGTGAAGCGCCTTGGCGGCGACGGCGCTGCCGGCGATGAGGCCGCCCCCTCCGACCGGTACGACGAGCGCGTCGAGTTCTCCGGTGTCCTCCAGGAGTTCGAGCACGGCGGTGCCCTGGCCGGCGATGACGTGGGGGTGGTCGTAGGGCGGGATCAGGGCCAGGCCGCGGTCCTCGGCCAGGGCCTCGCCAAGGGTGGTGCGGTCCTGGGCGTAACGGTCGTACGTCACGATCTCGGCCCCGTAGCCGGCCGTCGCCTCCCTCTTGGAGCGGGGGGCGTCCTCGGGCATCAGGATGACGGCGCTGGTGCCCAGTTCCCGGGCGGCGAGGGCGGTGGCCTGGGCGTGGTTGCCGGAGGAGTAGGCGGCGATGCCCCTGGCGAGCTGCTCGGGCGGTAGCTGGGCGGCCGCGTTGTAGGCGCCACGGATCTTGAAGGCGCCGATCCGCTGGAAGTTCTCGCACTTGACGAACACCTCGGCACCCACGAGCGCGTCGAGCGTGCGGGAGGTGAGGACGGGGGTGCGGTGGGCGATGCCCTTGAGGCGCACAGCGGCCTCACGGACGTCGTCGAACGTGACGGGCGAGGCGTCGGGCATGGGGTGTCCTTGGGGTGGAGGTGTCGGTGGTGGGGCAGAGCGCCTGTGGTGGGGACGGGGTGCCCGTGGCGGAGAGGGAGGTGGCGGGCGGGAGCCGGGCGGCTGACGGGCGGCTGACGAGCGGCGGCCCTCGGCCTTCTACGGCCCCTTCACTTCGTGTAGTTGTAGACGGTCGCCCGGGACACGCCGAGCAGGTCCGCGATGGCCTGGGCGGCGTCGCGGGAGTGGAAGTAGCCGTCCTGGCGCAGCTGTTGCACGAGCGCCTTCTTGTCGTCGCGGCCCAGCGACCTGGGCGTGCCACCGCGGTCCGCGGCGCGGGCCTCCACGGCGCGGCGAAGCTCCCGGGCGTTGCGGTCCCGCAGGGTCTCCAGGGACTGGTCGCGGTGTTCCGTGTCGGTGGCGACGAGGTTGGACAGCGCGAGCGTGACCGGCGACAGCACGGAGACGTCGAGGTTCAGGCACAGAGCGGCGATGTACTCGCCCGCGCCGTTCCTGATCCCGATCGACGTGCTCTTCGCCGGGCGGCCGTCGGGGAACCGGTTGGGGTAGTTCTGGATGACGCTGGGGTACCGCGGGTCGGCGATGCGGGCCAGGCCCAGTCCGGTCGCCGAGTCCCCGATCCGGCGGCCGGACAGGTTGTTCTCGATGGCCCGGATCGCGTGCTGCGGATCGCGCAGGTCGTGCAGCACCACCTCGCACAGCCCCGGGAACATCCGCCCCAGGGCGACGGCGACCTTCTCCATCTCCGCAACGAGGTGCTCGTCCGCCTCCTGAACGAGGTGCTCGTCCGCGCCGGCCGTGGCGTCGTCGTCCATGCATACCTCCGCGAACGTGCGTGGGCTCACGCGCGCCCCGATCACTCACTCGACTAATTTTCCAAGTCTGGACAGCATAGTTCAGACGGACTCGCCTTATCCACACGCGCTGCCGTTACTCCGGACGCCGAATGTGTGAAAACATGGCATATATGGCATTTGGTGCTGAAGACAGGCGAGAGGAGTACGTCATGATCGCCAAGCTGCTCGGCAAGCTGTCCTTCACCCGCCACTACGGCGCGTACGGGGCCCACGAGTGGGATGCGTACGCCGGGGACCGAGGCTGACCGCAGTGCCGGTGGGCGCCCCCCGGGCACCCACCGGCTCCCCGCCACCCTGCCGACGACATCGACCTGGACGGTAGGAGAGTCGAGGGGTAGAAGAGTCGAGGACGATCTCATGGGCCGAACGAACGAGCCGCCCCGGTTGCCCGGAGGCGGCTTCGCTGCCTGGAGCCGCGACCGGCTGGCGCTGGCGCGCCGCGGCGCCGACGAGTGCGGGGACGTCTGGCAGCTGGAGCCGGGTGTCTGCGTGGCCGCTACGGCCGGGCCGTGCGAAGCCGTCCTGCACCGCGCGCAGGACTTCCCCAAGGCACCCTCGCCCCTCTTCCCGCCGCTGAACCGGTCGAGCGGGGCACCGACGCCCGAGGAACGCGTGCACGCTCACGCCGCCCGTATGCGCGGGCTGCGCCCGCAGGCGGTCGCGGCCAGGACCGGTGAGATCGCGTCCGGGACCGCGCGGTTCGCCGACCAGTGGCCCACGGGCCAGGACGTCGAGATCCTGCCCCCGGTCCGGCACACCCTGGCAGATATCGGCGTGCGCTACCTCTTCTCCGAGGACGCTCCCGCCCTGCTGCCGTTCGCCGCGCAGCTGTTCCTGGCCCGCGAGGTGCTCGTGCGCCCCTCGCGCTGGGTGTGGCCGCGCTGGATCCCCACACCGGCACGGCGGTTCCGCACACGGCAGCAGACCGCCTTCGTCGATGCTCTGCGGCCCGTCGTCCGCCGGCGCCGTGCGTCGGGCCGGCTCGGTGAGGACGTGCTGGGCCAGATGCTCCGACCCTCCTCCCGCTACGGCCTCCTGGCGGAAGAGGCCGTTCTCGACACTCTCCCCGGGATCACCGTCGCCACCTTCGAGACACCTTCGCGGGCAGCCGGGTGGATTTTGCTCCACCTGGCCACGTACCCCGAGGCAGCGAGCCGCGTCGCGGCCGAAGCCGCCTTGCTGCCCGCGGACCCGGCCGCGACGACCAGCGCCCACCTCGACGCTCTGCGCTACACCCAGGCGCTGGTGCGGGAGGTGCTGCGGCTGTACCCGCCGAGCTGGCTGCTGACCCGGAGCGCCCCCCGGCGGACTCAGCTCGCCGACTACACCATCGACGCCGGGTCCACCGTTCTCGTCTGCCCCTACACCGCCCACCGCGACGCACGGGAACACCGCGAGCCGGACCGGTTCCGGCCGGAGCGCTGGCTCGACGATCCCGAATCACCGGAGAGACCCGGGGTCTTCCTCTCCTTCGGCAGCGGTCCGCACGGCTGCGAGGGAGCCGCCCTGGCCATGGCGATGCTGACGCTCCTGACCGCGCAGACCGCCCGCTCCTACCAACTGAGCGAGCCGCCAGGACCGGAACCCGGCTACCGGGTCACCACCCTCGAAGGTCTCGCGACCACCGGCTTGCGCCTGCGTGCCACCGCGCGCGGCTGACGGAAGTCCTGCTGATCGAACCCGTCATGGCGCGCTCATCGTGTGCCGCCGGTCGAACTCACCCGCGAGCATGCCCCACATGACGAGGTCGTGGTGCCGGCCGCCGAAGAAGACGTGTTCCCGCAAGCGGCCCTCCTCGGTGAAGCCGAGACCCCGAAACAGCGCCAGCGAAGCCTCGTTGTGGTCGAAGACCGCTGCCAGGCACTTGTGATAGCGCCGCTCGGCGAACATGAAGCGCAGCAACAGCACCATGGCTTCCGCCGCGTAGCCCCTGCGCCGGTGGTCCGCGCCGATCGTGACATCACACTCGAACCAGCCCGAACGCCGGCCGGTGCGATGGGAGCCGACCGCGCCGACCAGCTCTCCCGTGGCCGTCGTCTCGACCGCCAACCGGAAACAGTCGTCATCGCACTCGGCGACGGCCTGCGCCTTCGCCCAGGTACGGTAGCTCTCGGCGGACCGCGGCAGATCCAGCCGGCTCTCCCGCCGCCCGTCTTCGTCGGCGAAGCGCATGAACGCTGTCCAGTCGTCGGGCTCGACAGCGCGCAGGCGTACTCGCCTGCCGGTCCAGGACGTTGCCATGCCGCATTTGATCACGCTGCCGTGCGCGCGGGACCGAGAGGCACGCCGAGGACGGGCATCCGCGGATGAAGCGGAGGCGTCGCACGGCCCGGGGCGAAGGGCTGCGTGGCGCGTTCGAAAAGCGTGGCAATATCGTTGCGGCCTCAATCACGGGTCGGGACCTCGATGACGGGTCGGAGAGGGGATGTCGGCGTGGCATGGAAAGCCCTGCGGTCGGCGTTGGAAGCGGTGTACGTACGGCGTCTGAACCACAAGCTGGAGGGCCTGCCCAGGCCACGGCACGTGGCGATCATGCTGGACGGGAACCGGCGTTGGGCCCGGGGCGCGGGGCACAGCGACGTCCGTGAGGGCTACCGCGTGGGCGGCGCCAAGGTGACGGAGTTCCTGCACTGGTGCACCGATGCCGGCATCAAGCACGTCACACTGTGGATGCTGTCCGACGACAACCTGCACCGGCCGGCCGATGAACTCGGGCCGCTGCTCGACATAATCGAGGAGACCGTCCGGCGTATCTGCGCCCCGGACGAACCGTGGGAGATCGAGATCATCGGCGCGCTCGACCTGCTGCCGGGCGACACCGCCCGCGTGCTGAAGGAGGCCGCCGCCGCGACGCACGGCCGCGGCGGGCTCAAGGTCGACGTGGCCGTCGGCTACGGCGGGCGCCGCGAGATCGTCGACGCGGTCAGGGCGGCCTTCGACAAGCACATCGGCGCCGGCGGCGATCCGCGGGAGCTGGCCGCGGACTTCGACCTGGAGCACATCACCGACAACCTGTACTCACCGGCGGGACACGACACGGACTTCATCATCCGCACCTCCGGTGAGCAGCGGCTGTCGGGCTTCCTGCTGTGGCAGTCCGCCTACGCCGAGGTGCACTTCGTGGACGTGCTGTGGCCGGCGTTCCGTCAGATCGACCTGCTGCGTGCCCTGCGCTCGTACGCCGCCCGCGACCGCCGCTACGGCCGCTGACCGCGCGGACCGGAGAGGTCGACGGCCCGGTCGACGTCCTGGGGGCGCAGCACGCGCAGGATGCCTTCCAGCAGGTAGTAGTCGGCGTAGGGGAGGGAGATCTCGATGCCGTCCTCGGCCGGCCGGTTGCGGGTGCAGCGGGCGACGACGGCCTGGGCGCGGCTGGAGTTGTCCGTCAGGCAGGTCTGCGCGAGTGCGGTCAGGATGCGCAGGGCCGCGTCCCGGTAGCGGGGGCGGCCCGAGGCGGTGGCCAGGTCGAGCAGGCCGCAGGCCGTGATCGCGCCGGCGGAGGCGTCCTTGACGTCGTAGGGCTGCTGGGGTGCCCGGTAGTCCCAGACCGGGACGTGATCCGGTGTCAGGGCGCCCAGCGCGTAGTCGGCGAGGCTGCGTGCCGTGGACAGGAAACCGTCGTCGCCGGTGCGCCGGTACATGGTGGTGAACCCGTAGATGCCCCAGGCCTGTCCGCGTGCCCAGCAGGACGTGGGGCTGTACCCCTGGACGGTGTCCGGGCCGATCGGGGCGCCGGTCGTGGGGTCGAAGTCGTACACGTGCGGGGTCGAGCCGTCCGGGCGGGGGAACGTGCGCCGCACCGTCCGGGCGTGCTCGACGGCGATGTCGCGGTACTTCGCGTCGCCCCTCTGCCGGGTCGCGAAGTCCAGCAGGTCCAGGTTCATCATCGTGTCCATGATGACGCGGCCGGCGTTGCCGGGGTCGTCCAGTGCGCCCCAGGCCCGGATGAAGTGGCCGTTCGGGTTGTAGCGCCGTATCAGCGAGTCGGCGGCCCGTACGGCGCCCGCGCGCCAACTGTCGTCGCCGGTCAGGCGCCAGGCGGTGACCCACGACGGGTAGAAGAGGAAGCCGAGGTCGTGGGTGCTGGTGTCGTACTGGCGCGGGGAGAGCTTCTTCGCGGAGTCGAGTGCCAGGGTGCGGAAGGTGTCGTCCCCGCTGTGCAGCCAGGCCATCCACAGGGTGCCGGGCCAGAACCCGCCGACCCAGTCGCCGTTCTGGGAGTACACCCACTTCTCGGCCTTCGTGCCGACCGGAAAGGCCGTCACCGTGGGGGCGACGGTACGGAGTTTGGCGACCGCGTAGTCGGCGGCGGCGCGCAGGGTGCGGGCGGTGTCCTCGGTGGGGGCGGGTGTGGCCGCGTGAGCCACCGTCGCCGTCGTGGCCGCCGTCGCCGTCACTGGCGTCGCGCACAGGGTCGCGGCACCGGCCGCCGTGGTCAGCACGGAACGTCGCGAAAGGTTCATCGGGCTGTGTGCCCCCTCCAACTCGATGTCAACGTACGGGAGTTGATGGAGCGTCGCACGATCCGGACCCTCATGTACACCCACGTGAGCAATGTTCATACACATGAACGTCCATCTCGCCGACGAAAACCGCTGGCCGGTCGGCGGGCCGCGCTGCTGGGATGGGCCGATGACGGAACGCGATGCCTCACCGGCGGTGGACCGGGGCCTTTACCCGGACGCGGTCACACCCTGGGAGCAGGAGACCTGGCGGGCCGCCGCCTTCGACTGGGTGGACGGCGCACTCGCCGCGCACGGCCTGCGGGCCGGTGGTGACCCGCGGGTGCGACTGCGGCCCTGGTCGGTTCTGGTGCGGGTGCCGGTGGCCGGGCGGGAGGCCGTGTGGTTCAAGGCGAGTCCCCCGGCCGGCGGATTCGAGGCCGCGCTGAGCACCGTGCTGGCCCGCCGGGTGCCGGAGCACGTCCTGACACCGCTCGCGGTCGACGCCGACCGCGGCTGGTCGCTGCTGCCCGACGGAGGGGACCTGTTCCGGGACGTCCTGGAGCGGGACGCCGTAGCGCCCCGTGCGTGGGAGGACCTCCTGCGCCAGTACGCGAGCATGCAGCGCGCCCTGGTCCCGCACGCGGAGGAGATCGGGAAGGCGGGCGTCCCGAGGATCCGCACCCCGGAACTGCCCTACTCCTTCGACGAGTTGCTCGCCGACAGCTCAGCGCTGGCCCCGGAGGAACGCGCATCGCTCGCCCGGCTGCGGCCCCGGCTGGTGGAGTGGTCCGCCGAACTGGCGGCCCTGGGCATCCCCGACTCCCTCGACCACGCCGACCTGCACGACGGCCAGGTGTTCAACCCGGAGCCGGGCCGGTACACCTTCTTCGACTGGGGCGACGCCGTCCTCTCCCACCCCTTCTGCAGTCTGTGGGTCCCGGCCCGACGGGCGCGCGAGCGGTACGGCGCCGAGGTGCTGCCGCGACTGCGCGACGCCTATCTGGAGCCGTGGACGGGAGCCGGCCGGACGGCGGCGCAACTGCGGCGCGCCGTGCGGCTCGCGTGGCGCTTCGGCGCTCTGGGCCGTGCCCGCGCCTGGGGCCGCCTGTTCCCGGGCGCGGCCGGCTGTGTTCCGGCCGCTGCGGAGAGTGCCCGCACACTGCTGGAACTCCTCGATGATCCGCCGTTGTAGGTGATCCGTGGCTGTGGGTGATCCGTAGCTGTCGGTGATCCGTGGCTGTGGGTGATCCGTCGCTGCAGGCAGGGGTGGTCAGGCCGTCGGGTCGCCCTGCACAAGGTGATCCTGTTCCTGGCGGTACCGGGAAACCGTCCGCTCAGTGCCGCCGGCCGTCCCGCTCAGTGCCGCCAGCCGTCCCGCTCAGTGCCGCCAGCCGTCCGTTCCGTGCCGCCAGCCGTCCGTTCCGTGCCGCCGGCCGTCCCGCTCAGTGCTCCCGGCCGTCCAGTACGGCCCGCGCGTGGTTCATGAAGGCGGTGAGGCCGACGTCGAAGGCGCGGTCTGCGCGCCCCTCCCCCACCGCGGCAAGGACCTCGGCGAGGCGGGGTGTCGGGGCCCGGTCCGTCAGCTCCCACATCGCCTCGGGGGCGGCGAGGTCGAGGGCCGAGCCCAGGACGAGGTTCTCCAGCGCGACGAGCAGCGGCATGACCTCGGCGGGGGCGAAGCCGGCCGCGAGGAGCAGGTCGACGGCGCGTTCGTACTGCTCCAGCACCCGGGGCGCTCGTACGGGTGACGTCATCAGCATCGGGATGGCGCGGGGGTGCGCGGCGAACGCGGCGCGGTAGGAGCGGGCCCAGGCCTCGACGGCGGCGTCCCACGGCCGCAGGTCCAGGGTGGCGGTGTCGATCGCGGAGGCCACCCGTTCCCGCAGCAGTTCCACGATGCCCTCCCGGCCGTCCACATGGTGGTACACGGAGCCGGTCTGGGCGCCGAGCCGACGGGCGATCTGCGGCACGCTGAAGTCGCCGCTCTCGTCGATCAGTTGCAGCGCGGTGGCGGTGATGCGCTCGCGGTCGAGGAGCGGTGTGCGCGGCCGTCCCATGGTCAGCGTTCCCCCTGAAGGTCTTCCCGGATTCCCAACGGCAGGTTACATTGCGGAAACCGAAAGCCTTTAGGTTTCCGGCTCCGGGCGTCCGCGCACCCGCCCGCCCCGCCACCGCACCATCACCGCACCACCACCGCACCATCGCTGCCACCACCGCTGCCCCGTCACCGGGACCCCCCTCCCGTCCGCCGCCAGAAGGGCTCCCCCGAATGTCCGTGACCACGTCCGAGATCCCGGAGGAAGGAGTGCGGTCCGACGCGGCCACACTCCGCTCCGGCTCCCTCGGCACCGCCGACATCGCCTTCTTCGTCGTCTCCGCCGCCGCACCCCTGACCGTGATGGCGGGCGTCGCTCCCCTCGCGATCCTGCTGGGCGGCATCGGCGCCCCCGTCGGCTATCTCCTCGCCGGACTGACCCTCGCCATCTTCGCCGTCGGCTTCACCACCATGAGCCGCCACGTCCGAAGCGGCGGCGCGTTCTACGCCTTCATCACCCGTGGTCTCGGCCGCCCGGTCGGCATCGGCGCGGCCCTGCTCGCCCTGGTCGGCTACAACGGCATGGAGATCGGCGTCTACGGCCTCCTCGCCTCCACCACCCGGGACACGCTGCACTCCCTCTTCGGCACCGACGTGCCCTGGCTGCCCGTCTCCCTGGCCGGACTCCTGCTGATCGGCTACGGCGGCTTCCGCTCGATCGACTTCGGCGCCAAGCTGCTCGGCATCCTCCTCGTCGCCGAGACCGGGATCCTGGTGCTGCTCGCGGGCGGGGTCCTGCTCAAGGGCGGCGCCCACGGGCTGTCGCTCGGCTCCCTGGCCCCGGCGCACGTGTTCGTCCCCGGCACGGCCGCCGTCCTCGCGTTCGCGTTCGCCGCGTTCACCGGCTTCGAGTCGACCGTCATCTACCGCCGAGAGGCCCGCGACCCGGAGCGCACGGTGCCGCGCGCCACCTACCTCGCGGTCGCCTTTCTCGGCCTGTTCTACGCGTTCATCGTGTGGGTGGCCATCCAGGCGTTCGGTGACGACAAGGTCGTCCAGGCCGCGGGCAAGGACCCGGCCGGACTGTTCTTCACCGCGATCACCACGTACGTCGGCGGCTGGGCGGCGGACCTGATGCACATCTTCATCATCACCAGCGTCATCGCCTCCCTCCTCGCCTTCCACAACGCCATCAACCGCTACGCGCTGGCCCTGGCCGAGGAGGGCGTGTTGCCGCGCCGGCTCGGCCGCATCCACCACCGCCACCGCTCGCCGTACGTCGCGGGCATCGCCCAGACCGTGCTCGGCGCGGCCGTCGTCCTCGCGTTCTGGGCCGCGGGCGCCGACCCGTACCAGCAGTTGCTGCTGTGGGTGAACACCCCGGGAATGATCGGCCTGTTGCTGCTCCAGCTGCTCGCCGCGATCGCCGTGCCCTGCTACTTCCGGCGCATCCGCCACCAGGAGGGCACCCTGCGGACCCTGGTGGCGCCCGTCGTGGCCACCGTGCTGCTGGCAGCCGCGATCGTGCTGGTGGTGGGCCACATGGACCTCTTCACCGGCGCCTCCCCGACCGTGAACACGGTGCTCGTCGTCGTGTCCCCGGCCGTCTTCCTCCTCGGTCTTCCGCTGGCGTGGTGGCTGCGCCGCCGACGCCCCGAGGTCTACGAGGCCTTCGCCGCCGAGCCGTCCACGCCCGCCGAAGCCGCGGGGGCCACCGGAGCCACGGGAGCCACCGAAATCGGCGAGCCGACGGAAGCCGCCACGCCCGCCTGACCGACCGACCGACGACGACGCCGCCGCCGCGCCCGCCGTACCCACGGCACCGCACCCACCGTGGCCGCCCGGCCCGCCCGGCCTCCCCACCTGGCCCGGCCTCCCCGACCTCCCCGCCCTGCCGAACGACCGTCATCCGTACAGGAGTTCCTCTGATGCCCGCTGCCGACCTCATCCTCACCGGCGCCCAGGTCCGCACCCTCGACCCCGCCCGCCCCACCGCCTCGGCCGTAGCCATGCGCGATGGCGTGATCGCCGCGGTCGGCGAGCAGGACGACGTACGCGAGTGGCGCGGCCCCGGCACCGAGGTGGTGGATCTGACCGGCGCGCACCTCGTGCCCGGCCTGACCGACTCCCACAACCATCCCGTGTGGGCCCTGGAGATGGCGACGGGCGCGGACCTGTCGGGCGTACGGGACCTGGCCGGGCTGCGCGCGGCGCTCGCCGCGGCCGAGCGGATCGACGGGTGGGTCCTCGGCCACGGCCTCGATCACAACGCCTTCGAGGGCCGCCCCGTCCACCACGACCTGGTGGCGGACGTCCTCGGCGACGCGCCCGCCTTCCTGCGCCTGTACGACGGCCACTCCGCCCTCGTCAACGGCCCGGCCCTGGCCGCCGCCGGCGTGAGCGGCCCGCGGACGTTCGCCCAGCGCGCCGAGGTGGTGTGCGACGCCGAGGGCCGGCCCACCGGTCACCTGGTCGAGCACGCGGCGATGGACCTGGTCATGGACGTCGTACCGCGCCCCTCGTACGCCGATCGGCGCGCCCGCCTGCTGGAGCTGCTGTCCGCCATGGCCGCCACGGGGCTGACCGGCGCCCATGTGATGGACGGCGGCGACCTGGACCTGATGACCTCGGTGGCCGAGGAGACCGTGCTGCCGATCCGGCTGCGGTTCGCCCCCTGGTGCATGCCCGGCGCGGACGACGACGCCCTGCGCGAACTCATCGAGGCGCAGGGGAAGGGCGGCCGGCACTGGCTGGTCGGCGGCGTGAAGTTCTTCATGGACGGCACCGTCGAGGGCGGCACCGCGTGGCTGGACCACCCCGACTGCCACGGCCAGGGCACGGAGGCGTTCTGGCCCGACCCCGAGGCGTACGCCGCCGCCGTACGCACGCTGCACGCGGCGGGCGTACGGACGGCCACGCACGCGATCGGGGACGCGGCCGTGCGCCACGTCCTGGACACCGTCGCCTCGCTGGGCCCCGGCGGGCGCGGGGTGCACCGGATCGAGCACATCGAGACGGCTCCCGACGACCTCCTGCCCCGCTTCGCCGAGCTGGGTGTCGCCGCCTCGCTCCAGCCGCCGCACACGGGTTACACCCGCGACGACGGCACCGACGAGTGGTCGAAGCGCCTGGGCACCGACCGGTCCACCCGCGCCTGGCGGCTGCGGGACCTGCGCGAGGCGGGGGCCACGGTCGCGCTCGGCTCGGACTGGCCCATCGCGCACTACGACGTCCGAGCCGTCCTGGCCACGGCCCACCACCCGAAGGGGGCCGCGGCGCAGCGGCCGGGACTCACCCCGCTGCAGGCGCTGGAGGGCTGCACCACCCACGCGGCGGCCGCCGCCGGCGAGAGCGCCGTGGCCGGCCGTATCGCGCCCGGTCTGCGGGCCGACCTGACGGCGCTCTCCGTGGACCCCGTTCTCGCCCCCGGCGACGAACTGGCCGACGCGCCGGTCGTGTTGACGGTGACCGGCGGCCATGTGGTGCACCGGGGCAACTGACTGCACCGGGCAACTGAGTGCACCGGGACAGCTGACCTCGGTGCACCGGTGCGGCGTCGGCGCGCGCGGGGGCCGAACGGCCCATCGCCCGGGTCCGGGCGGCCCGTGGCGGCCGGGACCCGGGCGGGCACAGGCTGGAAGCACCAGCGAGGAAGGGAGCCGGTGCGATGACCTCCGCGACCACCATGACCACGGCACTGGAACCCGAGTACCGTGAACGGCTGATGCACCTCGCCCGCGAGGTCTCCTTCGAGGCCGGTACCCGCCTCTTCGAGGAGGGCCGGCGCGCCGACCGGTTCTGGATCGTGCGCACCGGAACCGTCGCCCTCGACCTGCGGGTGCCCGGCCGTCGCCCCGCCGTCATCGAGTCGCTCGGACACGGCGAGCTGGTCGGCTGGTCCTGGCACTTCCCGCCCCGCCTGTGGCAGCTCGGCGCCGAGGCGATGAGCCCGGTACGGGCCTGGGAGTTCGACGCCGACGCCGTAGGGGAGCTGTGTGCGCGGGATCCCGCGTTCGGCCGGGCCGTCGCGGTCTGGGTCGGCCGGGTCGTCGCCCAGCGCCTGCACGCCTCCCGCATCCGCCTGCTCGACCTCTACGCCCCGTACGGCAGCGGTACGACGGCCTGAGCGCCCGGTACCCCGTACCGGTCTGCCGCTAGCGATGATGCGGCGGGTCCGGCGGGTGTGACGGATGCGGCGCGTGTGGCGGGTGTGGCGGGATGGTGGTGATGCCGGGGGCCGGCTCGGGCCACACCAGCAGCAGGGGGCACGGGGCGTGGTCGACGATGAACCGGCTGGCCGGCCCGAGGCTGCGCGGCCCGAGACGGGTGCGGTCGCCGTCACGGGCGAGGACGAGCAGATCGGCGCCCTCGGCCGCGGCGACGACTTCCCGCTCGACGCGGCCGGTGCGGTCGACGCGGGCGCACGGACGCCCCAGACGCCGCGCCGCGTCGTCGAGGAGCTGGTCGGCACTGGCGGCGGCGAGGTGCTCCACTCGTGTGCCGGGATCGCGTTCGGGGTGGCCCCGGCCGAGCAGACCCGCGAACGCGCTGTGCGCCGCGCCCGGAACGTCGGCCGGGGTGACGTGGAGCAGCACGATGTCGGCGTCGTCGGCCGCGTGGGTGTGGACCGCGTCGATGCCGGCGGGCCAGGTGCCCTCGGTGATCCAGACGATGATTCTCACGGTGGTCAGCCTCCGACGAGGGTGAGCGAGGTCCACAGTGCCACCACCGACAGCCCCAGGGCCGCCGGCACGGTGAGTACACCGAGCCGAGTGAACTCACCGAGTTCGACATCTCCGTCGTGGTCGTGGACGATGCGCCGCCACAGCAGGGTGGCCAGGGAGCCGGCGTAGGTGAGGTTCGGGCCGATGTTCACGCCGAGCAGGACCGCCAGGACCGCTCCCGGGCCCGACGGGGCGGTCAGTGGCAGCAGCACCAGCACGGCGGGCAGGTTGTTGATGACGTTGGCCAGCGCGGCGGCCAGGGCCGCGATGCCGAGCAGGGCCACCAGGCCCGTACCGCTCGGGATCAGGTGTCCGAGCCCCCTCGCCAGCCCGTTGTCCACGACCGCGCGGACCACCAGGGCCAGGGCCAGGACGAACGCGAGGAACGGCACCGCGGCGGCGCGCGCGACGGTGGTGAGCGTGGTACGGCACTGGGCCAGAGCCCGCACGGCGAGCACCACGGCTCCCGCGAGGGCCGCCCAGGCGGGGTTGACGTCCACGGCCGAGGTCAGGACGAACCCGGCCAGCGTGCACGCGACGGTGACCAGCGCGAACACCGGCAGTTCGGGGGGCTCGGCGGTGTGCGGCGCCTGGGCCCCCGCGTCCAGATCGGTGGCGAAGAACCACCTGAAGACCACGTACTCGGTGGCGATGGTGACCAGCCAGGGCAGGGCCATCAGGGTGGCGAAGCGCGTGAAACCCAGCCCGCTGGCGGCGAAGGCCAGCAGGTTCGTCAGGTTGGAGACGGGCAGCAGCAGGGACGCGGTGTTCGACAGGTGGGTGCAGGCGTAGACGTGCGGTTTCGGCCGGGCGCCGAGCCGGGCGGCCGTGGCGAACACCACCGGCGTGAGCAGCACGATCGTGGCGTCCAGACTGAGCACCGCGGTGATCACCGAGGCGGTCGCGAAGACCTGCGCCAGCAGGCGGCGCGGACGCCCCGCGGCCCTGCGGGCCATCCATGCCCCGCACGCCTGGAACAGTCCCTCGTCGTCGCAGAGCTGGGCCAGGACCAGGACGGCCGCGAGGAACCCGATCACCGGCCCGAGCCGCTCGGCCTCCTCGCGGGCGTGCCCCAGCGAGAGCGCTCCGGTGGCGACGACCACGCCCGCGGCCGGGACGGCGACCACCGCCTCCGGCCATCCGAACGGGCGTATGACGGCGCACGCGAGCACAGCGAGGAGCAGCACGACGGAGAGCGCCTCCGCCACCGATGAGTTCACGAGCAGATCTTCTCCCCGGCACCGCCGGTCGGCCGCATCGGGAAGCTCGCCCCCGTCAGCCCCTGCCTCCGCTCAGGTTCCGCCATTCGGGCTCGACCCGCCGCCATTCCTCGTCCCACTCGGCCAGCCGGCGCCGCACCAGCCGGGCCCGGACCAGCCGTCCGCCGGCCCATACGGTCGTGCCGGCGACCTGCGCGACGAGCACTCCGGCGAGGACGGTCTGCAGCAGGGCCTCCGACCTGTCGGCGGGCGGCGAGACCATGTGGTCCGCACGGTCGGCCCAGACGGTCACCGAGGAGCCGGCCGGAGTGCCGGGGACGACCTTCGCGCGGTCCGTGTGCACGGTGCCGTCGGCGGTCGTCCACCGTACGGTGGCCCAGACCCGGCCGTCCTCGTACCCGCTCTCGTTGGGCAGGGTCCGCGCCGCGGCGTCGGTGAGGACGGCGGACACGGGGTGCACCTCGGCCCGCCGTGCGGAGAACGTCTCGTCCATGGAGTGGGCCGCGTGCTGGCCGGTGAACACACCGGCCGCCACGGCGAGGAGCCAGGTGACGAGCACGATCCAGGCCTCGACGACGTCACAGTGCCGCTTGAGGGGGTTGCGCTTCCAGCGCCACAGCCGCACCCGGGTGACCGTCGTGGGAGGTCTCCGTGTCATGGTCGCCGCCTCCTCTCGCGTGCCGGCGGCAGTCCGCCCGCGCGAGGCGGACCGTGGGCGGCACCAGGGCCGTGTCACGGACCCGGCCCATGAGCGTCACGACACCATCGTGCACCTCCGTCCGGGCGTCCGCCGAACGGGGGACCGAAACGTCCCCGCACCGGCGCCGTACCGCCCACGGCCCCCGCGCCCGCCTCGCCCACTGCGCCCACCGCCGACCGCACCTGCCACTTGCCGCCTACCGCTCAGACAGCGGCACCCACCACTCGATCACCGCGCCGCCGCCCTCAGGGCCGGACCCCTCACGGCCGGCCACCTCACGCCCGGCCACCTCACGGCCGACCCCCTCACGGCCGGACGCTTCGCCGCTGGACACCTCCAGCCCTCCGCCCAGCTGCCGCGCCCGCTCGGACATGTTCCGCAGCCCGCTGCGGCGGCCGTCCGGCGGGATGCCGACGCCGTCGTCCGAGACGGTCAGGCGCAGCGTGCGGCCGTCGGTCCGCAGGCGCACGTCCGCCCGGTGGGCGTGGGCGTGGCGGGCGATGTTGGTGAGGGCCTCGGAGAGGACGGCCACGACGTGGTCGGCGATCTCGCGCGGTACGTCGGTGTCGAGCAGGCCCTCCATGCGGACGGAGGGCGCGAAGCCCAGGACCGGGGCCGCGTCGCCGGCCACGTGCACGACCCGGGCGCGCAGCCCGCTGCCGGTCGCGCCGTCGCGGGTGCGCAGCCCGAAGATCGTGGAGCGGATGATCTTGATGGTCTCGTCGAGGTCGTCCACGGCGCGCAGGACCCGTTCGGAGGCCTCCGGGTGCTCGATGAAGCGGCCCGCGCTCTGCAGGGTCATCCCGGTGGCGAAGAGCCGCTGGATGGCCAGGTCGTGCAGGTCCCGGGCGATCCGGTCGCGGTCCTGGAGGAGCGCGATCCGCTCGGCGTCCTGCCGGCGCTCGGCGAGTTCCATGGCGATGGCGGCCTGTGCGGCGAAGGCCCCCAGCATCTCGGTCTCCTTGCCGGAGAAGACCGGGCGGCCGGCCTCGCGGGCGAGCAGCACCACGCCCCGCACCCCGTGCTCACCCGTGCCGATGGGGACGGCGACGGCCGGGCCGAGGCCGTGAAAGCGCGGGGGGTCGGGCGCGACCCGCTGGTCGTGGGCGACGTCGTCGCTGGTGACCGGGGCGGCGGCGGAGAACGCCAGGCCCATCAGGCTCTTGTCCAGGGGGAGCACGAGCCCCCGGTGCGCTTCCGCCTCGACGCCGAGGGCGATCTCGACGCCGAGCGAGCCGCCGCCCTCCAGCGGCATCGCGACGGCGGCCAGGGCCGAGTCGGTGATCTCCCGGGCCCGTTCGGCGATCAGGCCCAGGGCCTCGGCGCGCTCGCTGCCGGACATCAGGCTGTGGGTGATCTGCACGTTCGCCCGCAGCCAGCGCTCGCGCAGCCGGGACTCCTCGTACAGGCGCGCGTTGTCGATCGCGACGCCTGCCGCGACGGCCAGCGTCGACAGGACGGACTCGTCCTCCGCGTCGAACTCGGCGCCGCCGCGTTTCTCGGTCAGGTACAGGTTGCCGAAGACCTGGTCGCGGATGCGGATCGGGACGCCGAGGAAGCTGTTCATCGGCGGGTGGTGGGGCGGGAAGCCGTAGGAGGCCGGGTGATCGGAGAGCTTCGACAGGCGCAGCGGTTCCGGGTGCCGGATCAGCTCCCCGAGGATGCCGTGCCCCTGCGGGTAGGGGCCGATCACGGCGATCTGCTCCGCGCCGACGCCGACGGTGTGGAAGGCCGACAGGGTCCGGCCGTCCGGCCCGATGACGCCGAGGGCGGCGTACTCCGCGTCCACGAGGACCGCGGCCGCGTCCACCAGGGAGTGCAGGACCTGCTCCAGCTCCAGCTCCCGGCCGACGGACAGGACCGCCTCCAGCAGGGTGTGCACCCGGTCCCGGGTGCCACGGGCCGCGTCGAGCCGTGCCTGGACCTCCTCCAGCAGCTCGTCGAGCTTGAGCTGCGGCAGCCGTATGCGGGGCGCGTCGGGGCCGGTCACCACGTTCCTCCCGGTCACCACGATCCTCTTGGTCCCCGCGGTGCGGGGATCCGGACCGGGGGCTCTCTTCACCGTATCGGCCCCGGCGCGGGTCCGTTACGCCCGGGGGGCGTGGGACGGCCGGTCCTCGGCGGGGGCCGAACGGCACTGGAGCGCGGGGACGCCGTCCATGACAGTGGGATCAGGAGCGGCACCGGTTCCCCCGCGGTGTCGCTCCGTCTCCTCCCCCGGTCGCAGCCCCGCGTCGCGGCCCCCGAACCCGCGTCACACCGCCGACGCCCGCATCGCACCCCCGAAGAAGTGGGCCATGATCCGTGACGACCGCCCCGCACACCGGCGTATCGACCTCGACCGTGCCGAGGCGCTGCGGCTGCTGGGCAGTGTGTCCCTGGGCAGGATCGTCTTCACCCGGCAGGCCCTGCCGGCCGTCCGGCCGGTCCGGCATGTGCTGGACGGGGGCGACATCGTCTTCCGCGTCCCCGAGGACACGGCCCTGACCGTGCCGGACCGGCGGGACCACGGGGAGGACGGGGCCGGCGGGGACTACGGGGACTACGGGGACTACGGGGACGAGGTCGGTGTGGTGGTCGCGTTCGAGGCCGACGCGATCGACCCGGACACGCACCTCGGCTGGAGCGTGGTGGTCACGGGGTACGCCCGCCCGGTCACCGATCCCGGTGAACTGGCCCGGATCCGGGGGCTGCTGGGCCCGTGGGAGCAGCGACCGGACGCGGACCGGGCGGTGCGTGTCCGCCCGGATCTGATCAGCGGGATGCTCCTCGTCCGGGACGCGTGACACAGCCGGTGGTCAGGCCGCGGGCACGACCACCTCCGCGTGGGGTTCGGCGCCGAGCACCACCTTGAGGGCGCCGGTCTCGGCGGCCCGGGAGAAGACCTCGTACGCCTCCTCCATGAGGCCGAGCGGGAAGGTGTGGGTGACCATCTCGGCGGTGGGCAGCCGGCCCGCGGTGGCCATCCGCAGCAGGGTGGGCGTGGAGTAGGTGTCCACAAGTCCGGTGCTGATCGTGACGTCCCTGATCCACAGGTCTTCGAGGTGCAGCGTGGCCGGCTTGCCGTGCACCCCGATGTTGGCCACGTGTCCGCCGGGGCGGACCATGCGGGTACACAGCTCGAAGCTCTCCGGGACGCCGACCGCCTCGATGACGACGTCCGCGCCGAGCTCGTCCGTCAGGTCGTCCACCAGCTGGCGGGGCGCCTCGTTCGCGTCGGCCACCGCGTCCGCGCCGAACCGCCGGGCCGCCTCAAGGCGGGCCGGTACCAGGTCCACCGCGATGATCCGCTCCGGCGAGAAGAAGCGGGCCGTGGCGATCGCCGCGAGCCCGATCGGGCCGGCGCCGACCACGACCACGGTGTCGCCGGGCCGTACCCGGCCGTTGAGGACGCCCACCTCGTACGAGGTGGGGAAGATGTCCGCCAGCAGCACGGCGTCCTGGCCGCGTATGCCACCGGAGAGCGAGTACACGGACAGGTCGGCGTACGGCACGCGGACGTACTCGGCCTGGGTGCCGTCGACCAGGTGCCCGAGGATCCAGCCTCCGCCGCCCCGGCACTGCCCGTAACGCCTCTCGCGGCAGAACCGGCACTGGCCGCAGGAGGTGATGCAGGAGACCAGGACCCGGTCACCGGGCCGGACGCCGCGCACGTCGCCGCCGGTCTCGACGACCTCGCCGACGGCCTCGTGGCCCAGGACCGTTCCGGGCTGCACCTCGGGCACGTCGCCCTTGAGGATGTGCAGGTCGGTCCCGCAGATGGTCACGGCCTCGACCCTGACGATGGCGTCGGTGGGGTCCTTGATCGCCGGGTCCGGGACGTCCTGCCAGGCGGACTGTCCCGGGCCGTGGAAGACGAAACCTTTCATGGCGCTCCTCACCCTCTCCGGAGGAACGGGCTGTCCCTCCGGTGTGACGGGGTGTCCGGCCGGGCGGCGGCCGGACGGGTGTTCAGCTGTTCCAGCTCCACGCCGCGACCTCGGGCATGTCGGTCCCGTGGGCGCGGATCCAGGCGTGGTGGCGGGTGCGGGCGTCGGCCATCGCCTGGCGTACGGGGGCGGCGCGTACGGCGAGGCCGGGGACCCGGTCGATGACGTCCATGACGAGACGGAACCGGTCGAGGTCGTTGCGCACGACCATGTCGAACGGGGTGGTCGTGGTGCCGGACTCCTTGTAGCCGCGCACATGCAGGTGGTGGTGTCCGGTACGCCGGTAGGCGAGGCGGTGGATGAGCCACGGGTAGCCGTGGTACGCGAAGATCACCGGCTTGTCGGTCGTGAAGAGGCCGTCGTACTCGAAGTCCCGCATGCCGTGCGGGTGTTCGTCGTAGGGCAGCAGCCGGGTCATGTCGACGACGTTGACCACGCGCACCGCGAGGTCGGGCAGGTGCCGGCGCAGCAACTGCGCGGCGGCCAGCACCTCCAGGGTGGGGACGTCGCCCGCGCAGGCGAGGACCACGTCGGGTTCGCCGCCGTTGTCGGTACCGGCCCACTCCCAGATGCCGGCGCCGCGCGCGCAGTGGGCCTCGGCCTCTTCCATGGAGAGCCAGTCGAAGCAGGGCTGCTTGCCGGCGACGACCACGTTGACGTAGTCGCGGCTGCGCAGGACGTGATCAGCCACGGACAGCAGGGTGTTGGCGTCCGGCGGCAGGTAGACGCGGACGACCTCGGGGCTCTTGTTGAGGACGTGGTCGACGAAGCCGGGGTCCTGGTGGGAGAAGCCGTTGTGGTCCTGGCGCCACACATGGGAGGTGAGCAGGTAGTTGAGGGAGGCGACGGGGGCGCGCCAGGGCAACTGCCGGGAGGTCTTCAGCCACTTGATGTGCTGGTTGACCATCGAGTCGACGATGTGCACGAACGCCTCGTAGCAGGAGAACAGCCCGTGCCGCCCGGTCAGCAGATAGCCCTCCAGCCAGCCCTGGCAGAGGTGTTCGGACAGGACCTCCACGACCCGGCCGTGCCGGTCCAGGTGTTCGTCGACCGGGAGCACCGCGGCCTGCCAGGCCTTGCCGCTGGCGTCGAAGACGGCGTCCAGCCGGTTGGAGGCGGTCTCGTCCGGGCCGACCAGCCGGAAGTTGCGGTCGGCGGCGGTGTCCTTCATGACGTGTTCGAGGAGGCCGCCGAGGATCCGGGTGGGCTCGCGCAGTGTGCTGCCGGGCTTGTCGACCGGGACGGCGAAGGTGTCGAGGGGCGGGATCGGGAGATCGCGCACGAGCAGGCCGCCGTTGGCGTACGGGGTGGAGCCGAGGCGCCTCGCTCCCTCGGGGACGCAGGCGAGGACGTCGGCGACAGGCCGGCCGTCGGCATCGAAGAGTTCCTCGGGCCGGTACGAGCGCAGCCACTGCTCCAACTGCCGCAGATGCTGCGGGTTTTCCCGGACGCCGGGCAGCGGGACCTGGTGGGCCCGCCAGGTGCCCTCGACCGGTACGCCGTCCACCTCGGCCGGTCCGGTCCAGCCCTTCGGGGTGCGCAGCACGATCACCGGCCAGCGCGGGCGTTCTGCGTCGCCGTCCTCGACGTCCGCGCGGGCGGTGCGGCCGTCGCCGTCCTCGCCGGCGGTGCGGCCGTCGCCGTCCGCGCGGGCGGTGCGCTGGATCAGGTCGATGCGGTCGAGGGCGGTGTCGAGGGCGGTGGCCAGGGCGCGGTGCACCTCGGCGGGGTCGTCGCCGCTGACGTACAGGGGCTCGTGGCCGTATCCCCGCAGCAGCGCGTCGAGTTCGGCCTCGGGGAGCCGGGCGAGGAGGGTCGGGTTGGCGATCTTGTAGCCGTTGAGGTGCAGAACGGGCAGCACGGCTCCGTCGTGCACGGGGTCGAGGAACTTGTTGGAGTGCCACGAAGCGGCCAGCGGTCCGGTCTCCGCCTCGCCGTCGCCGATGACGCAGGCCACGACGAGGCCGGGGTGGTCGAAGGCGGCGCCGTAGGCGTGCGCGAGCGAGTAGCCGAGTTCCCCGCCCTCGTGGATCGAGCCCGGGGTCTCCGGCGCCACGTGGCTCGGCACGCCGCCCGGGAACGAGAACTGGCGGAACAGCGTCGCCATGCCGGCCGCGTCCCGGGTCACGTCCGGGTAGGTCTCGGTGTAGCTGCCCTCGAGCCAGGAGCCGGCGAGGACGGCGGGCCCGCCGTGCCCCGGCCCCCACACGCACAGCGCGTCCAGCCCGCGCTTCTTGATCACGCGGTTGAGGTGCGTGTACACGAGGTTGAGGCCGGGCGAGGTGCCCCAGTGGCCGAGCAGACGGGGCTTGATGTGCTCGGGCCGCAGCGGTTCGGTCAGCAGGGGGTTGGCCAGCAGGTAGATCTGGCCTGCGGCCAGGTAGTTGGCGGCGCGCCAGTGCGCGTCCAGGGTGCGCAGTTCCTCGTCGGTGAGTTCGGTGAGTACCGAGGTGGCGGCGGGGGCGTCCGGGTGGTCGGCCTGTGACATGGAAGGCTCCGGAAGTCGTCGTCGGTGGTCGGCCGGTATGCGGGGAACATCACGACATGTCCGAGACTACGGCCACCGGGCACACCCCGCGGTACGGCGCTGATCCGCTTCCAGCGTGGCGGTCCGGGCGCCCGCGGGGACAGGGGCCGAACGGCCCTGGTGCCCGCCGTGCCGGGGAGTGATGATCGGTGTCGGGGCCGTCCGCAGCCTGTCCCCGACCGCGGAACGAGAGGTCGTCATGCCGCAGCCGCGCACCTTCACCGCACAGGATCCGATCCGGGTGTTCCTGCTGGACGACCACGAGGTCGTCCGGCGCGGTCTGAGCGACCTGCTCGACGCCGAGCCGGACATCAGCGTGGTCGGCGACGCGGACACGGCCGAGCACGCCCTGGTGCGCGGCCCCGCCCTGCGCCCGCACGTGGCCGTCCTCGACGTGCGTCTGCCGGACGGCGACGGCATCACGGTCTGCCGGGAACTGCGCGACCGCATGCCGGAGCTGGCGTGTCTGATGCTGACCTCGTTCGACGACGAGGAGGCCCTGCTCGACGCGATCATGGCCGGCGCCGCGGGCTATGTGCTGAAGCAGATCAAGGGGTCCGACCTGGTGTCGGCCGTGCGGACGGTCGCCTCCGGGCAGTCGATGCTCGACCCCGAGACGACGGCCCGCCTCATGCGTTCCCTGCGCGCCGACCCCGCCGAGACGCCGTCGCTGCCGCCCGAGCTGGCAAGCCTGTCGCCCCGGGAGAGGGACGTCCTCGCTCTCATCGGGGACGGCCTGACCAACCGCGAGATCGGCAGGAAGCTGTTCCTGTCGGAGAAGACCGTCAAGAACCACATCTCCCGGCTGCTGGCCAAGCTGGGCGTGCAGCGCCGGGTCCAGGCGGCGGTCCTCGCCTCCGAACTGCACCGGCACACCACCGACTCGCGCTGACGCCCCCTTCGTCGTCAGTCCGTACCCGTACCCGTGCCCGTACCGTGCTCGGCCTCGGGGCGCACGATCACCACGGGGCAGCTCGCGTGGTACGACACGTGCTGGCTGACGGAACCCAGCAGGGCGCGGGCGAATCCGCCCCGGCCCCGGCTGCCGACGACCAGGGCCTCGGCTCCCTCGCTGGCCCGCAGCAGGACGTCGGCCGGGTTGCCGTGCACCACGAGCGCCCGTACGGAGGCCGCCGCCTCGGTGCCGAGCGCCGCGGTCAGGTCCGTCGTGATCTGATCCCGGGTGTCCTCCTCGTCGACGTCCAGGTCCACCGCGGGCGCCGACCAGCCGTACATGCCCGGAAGCTCCCAGGCCGCCACCGCGTCCACGGTGCCGCCCAGGAGTGCGGCATAGCGCACCGCCCAGCGCACCGCCGCGTACGAGGTCGACGAGCCGTCGACACCCACCACGACCCTGGGCCGGGAAACCTCCGCGTCCATGCGTCCCACCTCTCTCGCGGCCGGGGCAGGCCTCGGGGCGTTCACCCCTCCCTCCCCACGCTGCGCGAGGTGGCGCCGCACCGCCACAGCAGCGCACCCGCTCAGGGCACCGGCGCATCGCGTGAGGCAACGGCGCATCGGCTCAGGACGGCGGCGCACCGGCTCAGGACAGCAGCCGCTGCTCCTTCGCGACCGCGACCGCGCCCGCCCGGGTGTCCACGCCGAGCTTGTCGTAGATGCGGCGCAGATGGGTCTTGACCGTGGCCTCGCTGATGAAGAGGGCGCGGGCGATCGCGTGGTTGGGCAGACCGCGGGCGAGGTGGGCGAGGATGTCGCGTTCGCGCGGGGTGAGGGCGGGGCGCGGGTTGCGCAGGCGGGACATGACGAGGTCCGCGACCGGGGGCGACAGCGCCGGGCGGCCCTGGGCGGCGGAGTGGATGGCGGCGAACAGGTCCTCAGGGCGCTCGGCCTTCAGGAGGTAGCCGGTGGCGCCCGCCTCGATGGCGCGGGTGACGTCGGCGTCGGTGTCGTACGTCGTCAGGACCAGCACGTGCGGTGCGGGTGCGGCGGACAGCAGTCGGCGGGTGGTCTCCACGCCGTCGATGCCGTCTCCCAGTTGCAGGTCCATGAGGACGACGTCCGGGTTCACCTTGCGGGCGAGGGCGAGGGCCTCCTCACCGCTGCCCGCCTCGCCGACGACCTCGATGTCCGGCGCGCTGTGCAGGAGCGCGAGGAGTCCGGCGCGTACGACGGCGTGGTCGTCGCAGACGAGGATGCGCACGGGCGTTTCGGGTGTCTCGTTCATCGCCGCTCCAAGGGGATCGCCGCCGACAGTGCCGTGCCCTCGCCGGGGGCCGACTCGATGGTCAGGGTGCCACCCAGCTGGCGCAGGCGGGCGCGGATGGCGGGAAGGCCGTGGCCCCGTCCCTCGGCGGCCGGGACCGCCCCCGTGTCGAATCCGTGGCCGTCGTCCGTCACATCCAGGACGATCTGGTCCTCCAGGCAGGTCAGGGTGAGGGTGACCGTCGTGGCGCCCGCGTGTTCACGGACGTTGGCCAGCGCGCCCTGCGCGATCCGCAGCAGGGCCGACTCCACGGGGGCGGGCAGCACGGCGGGCGGTGTGCCCTCGGTGTGGACGCGGACCGTGAGTGTGGACGACGTCTCCCGTTCGGCGACCGCCTCCAGGGCCCGCGGCAGGCCGCCGCCCCCGGCGAGGTCGGCGGGGGTCAGGTCGTGGACGAAGCGGCGGGCCTCGGCGAGGCTCTGCTCGGCGATGCCGGCCGCCGTGCGGACATGGTCGCGGGCCGTGCCGGGGGCGCTGTCCCAGAGCCGGTCCGCGGCCTGCAGCAGCATCCGCTGGCTGGACAGGCCCTGGGCGAGGGTGTCGTGGATCTCCCGGGCCAGCCGCTCCCGTTCGGCGAGGGTGCCCTCGCGGCGTTCGGTGGCGGCCAGGACCCGGCGGGTGCGGACCAGATCGGCGATCAGGGCGTCGCGGCGGGCCGCCTCGCGCTGCATGAGGACGTAGACGGTCGTGGCGACGGCGGCGACGGCCGGGGGCGCGAGCAGCAGGTTGGGGTCCCACCAGCCCGCGAGGCGCAGCTGCGCCGCCACCACGAGCGCCGTCAGCAGCGTGACGAGCGGCACGGCGGCGCGCGGCGGAAGCGTGCGCAGGCCGGTGAAGAAGAGCGGTACGGCGCACCAGGCGAAGCTGGGCGCGAGGACGACGAGCAGGGCCCAGGTGGCGACGACCAGGGCCAGCCAGGTCAGCCGGCGCAGGGTGGGGCGGGCGCCGGGCGCGGGACCGAGCAGGTACAGCACGGCCAGCAGCACGGAGAGCCCGATGATCCAGGGGGTGCGCGGGCCCTCGGCGTGCCGGGCCAGGAAGCGGGCGACGGACGCCGCCAGCAGCAGGTAGAACGCCGTGTGCATGACGAAGGCGAGGGTGCGGCCCTCGTCCTGCTCGGGCGCGGCCATCGGCCTCGCCTCCCTCATGTCCGCTCCCTTGTCCACCGTCTCGCCGCAACCCCGCTCCCGCGCCTGATCTCGGCGTTGAACTGGGCAAACACCCTTCATTGTTCCCTGGCCCGCAGCGTACGGGGGTCATCCGATCGGATGACCCCCGGGACCACCGGTCCGTCGACGGGGAAGGGCCGCTCGCGGACCGAGGATCGGCGAGGGAGCGACACCGCCCCCACGTCCCCGTGCTTCCCACCGAGGAGAGGTCCTGTCATGCCCAGCCGCAAGCAGCCGTCCAGCCGTCGTCGCGTCCTGCTCGGTGGTGCCGTCCTCGCGCTGGCCGGCGCGGGTGTCGTCGGTACGGTCGCCGCCAGCGCCACGGGTCCGGGCGACAGCGCCGCCCCGGCCTCGGTGTCCCCGCGCAAGGGCGCCCTCACGCGAAGCACACACCTCTCCCTCGGCGCGGCCACCGAGGCGGCGCGGGCCGCGGTCGACGCGGCGAGGAAGGACGGCCGGCAGGTGTCGGTGGCGGTCGTCGACCGCGACGGCAACACGCTGGTCACGCTGCGCGGTGACGGCGCGGGCCCGCAGTCGTACGAGGCGGCCCGGCGCAAGGCGTTCACCGCGGTCTCCTGGAACGCGCCCACCTCGGAGCCGGCCGGGCGCCTTGAGCAGGCGCCGGCCCTGAAGGACATCCCGGGCACGCTGTTCCTCGGCGGCGGCGCCCCGGTCACCGCGAAGGGTGCCCCGGTCGCGGGCGTCGGCGTCGCGGGCGCCCCGTCCGGCGACCTGGACGAGAAGTACGCGCGGGCGGGCGTGGCGGCGCTCGGCCACTGAGCGTCGCCCCTGGCGGCTCTGGCGGCTCTGGCGTCCGTGGCGGTTCTGGCGTCCGTGGCGGTTCTGGCGCCCCTGACGTCCCTGGTGCCCCTGGCACGACGACGGCGTCCGGTCCCGACCCTGCCGGGTCGGACCGGACGCCGTCTCACGGTGTGTTCAGGCCTTCACCGCGGTGCTCAGGCGACGTCGAACCGGTCGAGGTTCATGACCTTGTCGAACGCCGCGACGAAGTCCTTCACGAACTTCTCCTTGGCGTCGTCCGAGGCGTACACCTCGGCGAGCGCGCGCAGCTCGGAGTTCGAGCCGAAGACCAGGTCGGCACGGGTGCCGGTCCACTTGACCGCGCCGGTGGCCGCGTCGCGGCCCTCGAACGTGGTCTGGTCCTCGGACGTCGACTTCCACGCCGTACCCAGGTCGAGCAGGTTGACGAAGAAGTCGTTCGTCAGCGTGCCGGGCGTCTCGGTGAGGACACCGTGGCGCGAGCCCTGGTGGTTGGCGCCCAGGACGCGCAGGCCGCCGACGAGGACGGTCATCTCGGGGGCGCTCAGGCCGAGCAGGTTCGCCCTGTCGAGCAGCAGGTACTCGGCCGGCAGGCGGCTGCCCTTGCCCACGTAGTTGCGGAAGCCGTCCGCGCCCGGCTCCAGCACCGCGAAGGACTCGGCGTCGGTGTGCTCCTCGCCCGCGTCGACACGACCGGGGGTGAAGGGCACCTCGACCTCGTGGCCGCCGTCCTTGGCCGCCTTCTCCACGGCCGCGACGCCGCCGAGGACGACGAGGTCGGCCAGGGAGACCTTCTTGGCGCCGGAGGAGGCGTTGAACTCCTGCTGGACGCCCTCCAGCACACGCAGCACCTGGGCCAGCTCGTCGGGCTCGTTGACCTCCCAGCCGCGCTGCGGCTGCAGCCGGATACGGCCGCCGTTGGCGCCGCCGCGCTTGTCGCTGCCGCGGAAGGTGGACGCGGACGCCCACGCGGTGGAGACCAGCTGGGCCACGGTCAGACCCGAGTCGAGCAGCTTGGCCTTGAGGGCCGTGACGTCCGCGCCGTCGATCAGCTCGCCCTCGCGCTCCGGCAGCGGGTCCTGCCACAGCAGCGTCTCCTGCGGGACCTCCGGGCCGAGGTACAGCGACTTCGGGCCCATGTCGCGGTGGGTCAGCTTGTACCAGGCGCGGGCGAAGGCGTCCGCGAACTGGTCGGGGTTCTCGTAGAAGCGGCGGGCGATCGGCTCGTAGATCGGGTCGAAGCGCAGCGACAGGTCCGTCGTCAGCATGCTGGGCGCGATCTTCTTCGACGCGTCGTGGGCGTGCGGGACCGTGCCCTCGCCCGCGCCGTCCTTCGGCTTCCACTGGTTGGCGCCGGCGGGGCTCTTCGTCAGCTCCCACTCGTAGCCGAAGAGGTTCTCGAAGAAGCCGTTGCTCCACCGGATCGGCGTGGTGGTCCAGGTGACCTCCAGGCCGGAGGTGATGGCGTCCGCGCCCTTGCCGGTGTTGAACGTGCTCCGCCAGCCCAGGCCCTGCTCCTCGAAGCCGGCGGCCTCGGGGTCGGCGCCGACGTTGTCGGCCGGGCCCGCGCCGTGGGTCTTGCCGAAGGTGTGGCCACCCGCGATGAGGGCGACGGTCTCCTCGTCGTTCATCGCCATGCGGCCGAACGTCTCACGGATGTCGCGGGCCGCGGCCAGCGGGTCCGGGTTGCCGTTGGGGCCCTCCGGGTTGACGTAGATGAGGCCCATCTGGACGGCGCCGAGCGGGTTCTCCAGCTCGCGGTCGCCGGTGTAGCGCTTGTCGTCGAGCCAGGTGGTCTCGGGACCCCAGTAGACGTCCTCCTCCGCCTCCCACACGTCCTCGCGGCCACCGCCGAAGCCGAAGGTCGTGAAGCCCATGGACTCCAGCGCGACGTTGCCCGACAGGACCAGGAGGTCGGCCCAGGACAGGCTCTTGCCGTACTTCTTCTTCACCGGCCACAGCAGCCGGCGGGCCTTGTCCAGGTTGGCGTTGTCCGGCCAGCTGTTCAGCGGCGCGAAGCGCTGCTGTCCGGCGCCGGCGCCGCCGCGGCCGTCACTGACGCGGTAGGTGCCCGCGCTGTGCCAGGCCATACGGATGATCAGCGGACCATAGTGACCGAAGTCGGCCGGCCACCACTCCTGGGAGGTGGTGAGCACCTCCTCGATGTCCCGCTTGACGGCGGGCAGGTCGAGGGCGTCGAAGGCCTCGGCGTAGTCGAAGCCGTCGTCCATCGGGTTGGCCACGGCAGGGTTCTTGGCAAGGATCTTCAGGTTGAGCCGGTCCGGCCACCACTGGCGGTTGCCGCCGCCCTGCGTCGGGTGCGGGGCGCGGCCGTGCACGACGGGGCAGCCGCCGCTCCCCTCCTCCGACTTTTCCGCGGCGAACTCGTCGTAGTTGTCAGTCATGGCAATCCTTCCGAACTGGACGGAACTCGGTGCTCAGAAACTGCGGCCGGTGGAACAGTCGGGGCAGGTGCCCCAGTAGACGACCTCGGCCTCGTCGATCGCGAAGCCACGGTCGTCGGACGCGGTCAGGCAGGGTGCGTCGCCCACCGCGCAGTCGACGTCGACGACGGCACCGCACGCGCGGCACACGGCGTGGTGGTGGTTGTCGCCGACACGCCCCTCGAAGCGGGCGGGGCTCCCGGCCGGTTCGATACGGCGTACGAGGCCCGCGGCCGTGAGGGCGTGCAGGGCCTCGTAGACAGCCTGGAGAGAAATGTGGCCCACGCGTTCACGGACCCCCGAGGCGATCGCCTCGACGCCGAGGTGGTCGCCGTCCCGGACGGTCTCCAGCAGCGCGACGCGGGCCGCCGTCACGCGCAGGCCGGCACCGCGCAGCTCCTCGGCGGTGGTCGGAGTCGGGGATGCGGTCATGAGGCCGAACCTACCCTCATAAACACGAAGGATTCAAGAAAACGAACCATGCAATTCTGGTTTCCTGACCGCACCCGGGAATTTGCCTGCGCACAACATTCCCGCGCATGCCTGCGAACGCGCCGCGCACACCTCGTACGCATCATGTGACCCCGCCCCCGCCGGGGCGCAGCGGCAAGCCGGGGGATCCTTCGTACGGGTGAGTGCGGTGGTACGGCGGCACGGCGCCGGGGGCGTCACGGCGCGCCGAGCCGGCGCTCGAAGACTATGCGGTCGACTCCGGGCCCGTCGTAGTCGGGGACGGGGCCGGTGACCGTGAATCCCATCGCGGCGTGAAAGGCGACGGAGCGCCGGTTCTGCGGGGAGGTGATCGCCCTGACCCGCGTACGGCCATCGGCCTCGGCCTGCCCGAAGAAGCGCTCGTACAGACGGCGGGCCAGTCCCGCACCGCGCAGCCGGGGCGCCACGCCGACGACGTGGATGTAGGCGGCGTCGGGCGCCGACGGGGACATCAGCCCGACGAGGAAGCCCGCCAGGCCGGTGTCGTCCTCGGCGATCAGGCTCGTGCGGTGGAAGTGGTCGAGGAAGAGGCGGGGCAGCACCGAGCTGATCGGCCGCTCCCACCACTCGTCCACGACGGCGACGATCCGGTCGTGGTCACCGGGTTCGGCGGGCCGCACACGCACGCTCCGATTCATGATCGGGATGCTTCCAGTGCGGGCGCGACCTGTCCACAGCACACCGCCGGAACCCCGCGCCCGCCTCCGCCTTCTCTCCCCCGCCTTCCCCCGTCTCCCCCGCGCCCGCCTCCGCGATCAGGAGGTCTCGCGGACCCGGCCGAAGAGCCGGCCCGCGAGGTCGACGCCGGTGACCGTGCCGTCGTCGTCGAGCGTGAAGAAGCCCCGCTGACCCTTCAGGCCGCCCTCCGTGATGATGTACTCGGCGCCGTCGCCGGGCAGGAATCCGAGGCCGGCCGGCGGGTAGTCCGGCGGCATCTCGGTCCCGGACGCGGCACGGATCTCCGGCTTGATCCCGACGGCGAGCGTGAGCCGGGACCCGTCGGCGGCGATGTCCAGGTCCATGGCGCCGATCTCGTACCGGCCGGCGACCGCACGGGCCCGCGCCTCGTCGTGCGGGACCGGCTCGGGGTCGCGGTCCACCACGCCGAGGTGGTGTTCGAGGGCCCAGCGGGCGACGGACTGGTTGAACCGGTACCCGTCCGGCCCGCCGTTCGCCAGGGCGACGACGGCGAAGTCCCTCTCGGGCACGAGGAGCAGTTCCGCGAAGTGGCCGTGGCCCGACCCGCCGTGCCCGACGGTGCGCACGCCGTCCACGTCCCGCAGGAACCAGCAGATGCCGAAGGCGTCCCCGAGTGTGCTGCCACGCAGCGCGACCGTTTGCGTCCGCATGCTTCGCAGTGCCTCGACGGGCAGCACGCCCTCGCCGGTGCCGAGGTGGAACCGGGCCCAGCGCAGCAGGTCGCTCGCGCACGAGACGAGTCCGCCGCCGCCGGGATTGTTGGCACGGCCGCCGGCCCGGTACACGTTCCACGGCCGCACGGCCCGCATCGTGCCGTCCTCGCCCCGGTTGTGGCCCCGGGCGAAGCGGCCGGCCATGGCGTCGTCCAGGTCGTAGCACGTGCCGGACATCCCGAGCGGCTCCAGGACCAGGGAGGTCACGGCCCGTTCGAACGGCACTCCCGTGACCTTCTCGATCACTCGTCCGGCGAGGTTGAATCCGGCCTGGCTGTACGAGGCCCGGGTGCCGGGCGGCGCGATGACGTCGAGGGTCGCCATCCGGTCCACGAACGCGGGCAGGGAGAGGTCCTCCGCATCGGCGTCCATGAGGTTCCAGCCCAGGCCCGCGGTGTGGTTGAGCAGGTTCATCACGGTGATCCGCCCGGCCGACCGCTCGTCGGCCAGCCGGAGTCCGGGCACGTACCGGCGCACCGGCGCGGAGAGCTCCACCCTGCCCTCGGAGGCCAGGCGCATGAGCGCGGTGGCGGTGAAGGACTTGCTGATCGACGCCACGGGGAAGAGTGACTTCTCGTCCACCGGGAGCGGGTCCTCGATGCTTCGCACCCCGTGCGAGACGAACGTCTCCCGACCGTCCGCCAGAACCGCGACGGCCACGCCCGGGACGTCGAACTCCCCGGCCGTCGCCGCCACGAACTCCGCCAGCGCCTGCTGCGTCACGATGACCCCTCCCCTTTGCTTGAACTAAGTACAAGTGGAGGATAGAGCACCACCTGAACAAAGTGCAAGTACTCACTTGAACTAAGTACACGCGACATGGCGGCACGTCCGCCGCGCGGGCCGGGCGGGCAGACGGCCCTCACTCGTACGGGTGCACCGGGGCGGGCCATCCGTGGCATACCCCGGGTTGTGTCGTTCGGCAGCAGTGTGACCTTTCCGACGTGACGTGAATGAGAGGGCCGGAAGCGGCAACGTTCCCCTTCATGCCCCACGCGAACCTTCTGCGGCAGGTGATTGGATGAGTACGGCGACGACCCGGGCGAACCGGACGCCGCCCGCACGGACCGGCGCGGCCACGAACCCGGCCCCGCCCCCGGACACGTCCAGATCCTCGCCGCCCTCGGCGAGGCCGTCCCTGCCGTCCCTCACCGGGCTGCGGTGGATGGCGGCGCTGCTGGTGTTCGGGCTGCACGTCAACAACTTCGGCTACTTCGGCGGTTACGCCGGTCACCTCGTCCTCTGGGGCTTCGGGGCCGGCGCCACGGGGGTGTCGTTCTTCTTCGTGCTCTCCGGATTCGTGCTGACGTGGTCGGCCCGGCCGCACGACCGTGCGCTCGGTTTCTGGCGGCGGCGCATCGCCCGGGTCTACCCGGTGCACCTGGTGACCCTCTCCGTCGCGTTCCTCATGACGTACACACTGGCCCGGCAGCCGAAGCCGACGGCGTCCCAGGCGCTGGCCAACGTCCTGCTGCTGCATTCCTGGTGGCACCCCTGGTGGCAGACCCTGAACCCGGTCAGCTGGTCACTGGCCTGCGAGGCGTTCTTCTACGCCGCGTTCCCGCTGCTGTTCCTGCTGCTGCGCCGGCTCGGCGCCCGGAGCACCCTGGCGCTCGGCGGCCTCGCGGTGGTGACGGTGCTGGTCCTGGCGCGGGCGGACACCCATCACTGGTGGACGAGCCAGTCGATGTACACCCTGCCCCTCGCCCGCCTGCCCGAGTTCGTCCTCGGCGCGGTCACGGCCCGGCTGGTGCTGCTCGGCCGCTGGCGCGGGCCCGGCCTCGAAGCGTCCCTGGCCCTGGCCGTCATCGGCTACTTCCTCGTCCCGCAGGTCAGCCCCGGCTATCCGGCGACCGTCTGCACCCTGGCCGGGTTCACGGTGCTCATCCCCGCGGCGGCCGTCGCGGACCTGCAGGGGCTGCCCTCGCTGTGGCGGCGCCGGCGGATGGTGCGGCTGGGTGAACTGTCGTTCGCCTTCTACATGATTCACCTGCTGGTCCTGCGCGCGGGCACGAACCTGCTGGGAAACAAGCCGCACTTCGGCATCCTCGCCGGCCTGGCGGTCACCACCGCCGCCTTCACCCTCTCCCTCGTCCTCTCCTGGGTCCTGTACGAGGCGGTCGAACGCCCCGCCAGACGCCTGCTCCTGCGCCGCCGCAGCCGCTCGGCACCCACCGGGGAGAGGGAGCCGCTGCCCTCCGGCCGCGAGGAGACGAAGACCGTCTCGGACTGAACCCCGCCTCCCCGCACACAGCCGTGCGCCGGCCCCCTCGGGAGGGGACCGGCGCACGGGCGTCGTCAGGAGTTGCTGCAGGTGCTGGCGGCGGCCGGGTTCAGCAGACCGATGATGTCGATCGAGTCGCCGCAGAGGTTGATCGGAATGTCGACCGGGACCTGGATCACGTTGCCCGAGACGAGTCCCGGACTGTTGGAGGCCACGCCGGTCGTGGGGTCGGGGTCCGACGCCGCGTGGGCCGCGGTGGCGCCCGTCAGGGCGAGGGCACCGGCAAGAACGGCCGTGGTAGCAAAGCTGCGCATACGCATGAGTTGCCTCACTGGTAGACGATGGAACGTTTCCATCAGACCGGCAGCACGACGGGGCCGCCTGCGCTGGTACGCCGTTCGGGGCGCTGCACGCACCGGGGCATCTCCTCGGGCCGCCGTGTCCGGTTCGCGGCCATCTCCACCAGTGCGGCGTGGGTGCCCTCGTCGGCGGCGGCGATCAGTCCGACGACGCCGGTGCGCAGGGGCCGGCCGTGGAGGCCGGTCGCCGTGCGGCCCGCGGCCCGGCACAGGGCGATGCCGGCCGCGAGGTGCACGCTGTCGCGCAGGTCGCCGTCGGTGACGCAGGCGGCTCTGCGACCGGCGGCCACCCAGGCGAGCGCGAGGGTCGTGGCGACCACCCGGGGGCGGAACCGCTCGCCGAACCCCGGATCGGCCGGCAGCCGGACCGCCCGGAAATCGGGGCGTTGGGGAACGGCGGATCGAGATTGACGTCCACCAGCCTCAACTCCCCGCCCCGGGCGTCGAATTCGGGCGTCCGGTGGGTGTCAGGGACAGGGTCTGCTCAGCCGCGGTACGGCCACCACCGACCGAACTGCCGCTGGAGTCGGTCCAGTTGCGCGGCGCGGCGGTCTCGGCTCGCCGGTCGGGGGTCCCGGACAGGGCGAGGACGAGGCCGCTGTAGCGGTTGACGAGGCGGTAGGTGTGCTCGTCGCCCGCGTTCAGGATCAGGAACCACTGCTGGCCGACGGCCGGTCCGCCGGCCGGTTCCGCGGTGGCCGTCGGCCTGGCACCCCACGCGCGGCCCGCGGTGGAGGCGGAGTCGACGCCCAGCAGGCGCCCGGTCGCGGCGTTGGCGAGGGTGAAGGCACCATCGCCTGTGGGCGTGAAGACCCAGGACTCGCGCGGTGAGCCGGTGGAATCGGCGACGGAGGTCGTCTCCGGACCGCCGGAGGCCTGGGCGAGGACCCTGCCGGTGCCCGCGGCGATGCGGTAGCGGCGGCCGGTCTCCACCGGCGACGCGGCGCGCGCGGCGGTGTCGATCGTGACGTCGACGTACTCGCCGTATGCGTCCTGGTGGCAGCCGAACGCGCAGTAGGAGCGGAACGACCTGCCGACGATCGCGGAGCTGGTGCGGTTGCCGCTGTCGAGGAACCAGCGGTACCAGGAGGCGTTCGTGTAGGCGCCGGTGTCGCCGATGAGATGCCACTTCTGGGAGGCCAGATCGTCGGTGGCGTAGAAGTACTGCGGCGAGTTGCCGCTCTGGTCGACGGCCTGCGGTTCGCCGATGTACAGGCCGAGGTAGGCGTCGTACGCGATGTTCATGACGAACAGCGGGGAGGTCGGGGGCATCGTGCCGGCCGCGATCTGCTCGGCGGAGGTGCCGGTGTTCGCGGGGTCGTACTCGGCAGTGGCGGGGGTGTAGCCGGTGGGGTGGTCGGTGTCGACGGGCACGATGTCGCTCTCCCGGCCGCCCGTGCCGGGCTGGGACCAGGCGCCGTCGTACCACTTGCTCCAGGAGCCGGGCGCCATCTTCGCGGAGATCGGGGCGCGGGCCACGTGCTCGTAGAAGGCCTTCCAGCCGCCCTTCTTGTCCACGATCCGGGAGCCGTAGTAGGCGTAGAAGTAGCCGGAGGCGGTGTCCACGAAGAGACGCTGGTCGCCGTCGCCGTAGGAGTACGTCTGGTTCGGGAAGGCCGTCGTGTCCCCGCGTTTCGTGCTGTACGGGGAGGTGATGACGTGGTCCCTGATGGTCCAGGTGCGGCCCCGGTCGGTGGAGACGGCGTAGTCGATGGCGTCGTAGTGCAGGCCGTCGCCGAAGGGCTGCGGGGTGAACTCGTTGTGGACCAGGCCGTACCAGTCGCCGGTGTCGGGGTCGACCCACACGCCGGACAGGTCGCAGTAGTTCTTCTGCGCGTAGTGCGAGCCGGCCGGGGCGTACGTCGCCTCACGGCCGGTGGGGCTGTTGTTGCACCGCCAGGTGGTGTCGTCGTTGCGGTCGGCGCTGTTGGCCGGGTCGACCGCCCGGCTCAGCTTCTTGTCGAAGGTGGCTGTGTCGAAGTTCCTGCCGGTGTAGAAGTCCCAGGTGCGCGGGTCGTTCGCGCCGTAGAGCGCGGCGGACTGCTGGTAGTGGAACGTGCCGTCGCGGTCGATGTAGGGCGTGGCGGGGGTGTCCGTGGGGTTGTCGAACGGTACCGGTGTCCCCACGGTCACGCTGTACGCCGCGCCGTCGCCGGCGCCGGTGTCGGGGGAGGCGGCGGACGCCGGGGCCGCTGTGCCGCCGCCCAGGACCAGGGCGACGACCGTGGCCACGGCGCCGCCCGCTCTGCTCAAGAGTCGCACGAGTGCTCCTTGTTGCCGAAGGGCCGGTTGCACCGGAACGATCCGGGCAGGGCCGCCGCCGCGGCAATGGACTCCCCTGCTCGCCCTCTTGCACTTTCGCGGCGGCGCGCCGCTCACGCCTGCGGGCCGAGGTCCTCGTCGAGCGGTGTCTCCCAGTCCAGTTGACGGATCAGCGTCTCGTCCGCGCTCAGGGCGTCGGGGGTGTGCAGGCCGAGCGCGGCCGCCGACCCCGCGATACCGCCGCCGATCACCAGGATGCGTGCCATCGGTCCACCCCACCGTCCCGTTGCGCCGTCTGGGTCGTAGGCACAGGTACGCCATGGACGGCGGGCGGGCAAACCATGGCGACCACATCCGGTCGCGCCCCCGGTCCCCCGACTGGTCCCTCAGCCGGTCGCTCAGCTGGTCCCTCACCAGGTCCCTCAGCCGGTCGCTCAGCCGGTCCGTCGTTCCGGGATCCTGCGTGGACGGTCGGGTGCCGTGCGCACGGAACGGGTGGCCCCGGGGTGGCGGGGTCACCCGTTCCGTGTTCCCACGCGGCGCTCAGTCGAGGTCGCGCAGCTTGATCGCGTAGATGCCGCGGCCGTGGGTGGCCGCGTACAGCGTGCGGCCGTCGGGGCTGGTCTTGAGCTGGAGGACGGCGACGGCCGGGAGGTCGCCGACGCGCTGCCAGGTCGTACGGCCCGGGGCGCGGAGGACGACGCCGAGGTCGGTGGCGACGGCGAGGCCGCCGTCCGCCGTCACCACCGCGGAGTCGGCGGGCACGTCGGGCAGGTTCGCCGAGATGTCCTTCCAGGTGGTGCCGCCGTCGGTGGACTCGAAGAGGTGGCCGACGCCCGCGCCGGGGCCCTCGGTCCAGTGCCGGGAGAAGCCGTTGACCGCGAGGAACACGTGGTCGGCGTTCTTCGAGTCGACGGCGAAGCCGCTCAGGTAGCGGTTGGGCACGGTGCCGTCCACGGGGAGGGTGATGTCGTGCCAGCCGGTGCCGTCGGCGTTGCCCACGGCGATGCCACGGGCGAAGCCCTGGTTGTTGCACGGCCCGCACCAGGCGGCGTAGATCTTCCCGCCGGAGGCCGCGACGGCGGTCGCGACGCGGCCGGGTCCGAAGTCGTGGACGCTCGTCCACTCGGAGCCGCTGCGGATGGCGTACCCGTGGGTCTGCACCCAGACGTGCCGGCCGCCGGCGATCCAGGTGGCGGCGTTCTTCTGGTCGGCGGCGAGCGGGGCGATGAAGCGGGCCTCGCCGGTGGCGTTGTCGGCCGGGGCGACGCCGTACGACGTGGCCTTGGCCGGATCGGTGAGCCAACTGCCGTCGTTGAGCGCGCAGTTCTGGGTGACCTGGATGGCGAGGTAGACGTACTCCTCGGCGATGTCGCAGCCGTCGGCGGGGTCGGTGAGGGTGTCGCCGCCATCGCCGCCGAAGTTGGAGCCCATCACCTTGTCGTTGCTTCGCAGGACGGACTGGCCGTTGTCCTGGAGGCCGCCGGTGACCGTGACGCCGCCGTTCTCGCGGTCCTTGCCGATGCCGACGGAGTAGTACTGGAGAGTGTCGATCGTGCCGTCGTTGAGGGAGGCCCAGTCGGTGGCGTGCCCGTCGGTGTCCTGGGCGCCGTCGAGCGGGCGCTTGTAGATGCCGCCGTCGTTGCCGACGTACACCCAACTCCTGCCGTGGTAGCGGCCGATGGCGACGCCGTGCTGGTCGGAGTGGGTGGTCGGGTTGCAGTCACCGGTCTGCTTTGCCGGGTCGATGTTCCAGCAGGAGAAGCCGAAGTTCCAGTACGGGCCGACGGTGGACCAGGTGCTGCCGCCGTCCTTGGTCTCGTAGACCTCTTCGAGTCCGGCGTACACGTGCCGCGGGTCGCTCGGGTCGACGGTGAGGAACTGGTTGTACCAGGCCTGCACGCCGGGCATGTAACCGGGCGAGTTCAGCGCCGAGTTGTCGGCGGCCAGGCCCTTGTAGTCGGCGATCTTCGTCCAGGGGCCGGTCGGCGAGCCGGACGTGGAGACGAAGATGCCTTCGAGGCCGCTGTCCGGGTTGGTGTCGAGTTCTTCCGGCGACTGGTCGACGGCGTAGTAGCGGGAGCCGTCGGCGGAGCGGGCGAAGGTGACGTTGCCGACGCCGTCGGGGTCGGCCGGGAGGTCGCCGAGTCCGCTGGTGATCCGGGTCCAGGTGCCGCGGACCTTGGTGAAGAAGCCGTTGTAGTCGTCACCGCTGCGCCAGCCGACGGCGAGGACCACCTTCGACGGGTCCTTGGGGTCGATGGCGATGTCGTTCGCGATGTTCTTGTACGGCGCTGCCGGGTCGCCCGCCTTCGAACCGCCGGGCAGGTACTCGGGGTTGGGCGCGTACTCCAGGGTCCAGGCCCCGTCCAGGCGCTTCGTGGAGTGGCTCCACACACCCTTGCTGGTGGCGGCCCACACCCGGCCGCCGCCGAAGCGTAGTTCGTGGATGGTGGTGCTGTCCAGCTCGTCGCCGCCGATCCTGCGGCGCGGGGAGAACGTGCCGTGGTGCGGGTCGGCGAGGACGTAGACGCCGCTGCCGAGGTAGGCGTCGGCGTTGGTGGTGGCCTCGCCGGTGCCGAGCCACAGCCGGCCCGATCCGTCGAGCGCGAGGGCACCGGTGGACTGCGCGGGCAGCCGGTCGCTGATGGGCTGCCAGCGGCCACCTCCGGTGTGCGAGCGCCACACTCCGCCGCCGGCGCTGCCCGCGTACACGTAGCCGTCGTCGTCGGCCGCGATCGCGGCCATACGGCCGGTGACGTTGCCTGAACCGCCGCTGGAGTTGGAGTCGATGTCGCGGTAGCGCCCGTCGTCGGAGTTGTACGGCAGTGCGGTGACGTGGCTCCAGTTCCCGTCCGTCGAGGGGAGCTTGTGCAGGTCGCGCCAGGCGGCGCCGTACGCGCCCGGCGCGACGACGCCGGGTGAGGTGCGGGCCTCCGCGTACTGGTCGGCGCCCTCGGCGATCTCGTCCGCCTCGCCTCCGTCGTCGTCCTCCGCCTTCAGATGCGGCGTCCTGACGGTCGCCGACTGCTCGCGCTCCTTGGCGAGTTGGCCGAGCGCCCGGATTCCGAAGGGGCTCGCGTCGCCGCGGCCGGACGCGACGGACGGGGGTATCGCGACCAGCGCGGCGGACGCGGTGAGTGCGCAGACGGTGAACCACCGTCTTCTGCGGGTTGGCACGGACACCAGGGGCCTCCCGAGGGGCATCGACTCTGCCGACGCAGGAGACCCGATCACGGGAGGCGCGGCGCGTCCGCCGCTTGGTGAATTTTTGACGGGAACCTGCCACCGGCAGGAAGTTCTGCCCGTCAACCACCCGCATTCGCTGATGACTTACCGAAGGTGGGTGCTCAGACCTTGGCGCGGAGGATGTCGATGTTGCCCCAGTTGGTGCGCGCGCGGACCGTGACGGCGTCCTCGGTCCGCTCCGGGGCCTCGGACTCGGCGAGCGAGTTGCGCACCTGTCCCCGGTTGGAGGTGACGTCGAGCCAGGCGGCGGTGCCCTGCCGGATGCCCACCTCGATGGGGCCGTTGGAGGTCTCCAACCGGACGTCGCCGCGGGCGACATCGGCGACGCGGAGGTGGCCGTTGGTGGTGGTGGCGGTGACCGACGCCTCGGCGCGACCGATGTCCACGCCGCCGTTGGCGCCGCGCACCCTCAGCTCGCCGGTCACGGCGGCGACGGTCATGGTGCCGTGCGAGTTCTTCAGGACGGCGGGTCCGTCGATGGTGCCGACGCGCACGGTGCCGGTGCTGCTGGTGATCTCGGCCCTGCCCTCGACCCGGTCCACGGTGCTCGCGCCGTGCGACGCGATCAGGGTCAGCGGGCCGGTGGTGTCGAGGCGGACGTCGCCGGCCGAGGTCTTCACGTGGACCTCGCCGAGCCGGCCCTCGCCGACCACGCTGCCACCGGCGCCGCTCGCGTCGACGCGCGAGCCCGTGGGCAGTTGCACCGTCACGTCGACATTGCCGGCGCGCCCGAGCAGATTGGCCTTGGGGGTGCTGACGGTCAGGACGTCGCCCACGTAGGCGACCTCGGTCTGCTCGGCCGCCCGCACGTCCTGGTCCTTCTTCGGGTCGCGGGGCCGCACCTCGACGACGGTGTCGGTGCGGTCGCCCGCCGTGAACCGGATGGAACCGGCGTACACGAAGGCGGTGACCGAAATCGGTTCGGGGGTGTCGAAAGAAGGCATGACTGTCCCGTCCTCTTGAGTCCTTGGTCCGTCCCCGCTGGTGGGACGTGGTGGGGGTGCGGTGCGGTGCGGTGAAGCGGTGCGGTGCGGTGCGGTGAAGCGGTGCGGACGTCGCCGGATCCGCTCAGCGCACCCAGCCCGTGAAGCTCTGGCCGACGCTGCGGATCCTCTCCGTCGCATGCGGCCGGGTGCCGCCGTCGACCGCGGCCGACACGGCCCGCACGAGCCAGGCGTTGACCGACAGGCCCTCGCGGTTCGCCGCCTCCTCGGCGCGCGCCTTGAGGTTCGCCGGCAGCCGCAGGTTGACGCGGGCGGTGCCACCCTCGTCGCCGTCGGCGGGCGCGGGCGCCTTGAACGGCTCGACGGGCGCGGCGGCTTCCATGGCACCACTGTCGGCAGGCGGCAGTGTCACCACGAAGTCGGGGTCCAGCCCCCGCAGCCGTACGTCGACCGAGCCGGGGGCGAGCTCGCGGGTGATCTCGTCCATCGCGGCCGAGAGCACGTTGAGCATGGTCAACCGGGCCGCCGACTCCAGCGGAGCGGTGAGCCGCTCGGCCAGCTCGCGGGCATCCTCCCCGCCCGCTTCGGCGGCCACCGCGAGTTCGCGGCGCAGGTTTTCGACATACGGCGTGAGGTCCATGACGCCATCATGGCACCACTATACCGCCATAGGCAAGCACGATCGGCAGCATGTATGGCACCACCCGACATCACATGACGCCACGTACCCCTCCCTCTCGTTCGCGCTATTGACATGAACCCGCGCCAACCCCGAGGCTCATGCGTGAAGTTGCTCAAAGGTGCTCGAATATCGCTTATTTCAAGCGCTAACAAGCATCCGGTGCAGAGTGGCGCAAGAACAAGAAGAGCAGTGCAAGGGCAAGAGCAGCGCGAGAACAAGAGCAGGAACAGCGAGAGCAAGAACAGTCAGTCCGCAAGGGTGCGAGAGGAGCTGTTCCGCCGTGCGAAGACTCCGACATCGTGTGCCGTGGCCGGCCTGGGTTCCGCTGGGGTTGGCGACCGCCCTGGCCGGGACCGTGCTCGCCGCTCCGGCGCCCACCGCTGCCGCCGCCACAACGGCCGGCGGCACGCTCGACCCGGGTCACGCGAGCGTCAGCTGGCAGAGCCCGGTCTACCCCGAGGGCACCGGCGGCGGCACCGAGAGCTGCCCGGCCGCCGCCGACGACCCGGAGAACAAGGTCTGCGACCGCTTCGACCTGACCGTCTCGGTGCCCGACGGCTACTGGGACGACAACCCCGAGGGCGGCGTCCCGCTCTCCATCACATGGGAGCACCCCTCCGACGACTTCGACATGTACGTCTACGACGACAACGGCAAGCAGGTGGCGTCCAGCGCCGGCACCGCCGACCCCGAGGCCACGGTGATCCCGCGGGCGTCAGGGACGTACCACGTCGTGGTCGTGCCGTACGACGTGCACGACAACTCCTTCGCCGGCACCGCCTACCTGCCCTCGACCACGGATGCCGGCGACCTCACGTCCTTCTCGGGCAAGGACGGCGGCTACACCGTCGAGGCGGGCGGCCTCAAGGCCCGCGCGGACTTCCTCGAAGGCGGTCAACTGCGGCTCCAGGCCGACCCGTCGGGCTCGCTGAGCGATCCGGCCGGCACGGCGATCGTGCGCGAGCAGCCGGCTCTCCAGCGGCACACCTCGTCCTTCGACGCGGGCGACTACTACGGCATCCGGTCCCCCGAGGCCGTCCTGCGCGTCTACAAGAAGCCGCTCCGCTTCGGCCTGTACAAGGCCGACAACCGCACCCGGATCTGGCAGGAGGACAAACCGCTGCGCTGGTCCACGGGCGGCATGCGGCAGAGCCTGGAGCGGGGCGCGGACGAACAGTTCTTCGGCGGCGGCGAGCAGAACGGCAGCTTCTCGCACCGCGGGCAGACCATGTACGTGGCCAACAGCTTCGACTGGAACGAGGGCGGCTACAACAACTCCCAGCCGTTCTACCTCTCCAGCACGGGCTACGGCGTCTTCCGCAACACCTTCGCGCCCGGCGTCTACACCTTCGGCGCGCCGGTCACCACGGGCCAGCAGGAACGGCGCCTGGACGCGTACTACTTCCTCGGCGACGCCAAGCAAGTGATAGGCAAGTACACGGCGTTGACCGGCAGGCCCTTCATGCCTCCGGTGTACGGCCTCGAACCCGGCGACTCCGACTGCTACCTGCACAACGCCAACCGGGGCGAGCGGCACACCCTGGACGCGCTGAAGATCGCCGACGGCTACACCGAGCACCAGATGCCGCTCGGCTGGATGCTGGTCAACGACGGCTACGGCTGCGGGTACGAGAACCTGGAGCAGACCGCTCAGGGCCTCAAGGACCACGACGCACAACTCGGCCTGTGGACGCAGAACGGCATCGACACGCTGGCCGACCAGGTCAAGGCGGGCCAGCGGGTGGCGAAGCTGGACGTGGCCTGGGTGGGCAACGGCTACAAGTTCGCGCTGGACGCGTGCGACGCCGCGAAGAAGGGGATCGAGGACAACAGCGACGCGCGCGGCTTCGTGTGGCTTCCGGTGTCCTGGGCGGGCGCCCAGCGCTGCGGGGTGCTGTGGAGCGGCGACCAGAAGCTGTCCTGGGACTACATCCGCTGGCAGATCCCGACGTACGCCGGGGCGACGATGTCCGGCATCGCGTACAACACCGGTGACGTGGGCAGCATCTACCGGCACGACGCGAAGATGTACGCCCGCGACCTGCAGTGGAAGGCGTTCCTTCCGGCCATCATGACGATGGACGGCTGGGCCAGTGACATCACCACCAAGAAGCCCGCGGACCAGCAGCCCTGGCTGGACGGGGAGCCGTACACCTCCATCAACCGCACGTACCTTCACCTGAAGGAGCGGTTGCTGCCGTACATGTACACGCTGTCGGCGCAGGCGGCGAAGACGGGCGTGGGCGCCGTGCGTCCGCTGTGGCTGGAGTATCCGGACGACCCGAACACCCTGGGCGCACAGGCCAAGTACGAGTTCCTGTCCGGCCGGGACTTCCTCGTGGCGCCGGTCTACGAGGACTCCGACACCCGTGACGGCATCTACCTGCCGAAGGGCACCTGGACCGACTACTGGACGGGCCGCACCTACCGGGGCCCCACGACCCTGAACGGGTACCACGCGCCGCTGGACACGCTCCCGCTGTTCGTGCGCGAGGGTGCGATCGTACCCATATGGCCCAAGAGGACGACGAGTTGGCAGAGCCGTGACCGGCACGAGCTGGACTGGGACCTGTACCCGTCCGCCCACGGCACCGGTCACTACACGCTGTACGAGGACGACGGCGTGACGCGTGACTTCGCCAAGGGCGCGGCTGCGACCCAGCGGGTGTCGGTGCACTCGGACCCGAAGGGAACGACCGTCTCGGTGGGCGCGAGCAGGGGTGACTACGCGGGCAAGGTGGACGCGCGGTCGTACCGGTTCACCGTGCACGGGGACTCCGCACCGGCGAAGGTCTTCCTCGACGGGCGCCGACTCCCGCACTCTGCCTGGTCGTTCGACGCGAACACCCGCGTGACGACGGTCAGCACGCCGAGCCTTCCGCTCGACCGCGGCTTCACGGTGCGCCTCACATAGGGACCGCCGGGCAGGAGTGGCTGGGCGGAGTCCCCGGGCAGAGGTTCCCAGGTAAAGGGAGCGACTTCCAGACCGTGTTGGACTATGCGACCGGTCATCACATGGACCGGTTCACGTCCCGGTCCTTGAACGCGACCGGCAGTGCGACCCGCCCGACAACGGCGGCCGCACGCCCGGAACCTGCTCCGGCGTGGCCCAGAACTCCTGGGACTTCGCCACGTACTCGGTGAAGTTCGCGGGCGCCACCCTGCCCTCCACCACCCCGACGCCGCCCCCCACATCGCCCCCCACGGCGACGCCGACCCCGACGCCGAGCGCCTCCTGCAAGACGGCCTGGAGTGCGACGACGGTGTACACGAGCGGGGACGAGGCCTCGTACGACCACCACAACCGGAAGGCCAAGTGGTGGCCCCGGAACGAGGCGCCGAACGGCGCCGAGTGGGGTCCGTGGCAGGGCGAGGGCGCCTGCTGACCCCCTTGACGGCGCCGGTTCCCAGCTCTACCTTCCGGGTCATCGGGCGAACAAGGATGCGTTCAGCGTTCAGATAACTGAACAGCATCGTTGAACGTGTGAACGCACCCTTGTGAGCGCATCCTTCTGGTGGAAGGACCCCCCACATGTCCCGTTCCCGGCTTCTCGCGGCGACGACCGCCGCGGGACTCACCCTCGTCCTCACCGCCCTCTGCGGCAGCGCGGACGCGGCCGACCCCGATGCCGCACCCGGCGGCAACTTCGACCTCTCGGCCTGGCAGCTCCAGGAGCCCGTCGGCTCCCCCGGCCACCCGGACACCATCCCCTCCTCGCGTCTGCAGGGCGCGGACGGCTACCAGGACGCGTACTTCTACACCGACACGAACGACGGCGCGATGACCTTCTGGGCTCCCGAGAAGGGCGTCACCACCCCCAACTCCCACTACGCCCGCTCCGAGTTGAGGGAGATGAACCGGGACGGCAGCCCCGCCGACTGGAAGCTGAGCGGCTCGCACCGGATGAGCGCCACCCTGCGGACGGTCTCGGTGACCAAGAACGTGTGCGTCGGCCAGATCCACCTCGGCTCCGGTGGCTCCTCCACGAAGCCGCTGCTGGAGCTGTACCAGCACGCGAACGGCGACATCGTGCTCGGCACCGAGGACTCGCCGTCCGGCGGCCAGACCTCGCACGACGTGGGCCATGTGGCCATCGGCGAGACCTGGAGCTACACCATCGCCGTGAGCGGCGGAAACACCATCGACCTGACCGTCGACGGCACCACGACCCACTACGCCATCCCGTCGTCCTTCAAGTCGTACAAGCAGTACTTCAAGGCCGGGTCGTACAACCAGTCCTCCTCCAGCAGCACCAAGAAGGGAGCCAAGGTCGCGTTCTACAAGCTGACCGTCTCGCACGGGTGACACGCGGTGTGACCTGCGCGACTGGTGGATCCGCACGGACGGTCGTAGCGTCGTGACCACTCGGTCGGAACACAGCACGACGAGTGGGAGCGGCCATGCGCGGATCACTGGTGGGAACGGCAGTCACCCTCGCGGCGGGAGCTCTGCTCACGGCCGCGATGCCCACGGCCTCGGCCAGTCCGCCCGGCGGCACGGCCGAGGCCGCTTCCACGCCCGCCACCGCATCCCCGTCCGTGCCCGCCTCCGCGCCCGTGGCCGAGCCCGCGCCGCGGCCGGTGCTCGTGGACTGCGCGTGGGCGCGCCATGTGCGCCCGACGGACTTCATCCTGGCCTGTGGCGACGGCAACAGCGTCCTCACGCATCTGAACTGGACGAAGTGGACCGACAGCGGGGCGGTCGCCGAGGGGATGAACGCGGTCAACGACTGCAAGCCCTACTGCGCGGCGGGCACGTTCCACTCCTACCCGGTGACGGTCCGGCTCGACCGCCCGGAGCCGTGGAAGAAGGACCCGGACGTCACGCACTTCACGCGGATGAGCCTGACCTACTCGGACGCGCGCCCGGACGGCTTCACCCAGGTCAAGACCTACCCGCTGTGGAACTGAGCGGGTAGGCCGGGCTTCACCCGGGCGCGCCCCGGAGGGCGCCGAGCCGTGGTCCGCGCGGGCGACCTCACCTCGGCTCGCCTCAGCCGATCTCCACCAGCAGATCGCCGCCCTCCACCTGCTGGATCCGGTTGATGGCCAGCCGGGAGACCCGGCCCGCCTTCGGCGCGGTGATCGTGGCCTCCATCTTCATCGCCTCGATGGTGGCCACGGTCGCCCCGGCCGCCACCACGTCGCCCTCGGCGACCGCGAGCGTGACCACACCGGCGAACGGCGCGGGCACATGGCCCGGGTTCGCGCGGTCGGCCTTCTCGGTCACCGGCACGTCGGAGGCCGCCGCCCGGTCCCGGACCTGGATGGGGCGCAGCTGGCCGTTGAGCGAGGACATCACGGTGCGCATGCCGCGCTCGTCGGCCTCGCCGACCGCCTGCAGCTCGATCAGCAGCCGGACGCCCGGTTCGAGGTCGACGGCGTACTCCTTGGCCGGCCGCAGACCGTAGAAGAAGGCCTTGCTGTCCAGGACACCGGTGTCGCCGAACGACTGCCGGTGCGTGTCGAACTCCCGTGTCGGGCCGGGGAACAGCAGCCGGTTGAGGGTGGCCCGGCGGTCCTTGGACAGGCCCTCGCGGTCCTCGGTGGACAGTTCGGGGACCGGCTTGGGTTCGCCGCGGCCCCGCAGGGCCTTGGTACGGAAGGGCTCGGGCCAGCCGCCGGGCGGGGTGCCCAGCTCGCCGCGCAGGAAGCCGATGACCGAGTCGGGGATGTCGAACCGGTCGGGGGTCTCCTCGAAGTCCGCCGGGGACACGCCGGCGCCGACCAGGTGCAGGGCGAGGTCGCCGACCACCTTGGACGACGGGGTGACCTTGACCAGGCGGCCCAGGATGCGGTCGGCGGCGGCGTACATCGCCTCGATGTCCTCGAAGCGGTCGCCGAGGCCGAGGGCCACGGCCTGCGTGCGCAGGTTGGACAACTGGCCGCCGGGGATCTCGTGGTGGTAGACGCGCCCGGTCGGGGAGGCGAGGCCCGCCTCGAACGGCGCGTAGATCTTCCGCACGCCCTCCCAGTACGGCTCCAGGTCGCCGACGGCCTGGAGGTCGAGGCCGGTGGGCCGCTCGGAGTGGTCGGTGGCGGCGACGAGCGCGGACAGCGAGGGCTGCGAGGTCGTCCCGGCCATGGAGGCCACCGCGCCGTCCACCGCGTCGACGCCCGCCTGGATCGCGGCGAGGTAGGTGGCGAGCTGGCCGCCCGCCGTGTCGTGCGTGTGCAGGTGCACCGGGAGGCCGAACTCGCGCCGCAGCGTGGAGACCAGCGTCGCGGCGGCCGGGGCACGCAGCAGGCCGGCCATGTCCTTGACCGCCAGGACGTGCGCGCCTGCCTCGGCGATCTGCTCGGCCAGGCGCAGGTAGTAGTCGAGGGTGTAGAGCCGCTCGCGGGGGTCGCTCAGGTCGGCGGTGTAGCAGAGGGCGACCTCGGCGACGGCGGTGCCGGTCTCGCGGACGGCGTCGATCGCGGGCCGCATCTGGCCGACGTCGTTGAGCGCGTCGAAGATGCGGAAGATGTCGATGCCGGTGGCCGCGGCCTCCTGCACGAAGGCGTCGGTCACCTCGGTCGGATAGGGGGTGTAGCCGACGGTGTTGCGGCCGCGCAGCAGCATCTGGAGGCAGATGTTGGGCACGGCCTCGCGCAGTGCGGCCAGCCGCTCCCAGGGGTCCTCGGCGAGGAAGCGCAGGGCGACGTCGTAGGTGGCGCCGCCCCAGCACTCCAGGGACAGCAGCTGCGGCAGGGTGCGGGCGACGACCGGGGCGACGGCGAGGAGGTCCTTGGTGCGCACCCGGGTGGCGAGCAGGGACTGGTGGGCGTCGCGGAAGGTGGTGTCGGTGACGCCGAGCGCCGGGGACTCGCGCAGGTGCCGGGCGAAGCCCTCGGGGCCGAGGTCGACCAGCAACTGTCGTGATCCCACCGGGGGTTCACCGGCCGGCAGCGGCGGCAGCTTGGTGGTGGGGTCGAGGAGGTCCGGGCGTTCGCCGTGCGGCTTGTTGACGGTGACGTCGGCAAGGTAGGTGAGCAGCTTGGTGCCGCGGTCGGCCGAGCTGCGCGAGGTCAGCAGATGCGGGCGCTCCTCGATGAAGGAGGTGGTGATCCGCCCGGCCTGGAAGTCGGGGTCGTCCAGCACCGCCTGGAGGAAGGGGATGTTGGTGGCCACGCCGCGGATGCGGAACTCGGCCACGGCGCGCCGGGCGCGGCCGACGGCGGCCTTGAAGTCCCTTCCCCGGCAGGTGAGTTTGACCAGCATGGAGTCGAAGTGGGCGCTGATCTCCGTACCGGCGTGGGTGGTTCCGCCGTCGAGCCGGATACCGGAGCCGCCGGGCGAGCGGTAGGCGCTGATGCGGCCGGTGTCCGGGCGGAAGCCGTTGGCCGGGTCCTCGGTGGTGATACGGCACTGGAGGGCGGCGCCGCGCAGCCTGACGGTGTCCTGGGCCAGGCCGAGGTCGGCGAGGGTCTCGCCGGCGGCGATGCGCATCTGGGACTGGACGAGGTCGACGTCGGTGACCTCTTCGGTGACCGTGTGCTCGACCTGGATGCGCGGGTTCATCTCGATGAAGACGTGGTTGCCGTCGCGGTCGAGGAGGAACTCGACGGTGCCCGCGTTGCGGTAGCCGATCTCGCGGGCGAAGCGCACGGCGTCGGCGCAGATCCGGTCCCGCAGTCCGGGGTCGAGGTTGGGCGCGGGCGCCAGCTCGATGACCTTCTGGTGGCGGCGCTGCAGCGAGCAGTCGCGCTCGTAGAGGTGGATGACGTCGCCCGCGCCGTCGGCGAGGATCTGCACCTCGATGTGGCGCGGGTCGATGACGGCCTTCTCCAGGAAGACGGTCGGGTCGCCGAACGCGGAGGCGGCCTCGCGGGAGGCCGCCTCGATGGACTCGCGCAGCAGCGCGGGGTCCTCCACGCGGCGCATGCCGCGTCCGCCGCCGCCCGCGACCGCCTTGACGAAGACGGGGAAGCCGATCTCGTCGGCGGCGCGCACGAGTTCGTCGACGTCGGTGGAGGGCGCGGAGGAGCCGAGGACGGGCACGCCCGCCGCACGGGCGGCGGCGACCGCGCGGGCCTTGTTGCCGGTCAGCTCCAGCGTGGCCGCGCTCGGCCCGACGAAGGTGATGCCCGCTTCCTCGCAGGCACGGGCGAGTTCGGGGTTCTCGGACAGGAAGCCGTAGCCCGGGTAGACGGCGTCCGCTCCGGCGCGGCGGGCGGCGCGCACGATCTCCTCGACGGAGAGGTACGCCCGCACGGGGTGGCCCGGTTCCCCGATCTCGTACGCCTCGTCGGCCTTGAGCCGGTGGAGTGAGTTGCGGTCCTCGTGCGGGAACACGGCGACCGTGCGCGCGCCGAGTTCGTAGCCCGCCCTGAACGCGCGGATCGCGATCTCTCCACGGTTGGCGACCAGCACCTTGCGGAACATCCTGGATTCCCTTCAGCCTGCCGGCGACGAGCACCATGGTGTCAGCCATGACCTGCCGTACGTCGCGGCAACATTAGGGGGCACCGGCACGGGTCGAAGTGCGAAAAGGGTCACATTGACGAGGCTGCGGGGGCTTCCCCGGCCCGTCCGGCGGGGGTGCGGGCGCCGTCGCGGACTCGGCCTTCCGGGTGGGCGCCAGGGACCGTACGACGGCTCGCACCTGCTCGCGGCGGCCGTGCAGGAGCCCCAGCACGATCGCCGCGCCCACCGCGATCAGATGTTCACGGCCGGCCAGGTTGGGGACGGCGACCGATTCCCACACCATCGATCCGCCGGTCAGCGCGAACACCACGGGGGCGCGCCGGACCACCGCCAGATAGGTGAACAGGCCGACGACGGCGGCGGAGGGCCCGGTGTCCAGGACCCGGCCGCACGCGGCGGACAGACCGAACCCCCACCAGCCGGGGCCGAGCGCGATCATCAGCCGCGCGGTGAGAGTTCCGGCCAGCGTGGTGAGGTAGGCGACGGCGAGCGTCCGGGCCCGGCCGAGGAGGAGTTCGGCGAGGGCGAAGGCGAGGAACAGCTGGGTGATGCCCGCCCACACCGGCAGGTCGAGTGCCGGGACGTACAGCGACACCGGGGTGCGCAGCAGGGACAGCCACAGCGGCAGGTCGGCGGTGACGCCGCCCAGTCGCCGCACCCATCGGGCCCCGGCGGGATGCTGGGCGAGGTCGTGGAAGAAGACGACACCGCCCGCGGCGACGAACGCCAGCACCAGTGCGGACAGCCCCCGGTGCGCGAGGCATCGTACCGGGGTGACGACGATGGCGTTCCACTCGCCTCTCAGCGTGCGCCCGGTGAAGCGGGCGAGACGCGCGAGCACCGAGCCGGCCGGCTCCCTGTGCCCGTGGCCGCTCATGAGGGACGACGGCCCGTCGCCTCCGGCTCCCCTTCCCCTGTTTCCCCCGCCGCTTCCTCCGTTTCCCCCGTTCCCCTCGCCACTCCACCTGTTTCCCCCGTCGCGTGCATCGCCCCCCCTTTGCCCCGCTTCCGGCTGTCCCAGTTCAGCGATCCCGGAGCCGGGCGTCAAGATCCGTCACCGGTGCGCCACCGTGACAAGAATCGGCTGCCGGCCGGGCAACCCGGCCGCCCTCGCGGACGTCCTCTCGCGGACGTCCTGGCCCTGACCCCGGACGTCCTGGCCCTGACCCGCCGCCCGCGGTTGACTTCGAGTGCACTCCAGGTCATAGCGTCGTGACCGACCCGGCGCACACAGCCCGCACCGCCCCGGCGCCGCCGTGGCATGCGGCCACGGGATATGGCCACGGGACACGGCCACGGGATGCCGGTGCGCGCGATCCGTCGCTAGATGGATGGAGGGCTTCGTGCGCGGGGGACGACCATCGAGAGTGCGGGAAAGGCTGGAACACGACATGCGACAGCGCAGTCTGCGGGATCTTCAGGTATCGGCCATCGGCCTCGGCTGCATGGGAATGTCCGCCTTCTACGGCACGACCGACCAGGGCGAGGGCATCGCCACCATCCGGCGCGCCCTGGAGCTCGGCGTCGACTTCCTCGACACCGCGCAGCTCTACGGTCCCCTCACCAACGAGTCCCTGGTCGGCGAGGCGATCCGGGGGCACCGCGACGAGTACGTGATCGCCACGAAGTTCAACTACCGGATGGACGACGCGGTTCCGGGCGACATGAGCACGGTCGGCCCGCAGGACGGCTCGGCCGAGCACGTCCGCAGCTCGATCCACGGCTCGCTGCGGCGCCTCGGCACCGATCACATCGACCTGTACTACCAGCACCGGGTCGACCCGAAGGTGCCCATCGAGGAGACGGTCGGCGCGCTCGCCGAGCTGGTCGCCGAGGGCAAGGTGCGGCACATCGGTCTGAGCGAGGCGAGCGCGGACACCATCCGGCGCGCGAACGCCGTCCACCCGGTCACGGCCGTGCAGAGCGAGTACTCGCTGTGGTCGCGGGACGTGGAGGCCGAGGTGCTGCCCGCCTGCCGGGAACTCGGCATCGGCTTCGTGCCCTACTCCCCGCTCGGCCGCGGCTTCCTGGCCGGCCGCTTCTCCTCCGCGCAGGAGCTGGACGAGAACGACTACCGCCGCAGCAGCCCCCGCTTCACCGATGCCAACATCGACGCGAACCAGCGGCTGGCGGCGAAGGTGAAGGAGATCGCCGCCGAGAAGGACGTCACCCCCGCGCAACTGGCGATCGCCTGGGTCCTGGCGCAGGGCGAGAATCTGGTCCCGATCCCGGGGACCAAGCGCCGCACCTACCTGGAGCAGAACGCTGGCGCGGTCGGTATCGAGCTGACGAAGGAGGACCTCGCCCGCATCGACGCCGAGCTGCCCCAGGTGAAGGGCGAGCGCTACGACGAGGCGGGGATGCGCTCGGTCAACGGCTGAGCGCCGGGCGGGGAACTGCCCCGGCGCCGGTCAGTCCGCGACGACCAGAGCCGGGGTCCCTGCGGTGAGGACCTCGCCGCGGAAGAAGGCCGGGCTGCGGCGGCGCATCACCAGCAGGATGACGACACCGAGCAGCAGCAGTCCGACGCCGATGACGAAGACCGAGCCCACGCCGAGGACGGCGGAACCGCTGCCGTAGGCCGGGTTCCACATGTCGTGGAGGGTCTTGCCGAACACGGCGGTGAGCAGGAGGCCGCCGAGGACCGGGAAGACGCCCTTGAACAGGGCGTCGCGCACGGAGCCGGTCAGGTCGCGGCGGAAGTACCAGGCGCAGGAGAAGGCCGTCAGCGCGTAGTAGAAGCAGATCATCAGGCCGAGCGCGTAGATGGTGTCGACGAGGACGTGCTCGCTCAGCAGCGTCATGACGGTGTAGAAGACGCCGGTGGCGACGCCGGCGGTGACGGTGGCCCGGCCGGGGGTCTTGAAGCGCTCGTGCACGCGCGCGTAGGAGGCGGGCAGCGCCTGGTAGGCCGACATGGCGAGGACCGTGCGGGCGACCGGGATGAACGTGGTCTGGAGGCTGGCCGCGGCCGAGGCGAGGACGGCGACGAAGAGCAGGATGCCGAGGGCATGGCCCATCACCGGGCCGGCGAGCGCGGCGAAGACGTTGTCGGAGGTGTCCGGGTTGGCGAGGCCCAGGCCGTGGGTGCCCGAGCCGACGGCCATCTGGGCGGCGACCGCGGTGGTCAGGTAGGAGCCGACGAGGACCACCATGGCGATGAGGGCGGCCCGGCCGGGCGTCTTCTCGCTGCCGATCGTCTCCTCGTTGGCGGTCAGGCAGGTGTCCCAGCCCCAGTACATGAAGATCGACAGCGAGAGTCCGGCGCTGAAGGAGGCGAAGGACTTCACCGCGAAGGGGTTCAGCCAGGACCAGGAGAAGTCGGCGTGGCCCGCGAAGGCGCCGGAGTGCGCCTTGCCGAGGGCGAGGACGACGAAGAGGGCGAGCACCATGAGCTGGAGTCCGACCAGCGCGTACTGCACGCCCTTCGTCGTCGTCATGCCCCGGTAGCTGATCGCGGTGGCCGCCGCGATCAGCGCCAGACAGGTGACGATGTGCACCGCCTTGTTCCCGTCCAGGTCGGCGACCGCGCCGCTGCCGGTGAGTTCCCCGGCCAGCAGCCAGAAGTAGGACGTGGCGACGCCGGCGAGGTTGGACAGCACGATCACCGTGGCGATGACCAGGCCCCAGCCGCACATCCAGCCGACGTGCGGCCCGAACGCCTTGACGGTCCAGGTGAACGAGGTGCCGCAGTCCGGGACGGCCTTGTTCAGCTCCCGGTAGGCGAAGGCGACCAGCAGCATCGGCAGGAAGCCGGCGAGGAACACGGCCGGCATGTGCAGGCCGACCTCGCCCGCGGTGGAGCCGAGCGTGGAGGTGAGGCAGTAGACCGGCGCCACGGTGGACACGCCGATGACCGCACTGCCGAGCAGGCCGATGGAATTGCCGCCGAGGCCCTTGCCCCGTACCCCGTCGTCACCGGATGCTGTGTCGTCGGCCGCGGGCCGCACTGCCGTCTGTGTCATGACACAGCACGCTAAATGCTGCGATTTCGGTTGAACCGGATTCGCCCCGATCACCAATGACCTTGACTTCTCAGGTCAATCACCATGAACGACACATGATTGAACGGTGAATGACGCTATCGGATAGGCGAAACGAAGGCAACATGATCAACGTCCGATATCCGGGAATCGAAGTCGGGCCCGGAATGCCCGATTCCAATTCTTCCGTGTGATGTGCGCCGCGTTCCCTCCGTGTGCCGTCCGTCGTGTGCTGGCGCACGCTGGTGGCATGAAGGTCCGCGCGCGTGGTGCCTGGCCGCGGCAGCCATGGCGGTCGGCACACGCACTGCCGCTGCTCCCGACCCTGCTCATCGTGGTGATCACGGTGGTGGACCTGCGCACGCCCACGGACGTCCACCTGGGCCCGGCCCTGGTCATCGCACCGGCCCTGACCCCCTCGTTCGCCGGCCCGCGGACCACCGCCTTCGTCGGCGCCCTCGCGGTCGCCGCCCAGACGCTCATCGCCGTCACCCACGGCGGGATCGCCACGACCAACCACATCGTGCAGATCATCACCCTCGCCGTGCTCTCGGCGATGTGCGTCGTCTACAGCGTCGTACGCCAACGCCGGCTGGCCCAGCTGGCGCAGGTCCGCACGGTCGCCGAGGCGGCGCAGCACGTGCTGATGTGGCCGCTGCCGGAACAGATCGGGCAGCTGCGGATCGCGTCCCTCTACCTCGCCGCCGAGGACGAGGCGCAGATCGGCGGCGACCTCTACGCGGCGACCCAGTGCGACGAGGGGATCCGGGTCCTGATCGGCGACGTACGCGGCAAGGGCCTGTCCGCCATCGGGGAGGCCGCGCTGCTGCTCGGCGCGTTCCGCGAGAGCGCCCACCGCCATCTGGAGCTGACGGATCTGGCCTCGACGCTGGACCAGAGCATCACCCGGTACGCCGCCGAGCTGGAGCCCGCGGAGGAGGCGGGCGAGCGGTTCGCCACCGCGCTGCTGGTGGAGATCCCGGACCACAGCCCGATCACCCTGATGACCAGCTGCGGCCACCCCCCGCCCCTGCTGCTGAGCCCCGGGAACGCGGTCACCGTCCCGAGCCTGCACCCCTCGCCGCCCCTCGGGGTGTACGGGACCGCCGAGCACACCCTGGACGTGTTCGCCTTCGAACCCGGGGACACGCTGCTGCTGTACACGGACGGCGTCATCGAGGCCCGCGACGCGCACGGCCGGTTCTATCCGCTGGCCGACCGGGTCGCCCGGTGGACGGACAACTCCCCCGAGGCGCTCATGCACCATCTGCGCCGGGACCTGCTCGCCCACGCCGGCGGCCGGCTCGGCGACGACGCCGCGCTCATCGCCCTGCACCGCACCGCCACCACGGAGCGGCGCCGCCACCACCACGGCCGCGACCACTCCGGCGACACCCTGCGGCACAACAGCGGGACTCCGTCCGGGGCGGGGTGAGGGGGCGGGACGGGACGGACAGGGTGACGGGGCGGGCGGGACGACGGGGCGGGTGGGGTGACGGGGCGGGCGATGCCACGCGCGTTCAACTGCCTTTGCGTCAAAGTTCAGTTCGTGAGCGGCCCGGCTGTCCCGGGCGTTGCGAAAATCCGCGCATGTCCCTACGCCATCTGCTCACCGGTCTGGCCCTGCTGCCGGCCCTCGCGCTCCCGGTCACCGCACACGCGGCACAGGACGACCCGCCGCAGGCCCGTTTCGGCCCCCAGGCCCGTTTCGACCTCCAGGCACACCGCGGCGGCCTCGGCATGACCACCGAGGAGTCGCTGGAGGGCTTCGGCAAGGCCCTGCGCCTCGGGGTGTCCACGCTGGAGCTGGACACCCATGTCACCAAGGACCTCAAGGTCGTCGTCAACCACGACCGGCAGATCAGCGGCGTCAAGTGCCGCGACACCGGCCCGGTCACCCCCGGTGACCCGCGGTACCCGTACGTCGGCAAGTTCATCAAGGACCTGACGCTCGCCCAGATCAAGACGCTGGACTGCGGCTACCAGCGACTGCCCGGGTTCCCGGACCAGGAGGTCGTCAAGGGCTTCCGCATGGTCGAGCTGAAGGACGTCCTGAACCTGGTGAAGAGCTATCACGCGCACCAGGTCGCGCTGAACATCGAGACCAAGGTCGAGGCGGGCGCGCCCGAGCAGACCGCGCCGCGCGAGCTGTTCGTCCGCCGGGTGTACGAGGAGATCCACCGCTCCGGCATCGAGCGCCAGGTCACCATCCAGTCCTTCGACTGGGGCGCGCTGAAGGCGATGCACCGCCTGGCGCCGAAGTGGCCGCTGGTCGCCCTGACCAACTACGACTTCCTGCAGGTCGGGCAGCCCGGCGCGTCCCCGTGGCTGGGCGGGATCGACGCCGACGACTACGACGGCGACTTCGTGAAGGCGGCCGCGGCTGTCCCGGGTGTCACGACCCTCTCACCCAACTACGGCTTCCCGCAGAACGGAAAGGTGGGCGACCCCGGCTTCCGCTTCTACTCGGACGCGGCGATGGTCGCCGAGGCCCACGCCCGCGGCCTCAAGGTGGTCCCCTGGACCTGCGACGACCCGGCCACCGTGGAGAAGCTGATGGGCTTCGGCGCCGACGGGATCATCACCGACTACCCCGACCGGGTACGGCAGATCATGGCCGACCGCGGAATGCGCCTGCCCCGGCCGTACGCCCCGCACGGCCGGGCCTGAGCGGAACCGGGCAGCCCCGTGTGATCCGGTGTGATCCGGTGTGATCCCGTGTGATCCCGTGTGAGGGTGAGCCGGGCGGTCGCGAGCCCCGCCCCGGGTGGGGGCGGGGCGGGAGCGCGCGTCCGTCGGCCGGTCAGCGCACCGGCTTCAGGTCGGTGATCTTCAGGGTCTTCAGGTCGGACAGGACGTCGATCCTGGTGACCTCCGGGTGACTGCCGTCGCTCCAGGTGAGGGTGACCCTGCTGGTGGCGTGGCCCGCGCCGGAACCGGTGTAGGCGACCTTCCACTTCACCGGCACGTTCTGCGCGAACAGGATGCCGTCGGCGTGGTTCTTCTTCTCGTACGCGTTGACCTTCTTCTGCGCGGCGGAGGAGAGGTAGAAGGCGCGCAGCGCCTTGGCGTTCGCGGCGGCGGCCGGGTCCTCGTCGGCCCAGACGGAGTCGATGTAGGCGCCGTAGAAGTCCGCCACGCGCTGGGTGACGTTGCGCGGGTCGCCCTGGGCGGAGGACACGGCGGCGGCGCGGGTGGTGTGGCTCGCGGCGGTGCCGGCGAGGGCGGGCGTGACGGCGCCGAGGGTCAGGCCGGCGGTCAGGGCGACAGCGGTCAGCAGGGTCTTGCGGCGACGAATGGACATGTGCGTCATTCCCCCGGATTCTTCGCGACCGGACCGATCCCGGCCGTCGACGGCCTTTAAGACCACATTCCCCTGCCCCCGGTTCCGCGTCTGCCCACCTTCTTTCCGCGCGATTCCCGCGCTTGGCGCAACGCGAAAGGTTGTGCCGGATTCCAGCCCCGTTCCCGGCCTTTCCAGCCACCTCGGCCACCTCGGCCACCTCGGCCAGAGCCTCCGGCCTGTTCCGCTCAGGCCTCCGGCCGGTTCCGCTCAGGCCCTGGGCCGGTTCCGCTCAGGCCTTCGGCGGGTTCCGTCCCTCGACCAGCCGGGCGAGATGGTCGACGGCCATGCGCATGCCCAGTTCGTTGTCGGCCGGGGGGACGCCGTCCGGGACGCCTTCGTGCACCATCTCGACCTCGGTGGCGCCGTCGTCCGTCCCGGTGAGCGTCGTCGTCATGGTCATCGTGCCGCGCACGGCCGCGTCGCCCGTCTCGAACGCGAACACCTCCACCACCTGGACGCCGGGGACGAGTTTCGCGAAGTGCCCGTGGTAGGTGTCCGTGTGCCCGCCGGACTTGCCGGTGTCGGCCGGGTCGTCGTAGGTGAGGGAGATCCGGAAGGCACCGCCCTCGCGGACCTCGAAGGTGTGCACGTGGGAGGTCATGTTCTCGGGGACCCGCCAGGCGGCGAGTGCGTCGGGATCTACCAGGGCCTCGTACACGGCTGTCGCGGGCGCCTGCACCCGCCGGGTGACTCGCGTGGTGTACATGGGCTCACGCTACCGGTCCGGGCCCGCCACCGGGGTCCGGCGAGCAGACCGCCGCCGACGCGGGCGCAGCGGTCTGCCCGGCCGGGTGCTCCTGGTGGCGGACACCGAGGCGGCGGCGGTCCGGCCAGCGCACGTCGTACGCCCAGCCGAGGCGCTCGAACCAGCGGATCAGGCGGGCGCTCGCGTCGAGTTGTCCGGTCAGCACGCCGTGCCGGGCGCTGGTGGGGTCGGCGTGGTGGAGGTTGTGCCAGGACTCGCCCAGGGACAGCGGGGCCAGCCACCACACGTTGCCCGAGCGGTCCCGGCTGCGGAAGGGCTGCGAACCGGCGGCGTGGCAGATGGAGTTGATGGACCAGGTGACATGGTGCACCAGGCAGACGCGGACCAGCCCGGCCCAGAAGAACGCGCTCAGCGCGCCCTGCCAGGAGCAGGTCAGCGCCCCGCCCAGCAGCGCCGGCAGCGCGAGCGAGACGAGGACCAGGACACCGAAGCGCCGGGAGACCAGCATCAGCGTGCGGTCCCGGACGAGGTCGGGTGCGTACCGGCGGGGCGAGGCGTGCTCGGTGTCGAAGAGCCAGCCCAGGTGGGCGTGGAGCATGCCCTTGGCGAGGGCGCGCGGGGAACGGCCGTAGCGCCAGGGCGAGTGCGGGTCGCCGTCGCGGTCGGAGTAGCGGTGGTGCTTGCGGTGGTCGGCGACCCAGGTGAGCAGCGGGCCCTGCACGGCGAGCGACCCGGCCACGGCGAGGGCGATCCGCAGCGGCCGGCGGGCCTTGAACGAGCCATGGGTGAAGTGCCGGTGGAACCCGACGGTGATGCCGAGGCCGCTGACGAGGTAGAAGGCGACGGCGAGCGCGAGGTCCGTGGGGCTCAGCCCGTGCCGCCAGGCGAGGGGCACGGCGGCGAGGAGCGCCAGGAACGGTACGCCGACGAACACTCCGATCATGAACTGCTCGCCGCTCGGCCAGGACCGCCCGCGGCCGACCGGCGCAGTGGATTGCGAGGACTCCGGCAAGGACAAGGGGATCCTTTCGGCGGGGGCATGTCCGCGGGGGCGGGGGCAGTTCACGGCGGAGGGAAGCCACGGCGGTGGGCGGGCCACGGCGGAGGGCAGTCCGCTGCGGAGGTCGGTCCACGGCAGAGGGCATCCCGCCGCGGAGGTCGGGCCACGGCGAGGGTCAGTCCACGGCGGTGAAGGCGAGCACGGCGTTCTGGCCGCCGAAACCGAAGGAGTTGCTGACAGCGGCTCGTATCCGCTGCGGGCGAGGCACCTTGGTGACGACGTCCAGGTCCATCGCCGGGTCCAGGGTGTCCAGGTTGGCGGTGGGCGGGATCAGCTGGTGGCGCAGGGTCAGTACGGTGCAGGCCGCCTCGATGGCTCCGGCGCCGCCGATGGCGTGCCCGATCGTGCCCTTGACGGCGGTGACGGGCGGGGGCCGGCGGAAGACCTGGTGCAGCGCGTTGTGCTCGGCCGCGTCGCCCTGCGGGGTGGCGGTGCCGTGCGCGTTGACGTGGTCGACGTCCTCGGGTTCCAGTCCGGCGTCGGCGAGCGCGCCGCGGATGGCGCGGGCGGCGCCGTCGCCGTCCGGGTGCGGGGCCGTGAAGTGGTGGGCGTCGCAGGAGGCGCCGAACCCGGAGAGCAGGGCCACGGGCCGGGTGCCCCGGGCGCGGGCGTCGGCCGTACGCTCCAGGACGAGGACGGCGGCGCCCTCGCCGAGGACGAAGCCGTCGCGGTCCCGGTCGAACGGCCGGGAGGCCGCGTGCGGGCTGTCGGCGCGGCGGGACAGGGCGCGCATCTGGGCGAAGCAGGCCGCGGTCATCCGCAGCCGTGCCGACTCGCTGCCTCCGGCGAGAACGAGGTCACAGGCACCGGACAGCAGCCAGTCCCGGGCCAGGCCGAGCGCGCTGGTCCCGGAGGCGCAGGCCGTGCTGACGACCATGTTGGGGCCCGTCGCGCCGAGGTCCAGGGCGATCTCGGCGGCTGCCATGTTGGGCACACTGCGCGGCAGCGCCAGCGGCGAGACCCGTTCGGGCACCTGGTCGGCGAGCCGGTCGAACTCGGCCTGCCAGCCCTGCATGGAGCCGGTGCCGACGCCCATGACGACACCGACCCGGGCGCCGTCCCAGCAGTCCGGCGGGAGCCGGGCACCGTCCCAGCCGTCGGGGACGAGCCGGGCGTCGGCGACGGCTTCCCGCGCGGCGAGCAGCGCGAAGGTGGTGAAGCGGTCCAGGCGGCGGCTGAGCCGGTGGCCGAGCAGGCCGGCCGTGTCCAGCGCGGGTACCTGGCAGGAGAAGGCCACGGGCAGCCCGTCCAGGCCCGGGTCGACGGTCGCGGTGGACTCCCCGGCACACAGGCCTGCCCACGCCGCGTCCCGGCCGACACCGGCCGGCGTGACCAGTCCCAGCCCGGTGACGGCCACCGGGGCGCGCCGCGTCGCGCGGCCTGCTGCTTTCACGAGCTGCATGAGCGGTGATTATCCGGGCGCCGACCGCCCGCGACGGGCCGCCACGACTCGTTCGGCCCAGTACGGCCCGCGCGACCACCCGTATGCGGGAACGTTCGCGGTCAGCCGCCGGCCCGCATATGGGCGAGCAACGCCTCGGCGGCGGTGCGCAGTTGCTCCGCCGCCGTGGTGCAGGCGGCCGCCTGCTGTTCCAGCGTGGGCCGGCCCCACACCGGCGCCACCGCGCGGTCGGTGAGTGCCCCGGCGGTGGCGAGCAACCGCTGCGCGTAGCCGTCCATCAGGGCGGCGTCGGTGCGCAAGGTGGCCACGCGGTCGAGGAGTTCGCCGGTCGACGGGATCGTTTCGAGGGTCTCGGTCACCATGGCTGCTCCCGGTCGCGCGTGTTGGTGGCGGTCGTATGGGCTGGTGGCGGTCGTCTGAGCTGGTGGCGGTCGTCTGAGCTGGTGGCGGTCGTCTGAGCTGGTGGCGGTCGTATGAGCTGGTGACGGTCGTATGGATTGGTGGCGATCCCGGGCCCCTCGGGGGTTCAGCGTGGCAGGACGGCGCCGGCGCTGCGGTGGGCCATGAACTGCGGGCAGGACAGGACGAAGAGCGGCCGGGCGCCGCTGATGCCCAGCCGGCGCAGGTGCCCGGCCATGGGTTCGGCGGCGGCGGTGTCCAGGCGCGGGAGCACGCCGGCTCCGGTGTGCAGCCGCAGGTGCCCGTGGGCGCGGACCAGGGTGCGTACGGTGCTCCGGTCGCGCCGCCCGTACAGGACCCAGTCCGCCTCGGGGCAGCGGATGCCCGGTCCGAGGCGGCCCTCGACGGTGATGCCGAGGTCGGGCGACATGAAGCGGAGGTCCCGGCCGATGAGGTCCGCCTCGGCCGTGGTGCGGACAGCGGGCTGGCCCCAGATCTCCCGGGCGACCGTACGGGCCTCCTCGCTGGTGACGGCGAGCGAGAGGATCTGACGGCCGGTACGGCGCAGGTCGACGCGGCGCAGCAGGTCGCCGGCGATGTCCCGTGGGCGTGGCCGCCACAGGTCGTCCACCAGGACCGACAGGGCGATCTCGGCGTACGGGCCGATGGTGGTGCACCGGTGCTCGTACAGGGAGAGCACGGCCAGCGCCCTGCCGCGCAGCCTGCTGGGCACCATCCAGGTGACGTCGGGCAGGAGAGACCGTACGGTGCCCGCGTCGACGCGATAGCACAGGTGGGCGGCGGAGGAGTCGTAGTAGCGGACCGGCACGTCGACCGGGCCGGCCGTGGTGGCGACGGAGGTGGTGGGCACGGTGAGGAAGGGGTAGCCCTCCGGCGGGCGGGCGCGGTCCTTGAGCCGGTAGGCCTGGGTGCGCACGACGGGGCCGCGGTATCCGCCGAGCGCCTCGTCGACGTCCTTGCGGGCCTCGGGGACGACGGTGCGCAGGTGCTCGATGTACTCGCGCAGCATGTGGGTGAGCGGGAACTCGTGGGTGGGGCCCGCGTAGTGGACGTCGTACCGGTTCGGGTGCGGGTCGGTCGCGGAGTCCGTGTCCCTGCCGTCGAGGACGGGCACGATGTCGTGCTGATTGGTGATGCGGGCGACCCAGGTGCGCGGATCGGCGGGCTTCCTGCCGTCGGCCGGGGCACCGACGGCGACCAGGTGGGTGACCCGGTAGGCGCGGCAGAACGCGTCGTCGCGTGCGACGTTCATCAGCGCGATGCCGCCCTCGCCGTGCCCGATCAGGGCGAGGTCGGCGCCGCGCGGGATCCCGTGGGCTTCGAGGGCCCGCAGGATGGAGCGGGTGCCGGGCGAGTCGGCCATGAAGAGGTTGCGCCAGGCGCCGACGAGGTCCGGCGGGGAGTCGTTGCGGGGGCGGCCGGGGGCCATGCCGGGGACCTGGACGACGTACCGGACGACGCCGTCCCGGCCACGCACGTTCTGTACGAGGATGCGCCCGTCGGTGGAGAGCGTCTCGATGTTGCGCAGGAAGCCCAGGAAGGAGCCTTCGGTGGCGATGGTCTGCTTCTCCTGGTCGGTGAGGTCGACGGCGTCGGCGGCACCCTCGCCTCGGGCCGTGCCCGTGTCTGTACCTGTGCCTGTGCCCGCGCCTGTGGCTGTGCCTGTGTGCACGTTTGTCTGCGCATAGCGGGAGGCGTCCGGTTCCTCGTCCAACAGGGCGCGGACGGTGAGGAGTTCGGCCATCAGCGGGGCGAGCCCGGACAGGGCTCGCTGGGCACCCGGGTCCCTGAACAGACCGCGCAGGGCGCGTACGGCCGCCGGGGGACGGTCGGTGGTGAGGGCGTTGGTCAGCCGGCGCATGCCCGGGTCGCGTTCCAGCTCGGGGTGGTCGACCAGCACGGCGGCGATCCCCAGCCGCAGCGAGGTGACCCCCACCATCGCGGCCAGGCTCTCCCTGCCCAGCACCTCCCCGGCCGCGCCGAGAACGTGCCGTATGCCCTTGGGGGCGGCGATCGCCGAGTCGCCAAGACCCCGCTTGCTCGTCAGGGCCCGCAGCAGCGCCCACTGCGCGGCCAGGCCGGTACGGGGATGCCGGCGCGCCGCCCCGGTCAGGGACGGCGCGAACAGCGTGCTGCCGGTCCGCGCGGACACCGCGCGAATGCCCTCGGCGACCTCGACGACGTCCTGCGCGCACCGGCGCAGCAGTTCCCGGGCGTCCCGCTCGTCCTTCCCGTCCTGTCCGGGCCGCCCGTCCTGCCTGGGCCGCCCTGGCCGACCGGGTGCGTGGCCGTCCGCTCGCATCCGACGCTCCTCGACTCGACGACGTGCGACAGGGTGCGACCGCGTCCTGCGGGGCGCGGCCTCGGTCCCATCGTGGGCGAGAGACACCGCGCCCGCACCTCCATCCCCCGGGCAGAGGACCCTCTCGGGAGTTCTGGTGGCATATGGCATCCGCATAACCGCCACACACTCCACCTTGCCGCCGATGGGCCGAACGGGCTACCCGCCCCCTCTCACCCCGCGCCCATCGGTTCACCTCGCCTCCGTCGCTTCACCCCACGTCCATCAGCCCGGCCGCGACCGTGGCCCCCAGTTCCCAGCAGGCCTGGACATCGTCCTTGCCGGGCTCACCGATGACGGTCACCGGCTCGGCCGCACGGCGCCATCCCAGGCCTGTGGTGATGGCCTCGATGGCGCGGACCGCGCCGGTGACGTCGTTGCCGCCGTGGACGTAGTAGCCGAAGGGCCGGCCCTGGGTCTGGTCCAGGCACGGGTAGTAGATCTGGTCGAAGAAGTGCTTGAGGGCACCGGACATATAGCCGAGGTTCGCCGGGGTGCCGAGGAGACAGCCGTCGGCGTCGAGGACGTCGGAGGCGGTGGCGGACAGGGCGGCGCGGCGCACGACGCGGACACCCTCGATCTCCGGTGTGGTCGCGCCGGACACGACGGCCTCGAACAGCGCCTGGCAGTTGGGCGACGGGGTGTGATGCACGATCAGCAAGGTAGGCACGCCCGAAACCCTGCCCTGCCGGCGCGACGGCCCGCAAACGGTGCCCGGATCGACGCACCGTTGTCGGCTCCCGGCCGGACTGCGAGGATGCCGACACCTGCCGGAACACGGTCCCCGTACGGGACGCACACCCGTACAGGACACATACCCGTACAGGACGCACACCCATCGGGGCGCGCACCCGTCGGGACGGACGAGAGGAGACGTCGTGGCCGAGGACGACCGCCGGGCACCGGCTGCCGTGGTGTTCGACGCGCTGGGACTCGACTACGAGAAGGCGTTCGCCTCCTCCGAGGCGCACCAGGCCTCGCTCCGGTGGCTGCTGGAGCGGCTCGCGCCGGGTAGCCGGGTGCTGGACGTGGGCAGCGGAACGGGACGGCCGACCGCACAGACCCTCGCGGCGGCGGGACACCGCGTGCTCGGCATCGACGTCTCACCGGTCATGGTGGACCTCGCCGCCCGGCAGGTGCCCGAAGCCGAGTTCCGGCTCGCCGACATCCGTGAACTGCCGCTTGCCGAGGGCTCGTTCGACGCGGCGTGCGTGTACTTCTCCCTGCTGCAGATGACCCGCGCCGAGCAGTCGGCCGTCGTGAGCGGGGTGGCGCGTGCGTTGCGGCCCGGCGGGCTCGCCGTGCTGGCCACCGTGCCCCTCGATCTGGAGGCCGTCGACGGGGTGTTCATGGGGCAGCCGGTGCGGGTGACAAGCTTCGCCGCCGGGGACTTCGTCCGCCTCGCGGCGCAGGCGGGCCTGACGGTGCTGGCCGAGGAACACGCCCTCTTCTCCCCGGCCCACCCCGACGCCGTCCCCGAACCCCACCTCTTCCTGCACTGCCGCCGCGAGCCGACCTGAAGCGTCCGGCATCTCGCATACGCCGCCTCGCACAGGGCGATGCCGTTCCCCTCGGTTACAGTGACCGATCCGAACAGGAGGGGAGACAACGGTGCAGGTCAGGGTAGGGTACGGGGTCGGGGTGGCGGTTCAGGCGGTGGTGCTGACGGCGGTGCTGGCAGGCTGTGGGCAGTCGTCGGACGGTGACCGGAAGGCTTCCGCGAGCGCGGCGGCGACGGCGACAGCGGACGGCGCGGGGGGCAAGGGGACGGCCGCGGAAAGCGGTGGCACGGTCGGCGCCGCGGATTCGGCCTGCGAACTGCCTGTCAGTTTCGCGGTCGCCCGGCACTGGAAGGCCGAGAGCATCGACACCGGCGAGGAGTCGGCCAAGGCGTCGGACGGACCCGATGGCGGCCTCTCCAAGGCGCTCGCCGACAGTCTGCTGCGTCAGGGCCCGGTGACCGCCGCCTGCGAGATCGACGCCAAGCCCGCAGGCCACATCGGCTTCCTGCGCGTGTGGACCGGCGAGCCGGGCGACGCGGACGCGCGGAGTGTGCTGCGCGCGTTCGTCGCCGCCGAGGACAACGTCAGCGAGGAGCGGTACCGCGACGTGAAGACGGGTGGTGGCGTCGCCGGTGTGGAGGTGGAGTACCTCTACACGAGCAAGCTCCTGGACGAGACCAAGAAGGAGCGCGCCCTCTCCGTCGCCACCCCCGACGGCCCGGTCGTGCTGCACCTCGGTGGGATGGACACCGAGGAGCACGAGGCGATGCTGCCGGCGTACGAGCTGGCCAAGCGGACTCTCCGGGTCACCTGACGAACGCAACGGCGGGCATCGCACGCACGCGTCGGGCATTCCCCTCGTCAACCTTCACACGAGGGACACGAGTTCGTTAGGTTGACGCCAGGCCGCGCGGCCGCAGGTCGGCCCGACTGCCTTACGGGGCAAGGAAGGAGACGTCTCCCATGGCGCCGGAGCACGACGAGGTGCGGCAGCGGATCGACTCCCTCTACGACCGGGCCGAGAGGGCGACGGGGAACTTCAACGCGACCCGGGCGACGGCGATGGCCACGCGCAGGAGGGCCGCGCCGCCCGCGCGTCGGCAGGACCGTCCCTCGGATCCCGTGCTCGACGCGGTGGCCCGGCAGTGGTTCGACGCGGCCCGCGCGAAGTACGGCCCCACGGTGCCCGCGGTTCTCCCGGCCGACCGACTGCCCGCCTCGACCGCCAAGCCCGACCTGGCCGCCCTGCCCGCCGCCCCCGCGGCTCCGGCTCGCGGCGGGGACCGGTCGGCCATCGGGCGCCCGGCCGGTGAGCGGGAGATCACGACGACCGATCGGCCCGCCTTGCCCGCCCCGCCCGCGAACTCCCCGGAACTCGGCGGAAGACGACCACCGCTCGCCCTGGAGGCGGGCGGCGCGGGTCTGACGGGCCGACGCCCCGCCCCGCTGCCCGCAGGGCGATCGGCAGGGCTACCGGACTTCAAGGCGGGCAACCGGCGCAAGCTCGTCGTCGCCCAGGCTCTGCTGTCCAGGCACACCACTCCACCGGGGACCCTTCCCCCAGCACCCCACACCCCGCTCGCGGAACCCACGCCCGCACAGATCCCACCCGCGCAGATCCCACCCGCGCAGGACGCGTGGACCACGCCGGACGCGTGGACCACGCCGACCACGCCGCCCGCGACGACCACCACCGCCCCCACCCCCCTCGCACGAGCCGCCAAGGCCATCGCCTTCGCACGGGCGCAGATCGGGAAGCCCTGCGTCTGGGGAGCGACCGGGCCGGACTCCTACGACTGCTCCAGCCTCACCCAGGGCGCCTGGAAGGCGGCGGGCGTCACGCTGCCGCGAGCCGCGCACCGGCAGGCGCTCGCCGGAACCCCGGTGACGCTCGAAGCGGTCCGGCCCGGTGACCTGGTGCTGTTCTTCGACGACGACCGGCACGTGGGCCTGTACGTCGGCGACGGCATGATGGTGCACGCCCCGGGCCCGGGGTCGTCCATCCGCGAGGAGTCGGTCCACGGCGCCGGCGAGCGGGCGATCCACCGGGTGATCCGGCCCGCGTGACGTGCGACGTGCGCCACCCTCCGGGGCCGGACGCCACGGCTCCGGGCAACGCCTGTTCCGCCGAACTCTGTTGACCTCCCCCGCCCGCTCCCCGTACGAACACACCCGGCCCCATAAGTGACACCTGGACATGGCATAAGATCGACTTATGAGGTCATAGACCGGACCCGCGTACTAACTTAGGGCTGCCTTAGCTTAGGGTTTCCGACGAGTCGCCTGTTTCACGCTCGAAGGGAACTGATCATGCCGCGCCCCCTGCGGGTAGCCATCGTCGGAGCCGGCCCCGCCGGGATCTACGCCGCCGACGCCCTGCTCAAGTCCGAGGTGGCCGCCGGCCCCGGCGTGTCCATCGACCTCTTCGAGCGGATGCCCGCCCCGTTCGGCCTGATCCGGTACGGCGTCGCCCCCGACCACCCGCGCATCAAGGGCATCATCACCGCCCTGCACCAGGTGCTCGACAAGCCGCAGATCCGCCTGTTCGGCAACGTCGACTACCCGACCGACATCAGCCTGGACGACCTGCGCGCGTTCTACGACGCGGTGATCTTCTCCACCGGCGCCATGGCCGACCGCCAGCTGTCCATACCCGGCATCGACCTGGCCGGCTCCCACGGCGCCGCGGACTTCGTGTCCTGGTACGACGGTCACCCGGACGTGCCGCGCACGTGGCCGCTGGAGGCCGAGAAGGTCGCCGTGCTCGGCGTCGGCAACGTGGCCCTCGACGTGGCCCGCATCCTCGCCAAGACGGCGGACGAACTGCTGCCGACCGAGATCCCGGCGAACGTCTACGACGGCCTGAAGGCGAACAAGGCGCTGGAGATCCACGTCTTCGGCCGCCGTGGTCCGGCGCAGGCGAAGTTCTCCCCGATGGAGCTGCGGGAGCTGGACCACTCCCCCACCATCGAGGTCATCGTCGACCCCGAGGACATCGACTACGACAAGGGCTCGATCGAGACCCGGCGCGGCAACAAGCAGGCCGACATGGTCGCCAAGACCCTGGAGAACTGGGCGATCCGCGACATCGGCGACCGGCCGCACAAACTGTTCCTGCACTTCTTCGAGTCGCCCGCCGAGATCCTCGGCGAGGACGGCGAGGTCGTCGGGCTGCGCACCGAGCGCACGGCCCTCGACGGCACCGGCAACGTCAAGGGCACCGGCGAGTTCAAGGACTGGGACGTCACCGCGGTCTACCGGGCCGTCGGCTACCTGTCCGAGGAACTGCCCAAACTGCCGTGGGACACCGCCTCGGGCACGGTCCCGGACGAGGGCGGCCGGGTCGTCGAGGAGAGCGGCGCGCACCTGCGGTCCACGTACGTCACCGGCTGGATCCGGCGCGGCCCGATCGGTCTCATCGGCCACACCAAGGGCGACGCCAACGAGACCGTGGCCAACCTGCTGGACGACCACGCGAACGGCCGTCTGCACACCCCCTCCTCGCCCGAGCCCGAGGCGGTCGACGCCTTCCTCGCCGAGCGCGAGGTCCGCTTCACCACCTGGGAGGGCTGGTACAAGCTGGACGCCGCCGAGCGGGCACTGGGCGAGCCGCAGGGCCGTGACCGCGTGAAGATCGTCGAGCGCGAGGACATGCTCCGGGAGAGCGGCGCGTAGGTCTCGCCTCCACCAGCCTCTCCAGCACCGCTGGACCTCGACCGGGCCCCTGGCCCGCCTTCGCCTCAGGCCTGCCTTTGGTCTGACTTTGGTCTGACTTTGGTCTGACTTGTCGGGGTCCAGCGGTGTTCTGCGTCCATGAACCCGCGGTCTGCGGCGGTGTTCTCCATCCATGAACCCGCGCGGCCTGCGAGCGCGCGCGGGCCAGGTGACTCACGGACCAGGAACCGCCCGACACCGTCCACGCCCCCCGAAGGGTCCGGCCGAGAAGACGCGATGTCAGGCCGGGTTGTCCGTCGTTTCCGTCCGGTCGGGACGGAAGATTTCCTCGATGGTCAGGCCGAAGACGTCAGCGATGGTGAACGCCAGAGGCAGGCTGGGGTCGTGCCGCTCGGTTTCGATCGCGTTGATGGCCTGCCGGGAGACTCGGCACCGGTCGGCCAGGTCGGCCTGGCTCCACCGTCGAGCCGCACGCAGTTCACGTAGTCGGTTCTTCACAGTGTGCCGTCACCGGTTCAGGCGGGTACGCGGGTCGGCGATCGTCATCCAGATGGCCACGCCGCCGAGGAGGATCACCTGCGCGAGCTGATGGAGCTGGATGATGCCAGCGGCATCGAGCAGGGTAGCCGCTTGCAGCCCCACGAGGACTGCGGCGAAGGCGATGGCCATGCTCTCCAGCTGAATCCTGCGCAGGTATTCGTCCGTGCGCCGGAAGGCCCGCAGCAGCACCCGGGCGATCGCGAGGGTGAAGACGGCGGTGGTCGCGATCCACCAGGCCTTCTGGGCGGTGCTCGGATCGGGGTTGCTACCCAGGGCCAGGGCTACCACGCCCAAGGCGGACACGGGTATGCCGTCGATGAGTACAGCGCGGCGAGCCGCGCGCGTCACCTGGTCCTGCTGTACCTGTTTTGTCATGCAACGAATGTAAGGTGACCTTTCCATCACGTCAAGCAACCTTTACTTGATGGAAAGGTCACCTTACATTTTGGCCATGTTGGACGAGAGACAGCTCCCGACCCGCCGAGCACTGCTCCGTACCGCTGCGGCGTTGGCGTCAGCCATCACTTCCGTTTCGATGGCCACCGCCGCATCCGCCCGGTCGCGCCCCTCCGCGATCTCGCCGATCGCCGCCGGCCCCACGCCGGCTCCGGTGCGGCTTCGCCTGCCCGCGCCAACCGGCCCGCACCCCCTGGGCACGGTCTCGTTGCACCTGGTCGACCGCGCGCGCGTCGACCCCTGGCAGGATTCCCGCCCGGCTCGGGAACTCATGATCCAGCTCTGGTACCCGGCACGCGCCACCCGTGGCCACCCGCCCGCGCCGTGGATGTCACCCGGCACCGTCCCCTTCTTCGAGCGGGAACAGGGCATCCCGTCCGGCACGCTGCTGTTACCGACCACGCACGCCCACCTGGCCGCACCGGTGGACCACGGCCGGCGCGGGAGGCCGATCGTCCTGTACTCGCCGGGCCTGTACGGCAACCGCAGCCTCGGCACTGTTCTGATCGAGGAACTGGCCAGCCACGGCTACCTGGTCGTGGCCATCGACCACACCTACGACGCCGACCACGTCGAGTTTCCCGGCGGCCGGGTGGAGACCTTCGCCCTTACCGGCGACATCGACGACGCCCTGATCGCCAAGGCCCTCGCTGTCCGCACCGCGGACACCCGGTTCGTGCTGGACCAGCTCACCGCGCTCGACGCCGGACACGACACCGACGCCGAACGTCGACCCCTGCCACCCACCCTCGCCGGCGCGTTCGACCTGTCCCGCGTCGGCATGCTCGGCCACTCCCTCGGCGGCGCCACAGCCGCTGCAGCCCTCCGTGCCGACCGGCGCCTGCGGGCGGGCATCGACCTGGACGGCAGCCTCCTGGCACCCGTCACCACCGGCACCGACCGGCCGTTCCTCCTCTTCGGCAGCGACCCCGGCCCAGGCCCGGAGGATCCCAGCTGGGACCGGTTCTGGATCAGCCAGTACGGCTGGAAACGCGAACTGGCCCTCATCGGCTCCACCCACACCTCGTTCACCGACCTGGAAACACTGCTGCCCCAGGCCGCGCCCGTCCTCGGGCTGACGCCGAGCCAGGTGACGCAGGCAATCGGCGCCCTCGCCCCGCACCGTGCCATCCACGCGCAACGCGACTACGTACGAGCATTCTTCGATCTTCATCTGCGCCACCTCGACAACCACCTGCTCCAGCGCCCCTCAGCCCGCTACCCGCAGATCCGGTTCATCCGATGAGGCACCGCCCACACCCGCACCGACCCGGGTCCGCCGAGTCAGCCGAGTCAGCCGAGTCAGCCGAGTCAGCGTGCGGCGAGATCCCGGCGGCCGACCACCGCCAGGGCGAGGGTGAGCAGTGCGAGCGCGGCGGCCTGGGCGAGGGCACCGCCGATGAAGGCGCCGGGTACGGGCACGTGGAGCCAGGGATAGAGGCTCACGATCCGCACGACGAGGACGAGCAGTCCGAGCGCGGCCAGCGCGAACGCGCCACCGGCCGGAGCACCGCCCGACAGAACACCGTCCGACCGAGCGCCGTCCGACGGAGCACCGCCCGGCCGAGCGCCGTCCGACGTGGTGCCTTCCTCCCGGCGGGCCCGCCACAGCAGCCAGCCGAGCGCGCCGACGACGAAGCAGTTCGCGGGCGCCCAGGCCAGGTCGGGGAAGGCGGGAAGCAGCACGATGGACATGCCCATCACCACGCAGCCGGCCATGAAGACCAGCCCGGGTGAGCCTGCGGGCAGCCGGGCCGGGGGTGCGTCGCGGTGGTGGGCGGCGCACAGGGCGAGGGCCGGCAGCCAGGCGAACAGCGCGAACACGACGGCGAACACCGGGTCCGACGGAGCCGTGTCGCTCACGAGCGGGCCGAACAGGGGCCAGAGGGTGGGCAGTGCGGCGATCAGGGCGCTGACCCCGGCGAGCCGGCGGCGGTCGTGGAGGAGGGCGAAGTACGCGACCGTCCACAGCAGCGGCAGGAACCACTGCGCGGCGTTGACCGCCCCGGCAAGGACGCCGTGGTCGGTGAAATCCGACAGGACCATGTGCCGGCCCGCCCCGCCCCGGCCGATCGCCCAGGCCACTTCCAGGACGAGTTCGACGACCGCCGAGGCCGCCTGGAGCAGGACGGCGGACAGGGCGAAAAGGCGGACGGCCGAGCCGAGGGTGGCGTAGCGGCGGGGTGCGCCCGGCGCCCCGAGCCGGCTGCGCACGGCGAGGGCCGCGATGCTCGCCACCTCGCCCACGGTGGGACGGCTCTGGTCCTGGGTGTCCTGGTCGACGTCCCACAAGTACGTCTCGACCATCTCCTCCTCCCGGTCACGCCGGTAGTAGGCGGGAAGCAGGCGGAGAACGGCCCGGTAGCGGGTTTCCAGCAGCGTGGTCATGCGAAGCCTCCCGCGAGTCCGGGCGCCGTGGGGGGTTCGAGGCCGGTCGAGGACCCGGCGGCCGGATCGACCGGATCGACTGGACCGGCCGGACCGCCCGGACGGGCCGGGGCGCCTGCGCGGCGGCCCTGGGCGATGCGCCGCTTGGCGGCTCCGGCGCCGGCGGCCATGCGTTCCGCCTCCGCGTCGAGCGCGGCCACCCCGTCCTCGGTGAGCCGGTAGTACCGCCGCAGGCGGCCCTGGCGCACCTCCTCCCGGTCCAGCACGATCAGTCCGTCGGCGGTGAGCCGGTCCAGCACCCCGTACAGGGTGCCGACCCTCAACCGCACCTCCCCGTCGGACAGTTCCTCCACCTCGCGCAGGATGCCGTAGCCGTGCCGCGGCTGGTCGGCGAGAGCGGTGAGGACGAAGAACGCCGCTCGGGTCATGTTCCTCGATGCCATACGACCATGATATCTCGGCAGCCGATATATATCGAGTGGGCGCGAAGTCCGCCGCACCCTGCGCGACGCGCCGCCCGCGGGCCCCGGCCGACCCGCCACGTCCCCGAGCGGTGATACTGGAGGACGCATCCGCCCCCATCAGCAGATTGGCTCATGTCGAACTCCGCCACCGACCGCGCCGCCATTCCCGGGACCCTGTGGGCGGCCCGCGGCCGCCACACGGGCCCCGCCACCGAGGACGTCGTCCGCCGCACCCTGCGCCGGCACAGGGAGGGCGGGGACATCGACGACTTCGCCGAGCCGCTCATGCCCGAGGGCTCCGAACACCGGATCTTCGAGGCGCGCTGGCGTGCCGTCGGCACGGTCATGGTGCGCGCCCGGCTCACCCTCGTACCGTGGCAGAGCCGCCCCGAGGGGTACGCATGGACGCTCGTCGCCGAGGCGGAGCAGCCGTGGGACGAGGCGTGGCCCTCGCCGGCCACCCTGTTCTGGCCGGAGGGCGGCTCGGCGCCGGGCTACGACGGTGACTGGGACCACCACCCCACCGTCGCCGGCCTGCGTTTCCGGCAGGCCAACGCGCTGCCCGAGGACGACAAGGAGATGCGGCGCCTGTTGCGGGAGGCCGCCCGCGAGGCCTGGTGCGTCAACCTGGTCGTGCACGAGGCGATGACCCCCGACGAGCGCGGCAGGCTGCCCCTGGCGCGACTGCTGCCGCCGGGGCTGCGCCACCGCGTGCTGGAGCACCGCGCCGCACCGCAGCAACTGCGTGCCGTGAACTGGGCGCTCAAGGTTCTGGACGTCGAGGTGCCGCGCGGTGGAGCGGTCCTGCTGGCCCCGGACCCCGCGCCGGACGGCTACGACCGCGGGACGTACAGCGTGCGCAGCGTCTTCCTCGACGGCTCCGAGCCCACCGAACTCTTCGGCGCCGTACGGCACTTCGTCGCCCTTCCCCGGCCCATGCCGCGGGACATGGCGCAGGCGCTGACGGATCTGCGCGAGAACTGGACGCTCTTGACCGTCCGGGAGGAGCTGGAGCGCGAACGCCGGCGGGTGGCGATGTACGCCGATGCGCTGGAGGCCATGACGAAGTCCCGGGACCTCTACCGGCAGGCTGCCGAGGAGGCCCACGAGGCGCTCGCCGCCTACCGCGACCAGCCCGCCCCGGCATTGCCGTTGCCGCATCAGCGTCCCGACGCCACGCGGACGCCCTCCGCGCTGCACCAGCTGACGCGGACGTTCGAGCGGCTCAAATTCTCGCCCAGGACACCACGTGCGGCACCGCCGCCGGACGACGCGCCCGGCGGCCACGACAGAACCGACGGCGCCGACCGGCCGTCGTAACCGGGACGGGCGCAGACTCGTGAGGGAGAACGGTCCGGCGCCCGCCGGACCCGAGGAAGGACCGGAGACCGGGACCGCATGGACACGACCACGATCCAGCTGTTGATCGCCGCCGCCGTCGTCGTCGCGGTACTGCTGCTGACCGGCGCCGTCGTCCTGCTGGTACGGCTGGTCCGCGCCCGGCGCACCCTGCGGCGGGCGGGGCTGCCGACCGGGCCGCGCTGGGTCTTCTGGGGCGCGGTCCTCTACCTCGTCCTGCCCACCGACCTGCTGCCCGATCCGGTCTACCTGGACGACATCGGCGTCCTCCTCCTCGCCCTGCGCAGCCTGCGCGCCGCCCGGCCGCTGCCGACGGAGACCGGCGAGTTCTGAACACCGGTACACCCCGCCTCACGGCCCCGGCCCTGCCATGCCGCATGCCGCATGCCGCATGCCGCATGCCGCATGCCGCACGATGGGCCGTTCGCCATGGCGACCGCCCGCGAGGACGGCCACCTGGTGCTGCGGCCTGCCCGTACGGACTGCGACAGGTGGCGGGTGACGGGTGACGGGTGACGGGTGACGGGCTCAACTCCCCTGGTCGCGGTGGAGGTTCGCCGCGGTGAGGCCCGTCCGCAGGAAAGGCGACCAGACGGGTGACGTCCTCCAGGCCTGACGAAGGGTGCGGTCTCGCCGGCGCCCCCGCGTCGTGCACGCGGCATCGCGTTGCGCACGCGGCATCGCGTTGCGCACGCGGCATCGCGTTGCGCACGCGGCATCGCGTTGCGCACGCGGCATCGCGTTGCGCACGCGGCGTCACGTCGTCCATGACCAGGAGTCCTTTCGGGGGCCCGCCACTCGGGTGAGGCAGTGGTGCGGGAGTGAGCCGACCGGGTCACCGTCCGCGCCCTGCTCCCCGCCTCCGGAACTCTCCGGTCCCACCCTCACCTCGGCCAACTCCCTCGCCTGACGCGGCCGGGCGGTGTAGACATGGCTCATGGTCCGAATGCCCGGCCGGCCCGACACACGGCCGCCCCGTCCGTTCGGGCGGCCGCGTCCGCCGGTCGCCGCGCCGAGACCGGGCGGGCCGGACAGACCAGACCGGCCGGACGGGGACGGTGCGAGCGGCGCCCGGCCCGGGATGCTGCGCGCGGCGGTGACCGGGCGCAGCGTCGCGGGCCAGGTGTTCGTCCTGCAAGTGGTGATCGTGCTGCTGCTGGTCGTGGCGGCCGTGGTGGCGCAGGTCCTCCAGGTACGGCACGACAGCGACCAGGAGGCCCGCAACCGCTCCCTCGCCGTCGCCGAGACGTTCGCGAACGCGCCCGGCACGGCCGCCGCGCTGAGCGCACCGGACCCGACGGCGATCCTCCAGCCGCACGCCGAGGCCGCCCGCAAGGGATCGGGGGTGGACTTCGTCGTCGTGATGAACACGGACGGCATCCGCTACACGCACCCCAAACAGGACCGGATCGGCAAGAAGTTCGTCGGCACGATCGGACCCGCCCTCGCCGGAGGCACGGTCGTCGAGGAGGTCGACGGCACCCTCGGCCCGCTCGTGCAGGTCGTGGTGCCGGTGAAGGACTCCGCCGGCAAGGTCGTCGGTCTGGTGTCGGCCGGCATCACCACCGCACACGTCGGCGGGGTCGCCGAGCAGCAGGTGCCGTTGCTGTTCGCGGCCGCTGCCGCGGCCCTCGCGCTGGCCACCGGCGGCACCGCCCTGGTCAGCAGACGGCTGTTGCGGCAGACGCACGGGCTCGGCCCGTACGAGATGACCCGGATGTACGAGCACCACGACGCGGTGCTGCACGCGGTGCGCGAGGGTGTGCTGATCGTCGGCGGCGACGGCCGGCTGCTGCTGGCCAACGACGAGGCCAGGCGGCTGCTGGAGCTGCCCGAGGACGCCGAGCGGCGGCATGTGCTGAAGCTGGGCCTGGACGACGAGACGGCCGGGCTGCTCGCCTCGGGGCGGGTCGCCACCGACGAGGTGCACCTGGTCAAGGACCGGCTGCTGGCCATCAACCAGCGCCCCACCGACCTGCGCGGCGGCCCGCCCGGCAGCGTCACCACGCTGCGCGACTCCACGGAGCTGCGCGCCCTGTCCGGGCGGGCCGAGGTGGCACGCGAGCGGCTGAACATGCTGTACGACGCCGGGGTCGGCATCGGTACCAGCCTGGACGTCACCCGGACGACCGAGGAGCTGGCGGAACTCGCCGTCCCCCGGTTCGCGGACTTCGCCACGGTGGACCTGTTCGACGCGGTGCTGAACGGGGAGGAACCCAAACCCGGCACCGCGCTGCGCCGGGCCGCCCTGACCGGTGTCCGCAAGGACGCCCCGCTGTACCCGGTGGGCGAGCGCATCCGGTTCGTGGCGACCTCGCCGCAGGCCCGCAGCCTGACGACAGGGCAGTCGGTGTCGGAGCCCAGGCTGGAGGAGGCGACCGGCTGGCAGGCGCAGGACCTGGAGCGCACCGAGCAGATCGTGGCGTACGGCATGCACTCGCTGATCACGGTGCCGCTGCGGGCGGGCAGCCTGGTCCTCGGGGTGGCGACCTTCTGGCGGTCGGAGAAGCCGCAGCCCTTCGACGCGGAGGAACTGGCCCTCGCCGAGGAACTGGCCGCGCGGGCCGCCGTGTCGATCGACAACGCCCGCCGCTACACCCGCGAGCACACCATGGCGGTGACGCTCCAGCGCAGCCTGCTGCCGCGCACGCTGCCCGAGCAGGACGCCCTGGACATCGCCTACCGGTATCTGCCGGCGCAGGCGGGAGTGGGCGGCGACTGGTTCGACGTGCTGCCGCTGTCGGGCGCCCGGGTGGCGCTCGTGGTGGGCGACGTCGTGGGGCACGGGCTGCACGCGGCGGCGACGATGGGCCGGCTGCGGACCGCGGTGCACAACTTCTCCTCGCTGGATCTCGCTCCGGACGAACTGCTCGTCCTGCTGGACGAGTTGGTGGGACGTATCGACCAGGACGAGACGCCGGCGGACGGCGAGGCCGCGGTCACCGGCGCGACCTGTCTGTACGCGGTGTACGACCCGGTGTCCCGGCGCTGCACCATCGCCCGTGCCGGTCATCCGCCGCCCGCGCTGGTGTTCCCGGACGGCCGTGTGGAGTTCCCGGACGTGCCGGCCGGGCCTCCGCTGGGCCTGGGCGGGCTGCCGTTCGAGACGGTCGACCTGGAGCTGCCGGAGGGCAGCAGGCTGGTGCTGTACACCGACGGGCTGGTGGAGGACCGGGACCGGGACATCGACGAGGGTCTGGAACTGCTGCGTGACGCGCTCGGCCGCGCGCGGGACGCCTCACCGGAGGACACCTGCCGGACGGTGCTCGACCGGCTCCCGGCCCGGCCCAGCGACGACGTCGCGCTGCTCGTGGCCCGCACCCGGGTCCTCGGCTCCGACCAGGTCGCCGAGTGGCAGGTGCCGTCCGACCCGGCGGCCGTCTCGGAGGTACGGGCCGCGGTGACCCGGAAACTGTCCGCATGGGGTCTGGAGGAGCTGTCGTTCACGACCGAGCTGATGCTGAGCGAGCTGGTCACCAACGCCATCCGCTACGCACGTCCCCCGATCGGAGTACGGCTGCTGCGCGCTCGCACGCTGATCTGCGAGGTCTCCGACCACAGCACCACCTCGCCGCATCTGCGGTACGCGGCGAGCACGGACGAGGGTGGCCGGGGGCTGTTCCTGGTCGCGCAGCTCGCCGAGCGCTGGGGCACCCGCTACACCCCGACCGGCAAGATCATCTGGGCTGAGCAGCCGCTGCCGTGAGGGCCGTTCGGCCAGGCCGGTCCGGGCTTGGTTGGGACGGTCCGGGCCGGACGGTCCGGGGCCGTGGTCAGCCGAGGGCGCGGTCGAGGTTGAAGGCGGCGCTGATCAGGGACAGGTGGGTGAAGGCCTGCGGGAAGTTGCCCTGTTGCTCACCGGTGCGGCCGATCTCCTCGGCGTACAGGCCGAGATGGTTGGCGTAGGTGAGCATCTTCTCGAAGGCGAGCCGGGCCTCGTCCAGCCGGCCGGCCCGGACCAGTGCCTCGACGTACCAGAAGGAGCAGATGGAGAAGGTGCCCTCGTCGCCGCGCAGGCCGTCGGGGCTGGCCTGCGGATCGTAGCGGTAGACGAGGGAGTCGGAGACCAGGTCCTCGGTGAGGGCGTCCAGGGTGGACAGCCACTTCGGGTCGGTGGGGGCGATGAACTTGGCGAGCGGCATCATCAGCACGGAGGCGTCGAGTACGTCGCCGCCCTCGGTCTGCATGAAGGCCCTGCGCGACTCCGACCAGCCGCGGTCCATGATCCGCCGGTAGATGGCGTCGCGTGCCTGGCGCCAGCGGCGATGGTCGGCGGGCAGCCCCCGGTGGGTGGCGAGGCGGATGGCACGCTCGATCGCGACCCAGCACATCAGGCGCGAGTACAGGAAGTTCTTGCGGCCGCCGCGGGTCTCCCACACGCCCTCGTCGGGCTGGTCCCAGTGGTCGCACACCCAGTCGACGAGCTGGCACACGTCGTCCCACTGGTCGCTGGAGATGGGCTGGGCCCACTTGTCGTAGAGGTAGATGGAGTCGATCAGGGCGCCGTAGATGTCGAGCTGGAGCTGGTCGGCGGCGGCGTTGCCGACCCGGACCGGGGCGGATCCCTCGTGTCCCTCCAGGTGGGGCAGTTCGCACTCGGGCAGCTCGGTGCGGCCGTCGATGCCGTACATGATCTGCAGCGGGCCTGAGGCGGCGCCGTCGCCGGGGCTGATGTGGGTGGTCAGGAACTTCATGAAGGCTTCCGCCTCGCCGCTGAAGCCGAGCCTCAGCAGTGCGTAGACGGCGAAGGCGGCGTCGCGCACCCAGACGTAGCGGTAGTCCCAGTTGCGCTCGCCGCCCATCTGCTCGGGCAGGCTGGTGGTGGGCGCGGCGACGATGGCGCCGGTGGGGGCGTAGGTGAGGAGCTTGAGCGTGAGCGCGGAGCGGTGGACCATCTCGCGCCAGCGGCCCCGGTAGCGGGACTGCTGGAGCCAGCGCCGCCAGTAGGCGACGGTCGCGCTGAACTCGTGCTCCGCCTCCGCGTGGGCGCAGCCGCGCGGGGCCACCTGTTCGCCGACCTGGTCCAGGGCGAGTACGGCGGTCTCGCCCTCGCTCAGCTTGAAGTCCGCCCACGTGTCCCGGCCGTCGTGCTCCAGGGCGACCGTGGAGGTCAGCGCGAGGGACAGCTTGGGGGACTCGAAGACCACCAGGCCGTCCCGCTCGGCCACGGTGTGCCGGTCGGCGCCGTAGTTGAAGCGCGGGGCGACCAGGGCGCGGAAGGGGACGGTGCCGCGGACGCACACCACGCGCCGGATCAGCCGGTGCCGGACCGCCGCGCCGCACTCCGCCCCGCTGACCGGCATGAAGTCCTGCACCTCCCCGACGCCGTCCTCGGTGAAGAACCGGGTGATCAGCACATTGGTGTCGGGGAAGTAGAACTGCTTGGTGCGTGCGGGTACGGCCGCGGCCAGCTCGAAGCGTCCGCCGCGCTCGGCGTCCAGGACGGCCGCGAAGACGCTGGGGGAGTCGAAGGACGGGCAGCAGTACCAGTCGATGGTGCCGTTGCTGCCGACCAGGGCGACCGTGCGCAGGTCGCCGATGAGGCCGTGCTCGGCGATCGGCAGGTAGCGGGGGATCCCGGACAGGTCCTGCTGGAAGCGGATGTCGGCCATCGCTGCGGCCTCCCCGGTGTGGTGGGCGGGCTGTATCCAGCTTAGGGGCGCGTGAATTCTTCCGGCCTGGGCAGGAACTCATCGCCCGGCGCGCCGCGTCCCCGTCCCCGGGATGCAGGGTGGGCCGCGGCGGGCAATGGTGAGAGTGTGCCCCGTTCGGCGGCACCGGCACGGATGCGGTCATCCGGACCGAGGAGGAGGCATCATGTCGACGTCAACACCCGAAGGATCCCGGTCGCCCGACGACCACATCACCCCGGACGCCCTGCTTCACACCGCTCCCCCGCGAGACGTCACGCTGGAGGACGTGGTGATGGCGGCAGGCAGGGACGTCACCCCGAAGAACCTCGACTGGGCGCGTCGCAAGCTGGAGACCGAGGGTCCGGCGGCCATAGAGAAGCTGCTGCCGTAGGGCAGTCCGGGAATCGCACGACAACGGGGGCCGGCCGAGCGGACGCAGGGGGTTCCGGAGAACGGGGGAACGGTTCTCCGGTTCCGGGTCCGGGTCCGCTCGGCGCATTGGTGTGCGCGGGGGCGGTCGGTGGGTGTGGGCGCCAGTAGCCGGTGACGTGTGCGCTGGTAGTCCGTCGGTGCGCGCGTCGACCGCCGGTCCATACGGTCCGTGTACGCGCCGGTAACCGGCCGGTGTGAGCGGCGGCAGCGGTCGGTGTGCGCGCCCGCAGTCGGTCCGCGCGCGTCAGCGGCCAGTCCATGGGTGGGCCGTATGCGCGGCAGCCAGTCCGTATGCCCGGCGCCAGCGGTCTCTGTTCGCGCCGGCAGGCGGTCCGTGCGCGTCGGTGGCCGGGCCATGCGGGCTCCCTGCACCGCGGCGGCAGCCGGTCCGCACGCGGGCCCGGTGCCCCGTGGGACTGTGCGGCGCAGGGGCCTTCCGTGGGGGTGTCAGCGGCTGTCAGACTCCCGAGCGTGCCCGACTTCGACATGCTCGTCATCGGATCCGGACCCGGCGGGCAGAGGGCCGCCATCGCCGCGGCCAAGCTCGGCCGCCGGGTCGCCGTCATCGACCGCCCCGACATGGTCGGCGGTGTCTCCCTGCACACCGGCACCATCCCGTCCAAGACGCTGCGCGAGGCCGTGCTGTATCTGACCGGTCTCACCCAGCGTGACATGTACGGGCAGAGCTACCGCCTCAAGGAGGAGATCACCGTCGCCGACCTGACCGCGCGCACCCGGCACGTGGTCGGCCGCGAGGTGGACGTCGTCCGCAACCAGCTCTCCCGCAACCAGGTGACCCTGTTCCCGGGGACGGCCCGGTTCACCGATCCCCACACGCTTGCCCTGCGCGACGACGTGACGGGCCACGAACGGCTGCTGAGCGCCGAGCACATCGTCATCGCCACCGGCACCCGGCCGGCCCGCCCGGACAGCGTGGCGTTCGACGGGCGGACCATCATGGACTCCGACAACGTGCTCTCGCTGGCGAGGGTGCCCCGCTCCATGGTGATCGTGGGCGCGGGCGTGATCGGCATGGAGTACGCCTCGATGTTCGCCGCGCTGGGCAGCAGGGTGACGGTCGTCGAGAAGCGGCCCGGAATGCTGGACCTGTGCGACATCGAGGTGGTGGAGTCCCTCAAGTACCACCTGCGGGACCTGGCCGTGACGTTCCGCTTCGGGGAGACCGTGGCGGCCGTCGAGCGGCATCCGCGGGGCACCCTGACCGTGCTGGAGAGCGGCAAGAAGATCCCGGCGGACACGGTCATGTACTCGGCGGGCCGGCAGGGGCTGACCGCCGGTCTCGGCCTGGACAAGGCGGGTCTCACGGCCGACGCGCGCGGCCGGATCCGCGTCGACGAGCACTACCGCACCGAGGTCGGGCACATCTACGCCGTCGGTGACGTCATCGGCTTCCCGGCGCTCGCCGCGACCTCGATGGAGCAGGGCCGGGCGGCCGCGTACCACGCCTGCGGGGAGCCGGTCAGGCAGATGCACAACCTGCAGCCGATCGGCATCTACACGATCCCCGAGATCAGCTTCGTCGGCCGGACCGAGGACCAGCTCACCGAGGACCGGGTGCCGTTCGAGGTGGGCATCGCCCGCTACCGGGAGCTGGCGCGGGGGCAGATCATCGGCGATTCCCACGGCATGCTGAAGCTGCTGGTCTCCCCGGTGGACCGGACCCTGCTCGGCGTGCACTGCTTCGGCTCCGGGGCGACGGAGCTGATCCACATCGGGCAGTCCGTGATGGGGTGCGGGGGCACGGTGGACTACTTGGTGGACGCGGTCTTCAACTATCCGACGCTCGCGGAGTCGTACAAGGTGGCCGCGCTGGACGCGACCAACAAGCTGCGGCAGATCGGCCGTCTCGAGGAGTGAAACGACCGCGACCGCCTCCGGGAAGGGGGTGTCGGCCGTCTGTGGCAGGAGGTGAGGACGCCTCCGGGGTCAGTCGGCGGGCCGCTGCTCGGCCGAGGCGGCTGCCAGGCCCGCCGTCCACTTCTCCTCGACGCGGGCCGCCTTCCACACGACCAGGGCGAGGAGCCAGGTGGCGACGAAGAGGCCGACGATGACGAAGCCGACGGTGTTGAGGTCGAGCCCGGCGATCCAGTCCCAGAACGGGCCGTGGAGGTCCAGTTCGTCGGCGAGGAGGCCGAGGAGTTCGACGGTGCCGATGAGGAGGGCGGCGGCGACGGACAGGCCGGTCACGGTGAGGTTGTAGTAGACCTTGCGGACCGGCTTGGAGAAGGCCCAGCCGTAGGCGAAGTTCATGAACGAGCCGTCGATCGTGTCCAGCAGGGACATGCCGGCCGCGAACAGCACGGGCAGGCAGAGGATCGCGTACCAGGGCAGTCCGGAGGCCGCGCCCGAGCCCGCGAGGACGAGCAGCGCGATCTCGGTCGCCGTGTCGAAGCCGAGGCCGAACAGCAGGCCGAGCGGGTACATCTGCCAGGGCTTGGTGATGGATCCGGTGACCCTGCCGAGCAGCCGGTTCATGAAGCCGCGGTTGTCGAGGTGTGCCTCCAGGGCGGCCTCGTCGTACCGGCCGGTGCGCATCCGGCGGAACACCTTCCAGATCCCGGCGAGGACGACGAGGTTGATCGCGGCGATGAGATAGAGGAAGGCGCCGGAGACCGCCGTGCCGATCAGGCCGGTGATGGCGTGCAGCCGGGAGTTGTCGTCGCGGACGGGGCCGGCCAGGGCCTTCATGCCGAGGGACAGCAGCAGGGTGAGGCCGAAGACGACGCTGGAGTGGCCGAGGGAGAACCAGAAGCCCACCGACAGCGGGCGCTGCCCCTCGCCCATCAGCTTGCGGGTGGTGTTGTCGATGGCCGCGATGTGGTCGGCGTCGAAGGCGTGCCGCATGCCCAGGGTGTAGGCGGTCACGCCGATCCCGATGCCGAAGTCCGCCGCGCCTGCGGCCGACCCACCGCCGGCTTCGAAATGCTGTGGTGCGACGATCCCGACGAGGGTGCCCCAGCCGATGAGGTGCAGGGCGAGCACGAAGGCGGCCATCCCGCCGGCCCTGGTCCACTCCTGCCGCGTCATGGAGCCCCGGACGCGTTGCCAGGCCGAGCGCTCGGCCTGGGCGGGGAGGGACGGAGCGGAACCAGGGGCGGCCGTCATCGGGTGGGTCGTCCTTCGGTGGTGTGGGTGCGGGTGGGTGTGGGTGGGTGTGGGTGCAGATGTGGGTGGTGGGTGCGGGTACGGCTGCGCGGCGCAGCTTGCGCCATCCTTCCGCACTTGCAATCTATGTGCAGTAAAGGCGGCGACAGGCCTTCCCCATGAGGAGGAAAAGACCCGCGCGCCCTCCCGCGCCCCCCGCGTCCCCCGTGCGGGTGAAGCGGCGACCGGCGGCCGAAGGACGGGAACCACGACCCGGCTCCGATCGTCTAGAGTTCAGTCGGTCGTCTACAAATGTGTAGTCGAAATCAGTCGGAGCAGGATCTAGCCGAAGGAAAGGGCGTGCGGCGATGGCCACCCCCTCAGACCTGACGTCGCAGCTCGCGGTCAACGTGCTCGACGCCAACTCGCTGCTGGCCGCCTTCGGCGTGATCGGCGTCGGCGTGGTGCTCTTCGCCGAGACCGGCCTGCTGATCGGCTTCTTCCTGCCCGGGGACTCCCTGCTGTTCACCGCCGGCCTGCTGTGCACCGGTACCTCCGACCGGAGCGTGCACCTGTCCCTCGGGCCACTGCTCGTCGCGGCGGCCGTCGGCGCCCTGGCCGGCGCGCAGTGCGGGTACCTGATCGGCCGCAAGGCCGGTGGAACGCTCCTGGCCCGCAGCCGGTCGGCCCGGCTGCACGAGGGCGCGCAACGCGCCGAGGAACTCCTTGAGCGCTACGGGTACGCGAAGGCGATCGTGCTGGCCCGCTTCGTGCCGGTGGTGCGGACGGTACTCAACCCGATGGCGGGCGCGCTCGGCGTGCCGGCCCGCACGTTCACGCTCTGGCAGGTCCTCGGCGGCCTGGTGTGGAGCCTCGGTCTCACCCTCGGCGGATACGCGCTGGGCTCCTCGATCCCGAACGTCGACAAGTACCTGCTGCCGGTCATCGCCCTCATCGTGCTCGTGTCGCTGATCCCGCTCGCCGCCGAGGTGGTGCGCTCCCGCCGGGCCGCGAAGGAGGCCCGGTGACGACGCGGCGGCGGTACGGGCCCCGGCCCGGAGGGTGGGCCGAGCCGCGGACGACGGTGGAGCGGCGGACGGCGGTCAGGCGGCGGACGGCGGCCGGGCGGCGGACGCGGTGGGTGTCATGAACCGCAAGGGCGTCGCGGAGCTGGCGGGCAGTGTCGCGCTCGGCGCCTGGGCCGCGTTCGGGGTGCTCGCGCTGGTCGTCTCCGGCCGCGGCGGCGCACCGCTCTTCCTCGATCACGGCCTGCTGAACTGGTCCGTCGGCCACCGGACTCCGGTGACGCAGGCTCTGGCCCGCGGGCTGACCGACACCGGCACCGGGGTCGTCCCCTACGCGCTGGTCGCCCTTGCCGGGCTGCTCGCGGGCCGGACCCGGCGCCGGCGCGTGGTGGCCGCGCTGTTCGGGGTCGCGTGTCTCGCCGTCGGTCAGGCGGCGCGGTACGGAGTCATGCAGTTGGTCGCCCGGACCCGCCCGCCGCACGAGTACTGGCGTACCGAGGCGTCCGGCTGGTCCTTCCCCTCCGGGCACACCACCACGTCGGCCCTGACGGCCGGTCTGGTGATCCTCGCGCTGTGCGTGCGCATGCCCCGAGGCCGGCTCCCCCTGTGCCTGGCGGTGGGCTGCTGGGGGGCGGCGGTCGGTCTGACCCGGATCTTCCTCGGCGTCCACTGGTTCACCGACGTGCTCGGCGGCTGGCTGTTCGCGATCGGCTGGCTGGGCACCTGCCTGTGCGCGGCGGCCTGGTGGCTGCCCGACCGGCTGATATTCGGCACGGACACGGGCACGGGCACAGACACTGGCAGCGTCAGTGGCAGGGGCACCAGCACCGGCACCGGCACCGGCACCGGCACGGACGAGCCCGGCCCCCTGCCCCTCACCGACTCGGCCGACGCGCCGCTGGAGAACCATGCGCCCCAAGATCCTGGTCGTCGAGGACGATCACGCCCTGCGTGACGTGCTGCGGCGCGGCCTGCACGACGAGGACTTCGACACGCTGACCGCGCCCGACGGCGCCACCGCCCTGCGGCTGGCCACCGCCGACGTGGCCGCCGCCGTGCTGGACGTCGGGCTGCCCGACGCGGACGGCCGGGACGTGTGCCAGGCGATGCGCGCGAACGGCTTCCTCGCCCCGGTGGTGTTCCTGACCGCGCGGCACGGTCTCACCGACCGGCTGTCCGGCTTCTCGGCCGGCGGGGACGACTATCTGCCCAAGCCGTTCCACCTGGCCGAGCTGGCCGCTCGGCTGCGCGCCGCTCTGCGGCGGTCCGCTCCCGCGCGGGCGTCCGCCGCCACGAGCGGCCTGGTCCTGGACGCCGTCCGCCACAGCGCGAGCGTCGACGGTACCCGGATCGAGCTGACGCCCACCGAGTTCCGGCTGCTGGCCGCGCTCGCGGCGGCCGGCGGCGAGCTCGTGCGCCGCCGTGACCTGGTACGGGCGGGCTGGCCGGAAGGAGCGCAGGTCAGCGACAACACGCTCGACCAGTACCTGACGCGACTGCGGCGCAAGCTGCGGGCCGCCGGCAGCGAGCTGACGGTCGGCACCGCACGCGGGATCGGCCACAGGCTCGTATGACATCCGCTGACACATCCCCCGATCACCTGGGGCGTCCGGCCCACTCCGGGCACGCTCCCCTCACTGGGCACGCTCCCTTCACCGGACGCGCTGTCCTCGCAGGGCACGCTCCCCTCACCGGGCGCCCTGCCCTCCTCGGCCGTCTCGCGCCGCGCACGTTGCGTGGGCGCCTCTCGCTCGTCGCGCTGACGACGGCCGCGCTGCTGATGCTGATCCTCACGGTGGCCTTCAACACCGTGGCCAGGCACCGGCTCGAACGGGAGGCGGACGACGAACTGCGCACGCGCGCCGCGGCCGTCGCCACCACGGTCGACTCGCGCGGCCCGACGGCGCACGTCCTGGAGACCGCGAACGACCGGCTCCTGGACAGCAACGCGTGGATCTACACGGGCCACAGACTCCTGGAGAGCCCGCCGTCCGTCTCCCCCACCGGCGTGCTGACCCGCACGGCCGGCACGCTCACCGCGGCGGGCGGGCGCCGTTGCGCGACCGTCGACGGCCATGACCCGGTCCGGCTGTGTGCCGAGCCCCTGCCCGGTCACGGGGCACCGGCCACCGTGGTGACGGCGCTGGACCTGTCGCCGTACCGGAGTTCGGCCGAGACGCTGCTCCTGGGCTCGTTCGCACTGGACGCGCTGATGCTGGCCTGCACCTACGCGCTGACCCGGCTCGCGGTCGGCCGGGCGCTGCGGCCGGTGCGCACGATGACGGACCAGGCGACGCAGTGGAGCGCCGTGGCCTCCGGGGAACGCTTCGCCGGCACCGGCCGGCCCGCCGAACTGGCCGCGCTGGGCTCGTCGCTGGACGCCCTGCTGGACCGTATCCGGGCCGTGCTGCGGCACGAGCGGCAGCTGACCGGCGAGTTGTCGCACGAGCTGCGCACCCCGCTGAGCCGGATCGTCGCCGAGCTGGACTGGTGGGGTTCACGGCCCCGGACGGAGGCGGAGACCCGGGCCACGCACGAGGTGGTGGCCGAGGCGGCCCACTCGATGCGGACCATCTGCGACACCCTGCTCCAGGAGGCCCGCGAGGGAGTGCCGACGGCACCCGGCACGGCCGGTGTGCTGCCCGTCCTGCACCACCTGGCCGCCGCCGTGGACTCCCCCGCCCGGGTGCGCGTCGACGTTGCCGCCGCCGACGGACAGCCGCTCGCGGCGGGCGTGCGGCCCGAGCTGCTCGAACGGATCGTCAGCCCGCTGCTCGCCAACGCCGTGCGCTACGCCCGTACGACCGTCACGCTGACGGCGCGCCGGGACGCCGACGGGATACGCCTGGAGGTGGCGGACGACGGCCCGGGGGTTCCCGAGTCCTTCGCCGGCCTGCTGTTCCAGCCGGGCAAGCGGGCCGAGCCCGGCGACGGACACGGCGGAGCGGGCCTCGGGCTGCCGCTGGCGCGACGCCTGGCCCGCTCCGCCGGCGGTGAGGTGTCCCACGACCCCGGGCACGCCCCCGGAGCGTGTTTCGTGGTCCACCTGCCCGCCGGGTGAACGCCGTCAGCCGGTCTGCTCCACAGCGGTCTGCTCCACGGCGGTCTGCTCCACGGCGGTCTGCTCCACGGCGGTCTGCTCCACGGCGGTCTGCTCCACGGCGGCCTGCTCCACGGCCCGCTGTTCCGTGACGTCCTTGCAGGTCACCGACAGCGGCGTTCAGGCCGAGGCCCGCCTGATCACCGGCAGACGCTCGGGCCCGTTCAGGCAGTGGCGTGCGGGCCGTCCGGGCGGTCCTGGCGCTGGGCGACCGTCTCGCGGCTCAGCTCCTCGGTCTCCGACTCCGGCAGCCGTTCGAATCCGTCCTCGGTGATGACGGCGAGGATCGGGTAGATGCGGCGGTTCAGGTCGGGGCCGCCGGTGGCCGAGTCCTCGTCGGCGGCGTCGTAGAGCGCCTGCAGTGCGGCCGGGGCGGCCTGCCGGCGGGACATCCCGGGCACGAACAGCTTCTTCAGGGCGCCCCGGGCGTACGGGGCGCCGGAACCCTCGGCGTGGAAGTCCCGCTTCTCGTACAGGCCGCCGGCGACGTCGTAGCCGAAGATGCGGCCGTTACCGCCTTCGCCGGCCGTGCGGTCGTAACCGACGAGCAGCGGGACGACGGGGAGGCCCTGCATGGCCTGTCCGAGGTTCTGCCGGATCATGGTGGCCAGGCGGGTCGCCTTGGCCTTGAGGGACATGGGGATGCCCTCGACCTTCTCGAAGTGGGTCAGTTCGACCCGGTAGAGCTTCACCATGTCGACGGCGAGTCCGACGGTGCCGGCGAAGGCGACGGCGGTGTGGTCGTCGGTCGGGTGGACCTTCTCCAGGTCGCGCTGGGCGATGAGGTTGCCCATGGTCGCGCGGCGGTCGCCGGCGATCAGGACGCCGTCGCGGAAGGTCAGGGCGAGCACGGTGGTGCCGTGCGGGAACCGGTCGGGGGCCGCGCGGACGCCGTCGGGGAAGGGCGGTGCGGTCGGCAGCAGTCCGGGGCGGTGGGCGGCCAGGAACTCGGTGAAGGACGAACTCCCGGGTGTGAAGAACTCCTCGGCCGGCAGGCCCGCGATGTCGTGTTCCGCCATGTCACTCCCCCTTGTGTGGCGCACCGGGACACCGGTGTCCTACCTGGTTCGGGCGGGAGGGAAACTCCCGTCCGCTCACAGGGCCTTGCGGCGCATCAGTACCGTCAGCACCAGCAGGCCCGGCATCAGCGGCAGCCACACGGTCAGCAGCCGGTAGCCGAGGACGGCGGACGCGGCGGTCGCGGCGGGGGCGCCGGACGCGGTCAGCGCGAAGGCGAGCGCGGCGTCCAGCGAGCCGAGGCCGCCCGGGGTGGGCAGCAGGGCGGCCGCGCTGCTGGCGGCGAGGTACAGCAGGGCCGTCTGCTGCGGGGGCAGGGGCAGTTCGACGGCCTGGGCGACGGCGACGACCACCGCGCAGTGCAGGGCGGCGAAGGCGAACGAGCCGCCCCACAGGGCCGTCGCGCGGGCGGGGCAGACGTGCACGGCGCGGATGTCGGCCAGCAGGCTCGTCACCGCGCGGTGGCAGCGCGCCCACAGCGGTCCGGCCACGAGCACGGCGAGCAGGGCGACGGCGCCGAACCCGAGGACGAACGCGGCCGGGGAGACGTGCGGGACGCGCAGCAGACCGGGGCAGGCGAGGGTGAGCAGCACCATCAGGGTCAGCCGGGCCACGGCGCCCGCACCGGCCTTGACGGCGAGCGCGCCGGCCGAGCGGCCGGCGGGCAGTCCGCAGCGCATCAGGAACCTGAGGTTCACCGCGCCCGCGCCGAGCCCGGCGGGCAGCAGGTGGTTGGCGGCCGAGGCCGCGAACTGCGCTGCGAGCAGCCGCGATCCGGGCAGCCGCAGGGTGACGGCGCCCTGCTGGGCGAGCGCCGAGGCGGCCCACGTGCCCAGGGCGGCGACCGCGCCGACGAGCAGCCACCCCGGGTCGGCCACGGCCAGCCGGCCCGCGCCGGTCCGCACGGCCGACCAGTGCCGCCGGCCCACGTAGAGCGCGCCGAGCAGCACCGCGAGGCAGAGGGCACTCTGCCAGCAGGCCCGCCGCCCGACGACGGCGGCGAGACGCACCGGGTACGCGACGAGCGGCCTGCCGGGAGACCGGACGTCGTCACGGGCGGCCTCCGCCGCGACGGGCCCGCTCATCCGCCCGCCTCCGCCGCGACGGGCCCGCTCATCCGCCCGCCTCCGCCGCGTAAGGAGTCATGCGTACCCGCCACCGTGCGCGTGCGGGGTCGCGCCGGGTGGGGTGCGGGTTGCCGGCCATGATCACCCCTCAGCTCCTACGACTCTTGCGACATGGAGGGACATCGTCACCCTACAGTCTGTAGGGGTAGAGGGGAGGGCCTGGGAAAACAGGGACAAACTACCGTGGATCGCGAGGGCGTGCCGGGTACGTACCGCCATCCGGGCGACGGCCCTACGCGCTGTAAGGTTGGGGCATGGCTGGCACAGGGTCCCGCGACAGGGCGGAGCGGCGCGGCGCCGGGGCGCTGGAGAGCGAGGTACTGGCCGCTCTCTGGGCCACCGAGCGGCCGTTGACCCCTGCGGAGATCCAGACCGACATCGGTGGCGGGCTCGCCTACAACACGGTGCACACCATCCTCAAGCGCCTGTACGACAAGGGGCTGGTGTTGCGGGACGCCGACGGGCGGCGCGGCGCGTACCGGCCGGCCAAGAACGCGGCGGAGCTGACCGCCCAGGCGATGCACGAGGCCCTGGACCGGGGTCCTGATCCGATCGCGGCGCTCCAGCAGTTCGTGACCGGTCTGAGTCCCGAGGAGGAACGGGCGCTGCGCGAACTGCTCGCCGGGGGCGGCGTATGAGCTTCGACGTCTACACCCCGCTGCTGCTGTCCGTGCTGCTCGCCGCGGTCGGCCCGTCGATCGGCCGGCGCATGGCGCCCGCGCTCGCGGCGCGCGTGCTGACCTGGACGGCCGTGCTGACCGCCGCGGCCACCACGTGGTCGCTGGTGCTCCTGGCCACCGCGCTGCTCGGCGACGCGCCGCCGCTGGTCGCGGAGGCCCGGGAGGACGGCCGCCGGCTGGTCGACCCCGTGCCCGAGCTGATCGGGATCGCGGCCGGTGCCGCTCTCCTGGTCGTCGCCGGTCGGGTGTACCGGGTGGTCCGGAGTGAGCGTGCCACGCGGCGGGCCCTGCGGAGCCTGTGCGCGGGGCATCCGGCCGGCACCGAACTGGTCGTCGCCGCGTCGCCGGCGGCGCGGGCGTTCGCCGTTCCGGGGCGGCCGGGCCGGATCGTGGTGACCTCCGCGATGCTGGGCGCGCTGGAGCCGGCCGAGCGCCGTGTCCTGCTCGCGCACGAGCGGGCCCATCTCGCGCACCGGCACGGCATGCTGGTGACCGCCGCGAGGCTCGCCGCCGCGGCCAACCCGCTGCTCGGCCCGGTCCGTTCCGCGGTGACCTTCCTGGTGGAGCGGTGGGCGGACGAACGAGCGGCGGACGAGGTCGGGGACCGTCGCACCACCGCCCGAGCGCTGGCCCGCGCCGCGCTCAGCGCGCACGACGCCCGCCCCTGCGGCGCCCTGCACTTCTCCGACCGCGCCGTCACCCGCCGCATCGCGGCCCTGCAGACGGCCCCGCCCCCGCACCTGTGGTCCGCGGCCCTCGCCGTCCTCGCCCTCGGCACCCTCCCGGCCCTCGGCGCCGCCGACGCCACCAGCGACCTGCTCGGCCTGCTGTCGGGCGTGCCGATCTGAGGCGTGCCGACCTGAACGGACGGTGGTCCCGGCACCGGCGGCCCCGAGCGGACGGCGGCCCCGGCACCGACGCCACTGAACGGACGCCGATCCCGAGACCGCCGTACCTGAGCAGGGGTCGACACCGGCACCACCAGACCTGAGCGGACGCCGATCCCGAGACCGCCGTACCTGAGCGGACCCCGGCGCGCGGTTCAGCCGCCGTTCGGCACCCGGTGCAGGGGCTGTTCGGGGGCCGGGCGGGACGGGAGCGGGGGTACGGCGCGCACCAGTGGCTCCTCGGTGCGCACCGTGAACGTCTCCCCGTGGTGGCGCAGGGTGAGCGGCGGGCCGTCGAGGAGCGTGTACGTCGCCTTGTCCTCGCCGATCTCCACCCTCAGGCGACGGCCGCGGAACTGCAGGTGGAAGGCGAGCCGACGCAGCCGCTCCGGGAGACGCGGCGCGAAGCCCAGCCCCTCACCGCCGCGGCGCAGCCCGCCGAAGCCCGCGACCAGTGCCATCCAGGTCCCGGCGAGCGAGGCGATGTGCAGTCCGTCCCTGGTGTTGTGCTCCAGGTCGTGCAGGTCCATCAGGGCGGCCTCGGTCGTGTACGCGTAGGCGAGCCCGAGATGGCCCGCGCGGGCGGCGATGACGGCCTGGCAGCAGGCGGACAGGGAGGAGTCGCGGACGGTCAGCGGCTCGTAGTAGGCGAAGTTGCGGGCGATCTGCTCCTCCCCGAAGAAGGAGTCGCAGGTGTACATGGCCAGCACGAGGTCGGCCTGTTTGACGACCTGCTTGCGGTACAGGTCGAAGTAGGGGAAGTGCAGGAGGAGGGGGTACTGGTCGGCGCGGGTGCCGTCGAAGTCCCAGCGCTGGTAGCGGGTGAATCCGGCGTGCTGCTCGTGCACCCCGAGTTCGTCGTTGTACGGGACGTGCATCGCCTCGGCCGCGTCCCGCCAGCCCGCGCTCTCCTCCTCGTCCACGCGCAGCCGCTCCGCCTCCCGCGGGTGCCGCAGGACGGCGTCGGCCGCGGCCAGCAGGTTCTGGCGGGCCATCAGGTTGGTGTAGGTGTTGTCGTCGGCGACCGCGCTGTACTCGTCGGGGCCGGTGACGCCGTCTATGTGGAAGACGCCGTGGTGGTCGTGGTGGCCGAGCGAGCGCCACAGCCGGGCCGTCTCCACCAGCAGCTCGACCCCCGTCTCCCGTTCGAAGCGGGTGTCGCCGGTGGCCTCGACGTAGCGGACGACCGCGTCGGCGATGTCGGCGTTCACGTGGAAGGCGGCGGTGCCCGCCGGCCAGTACGCCGACCCCTCCGAGCCCTCGATGGTCCGCCAGGGGAACGCCGCCCCGCCGAGCCCGAGCTGCGCCGCCCGCTCCCGGGCGGCGTCCAGGGTGTTGTACCGCCAGCGCAGCGCCTCGGCGACGGCCCCCGGGGCGGTGTGGGTGAGCACCGGGAGCACGAACATCTCGGTGTCCCAGAAGGCGTGTCCGTCGTATCCGGAGCCGGTCAGGCCCTTGGCGGGGATCGCCCGCTGCTCGGCGCGCGCCCCTGCCTGCAGCACATGGAAGAGGGCGAACCGGACGGCCTGCTGGATCTCCTCGTCGCCGTCCACCTCGACGTCCGCGCCGTTCCAGAAGTCGTCGAGGTAGGCCCGCTGGTCGTCGAGCAGGCCCTGCCAGCCGTCGTGCGCGGCAGCCGCGAGCGCCGCGTCGACCTGGTCGGCCATCGCGGGCAGCGAGCGGGCGGCGGACCAGCCGTGGGCGACGAGCTTCTCCACCCGGAGCGTCTGGCCCGGCTCCAGCACCGAGGTCACGGTCAGCCGGGCGACGTCGCTGCCGCTCTCGCTGCGCGTCGAGGTGCGTTCGGGACCGGAGACGGCGTGGTCCGCGGCCACGGCGACCCGCAGGCCGCTGCGCCGGGTGCGGTGCACCAGGCGGAGCCGGTTGCCGGAGGCGAAGCCGTCCTCCTGCTCCAGCGGCGAGCGCACCACCATCGCCGTGCGCGGGTCGCCGTCGGATTCCGGCAGGCTCTCGTTGGCGACCAGTTCGGACTGGACCACGATCCGGCTGGGCCGGTCCACGGCCTCCACCTCGTAGGCCACGGCGGCCACCGCCCGCTGGGTGAGCGACACCAGCCGGGTGGAGCGCACCCGGACCGTGGAACCCGCCGGTGACGTCCACTCGCAGGTCCGCTCCAGCACCCCGCGCCGCAGGTCCAGGACGCGTTCATGGGCCACGAGCCGGCCGTAGCGCAGATCGAACGGCTCGTCGTCCACCAGCAGCCGCAGGATCTTGCCGTCGGTGACGTTGATGACGGTCTGCCCGGACTCCGGGTAGCCGTAGCCGGCCTCCGCGTACGGCAGCGGGTGCACCTCGTGCACCCCGTTGAGGTAGCTGCCCGGCAGCCCGTGCGGTTCGCCCTCGTCCAGGTTGCCGCGCCAGCCGACGTGGCCGTTGGACAGCGTGAACACCGACTCGCTCTGGGCCAGGACGCCGAGGTCGAGTGCCGTCTCGCGCACCGCCCACGGCTCGACCGTGTAGGACCGGTCCGTGATCACCGCTTGCCTCCCAGCTCCGCGAGGTCCTTCACGACGACGCTCGCGCCGTGCGCGTACAGCGCGTCGGCCTGGCCGGTGCGGTCGACGCCGACGACGTAGCCGAAGCCGCCCGCGCGCCCCGCGTCCATGCCGGCGAGCGCGTCCTCGAAGACGGCCGCCCGCTCCGGTTCGACGCCGAGGTCGCGGGCGGCGGCCAGGAAGGTGTCGGGGTGGGGCTTGCCCGGCAGGTGCCGCTCGGCGGCCACGACACCGTCGATCCGCACGTCGAAGTAGTGCTCGGCGCCGACGGCACGCAGCACGTCCCGGCAGTTGGCGCTGGAGGACACGATCGCGGTGCGCAGGCCCTGCGCACGGACCGCGTCCAGATACCTCAGCGTGCCCTCGTAGGCCTCGACCCCGCCGGTGCGGATCTTCTCCAGCAACAGGACGTTCTTGCGGTTGCCGATTCCGTGCACGGTGAGGGCGTCCGGTGGATCGTCGGGACTGCCCTCCGGCAGATGGATGCCGCGCGAGTCGAGGAAGGCGCGGACCCCGTCGGCGCGTGGACGTCCGTCGACGTATTCGTCGTAATCGGCGACCTCGTCGAACGGCCGTGCCCCCGCGCCCTCGTGGGCGCGCAGGAACGCGTCGAAGGTCTCTTTCCAGGCGGCCGCGTGCACCACGGCCGTCTTGGTGACGACTCCGTCGAGGTCGAAGAGGCAGGCCTGGATGGCGTCGGGCAGACCGAGCTGAGTCATACCCGGCACTCTTCCCTGCACGCCACCCCGCGGGGCGCGGAACGGGCAGACAAGTGGCGAGCGCCACATCCGGTGGGCTCAGCGAGGCGGTGGGAGGTGGTGCGGTGGGAGGTGCGACGGCGGAAGGTGGAACGGTGGGAGGTGGAACGGTGGGTGGCCGGCCGACCCGCACCGTATGCCGCCCGGCTCGCCGGTGACACACTCTCCTGTGTGCCCCTGACCTTCGACGACCTCCTCCTGCGCGCCCGTGCCCTCGCCCGGGGCGGCCGGCGCGCGATCCTCGGCATCGCGGGCAGTCCGGGCTCGGGCAAGACGACGCTGGCCGAACACCTGGTGCGCGCCCTGAACGACGGAGGCCCGCCCTGGGCGGCGCACGTGCCCATGGACGGCTTCCACCTCGCCGACGCCGAGTTGGACCGGCTGGGTCTGCGGGACCGCAAGGGCGCGCCGGACACCTTCGACGCGGCCGGCTACGCGGCGCTGCTGCGACGGCTGCACGAGGACACCGACGACGTGGTCTACGCGCCCGGCTTCGAACGGGTGCTGGAGCAGCCGATCGCCGGAACCATCCCGGTGCCGCCCACCGCCCGGCTGGTGGTGACCGAGGGCAACTACCTTCTCCTGCGAGAGGGTTCATGGGCCCGGGTACGACCGTGCCTGGACGAGGTGTGGTTCTGCGAGATCGACGAGCAGGAGCGCGTACGGCGTCTGGTGGCCCGGCACGAGGAGTTCGGCAAGGAACACGACACGGCCGTGGCCTGGGTCCTGGGCACGGACCAGCGCAACGCCGACCTGATCACGACGACCCGGGACCGGGCCGACCTGATCGTGCCGGCAGCCGCGCTGCCCTCCCCGAGCCAGGTACCGGGCATCGAGGCCTGAACTAAGCCGCCTTGGGCCGCTCCTCACGCATACGCGGGTCGGACTCGTCCGCGCCCTCGAAGGGCAAGGTCTCGTCGTGCCCGAAGTCGGGAGCCTGGAAGGGGTTTGTCGTCGGAGGCGGCGTTGCTGAACCGGAGCACCGGGGTTGCCCCTCCAGAGCGGAGAACAGCGGCGTCAGATCGATGGGAGGTCTCTTTTCCGTTACAGGTCCCTGACCGGGCCTGGTGTGCCGTGACCGGGCACAGCGGTCCTACAGCTTGGTCATCTTGGAGTACGGGCTCAGGATCCGCATCTGCGCCGAGCCGAAATCCACCAGCGCGGCGATGCCGTCCTCGATGCCGATCACCCGGCCGAGGCCGTACACGTCGTGCGTGACCTGGTCCCCCATCGCGAAGTGCTTGGGAGCCGGTGCGACCGGGGCCTTGAACGGGCTGGTGGGCAAGTGACGCTTCGGTGCAGCGGGTTTTGTCATGGCTCAGTATGCGCCTTCGAGCGACCCGCTCGCTGTGGCCATCGGCACAGATCCAGCCGGAGACCACCGCGTCACACCGCTGACCTGGGGTTTCACCCTTCCACATCACCGCGAGTTGTCGTCCCTGATACGTAACCGCCGGACCGTAGGAGTTGCGCGCCATCGGACAGCACATAAGGGGAGATCGTGAGCCGACCACTGCTGTTCCTCGACGTGGACGGGCCCCTCAACCCTTACGCGGCCAGGCCGGAGCGGCGCCCCGACGGCTACACCACACTCGGAGTGCCCCAGGGCGGTGGGGCGCCAGAGGGTCATCGAGGAGTCTCGCTCCGTCGGGGGCCCCTGCGGGTCTGGCTCAATCCGGAGCACGGGCGAGCCCTGCTCCGGCTCGACTACGAGCTGTGCTGGGCCACCACATGTACCGATGCCAACCGGTGGATCGGCCCGGTGCTCGGGCTTGCGGAACTGCCGTTCGTCGATTTCGGCGACGCCTTGTCCCAGGACCGCCCCGACGGAGTCCACTGGAAGACCGCTCCCGTGGTGGACTACGCCAACGGCCGTTCCTTCGCCTGGGTGGACGACGAGCAGAGTGATCCGGACCAGGCGTACGTGGCCGCCCATCACCGCGGACGTGGACTTCTGCACCACGTCGACCCGCGGATCGGTCTGCGCGAGGACGACTTCCGGGCCCTTGCCGACTTCGCCCGTTCCGGGGGCACTTGGCCTCCGGGGCGGTGAACACCGGCCGGACGCGGGCCGTACTCGTATACGCGGCGGAAGGCCTGCCGGTACGACGCACAGGGGCGGATGATGGCGAGCGAACGGCGCGCGGCCGCCACGACGGGACACACGGACCTGGCACCGGGGACACCTGAGGTATCAGGGACACCTGAGGCACCTGAGGCATCAGCAGGCGTGGCGCCTCGGGGACCCGCCGATGCGCCCGGCGGCGGGACCGCCCGGAGCGCTGTCCGGGCCCGGCTGCGTGCCGCGTACGACGGGCTGGGCCGTCGGAGGCGATGGCTGGTGGCCGTGGTCGTGGTGTTGCTGCTGGCGCAGATGGCCGCGGCGATGATCACCACGGCCGTCGAGCAGACGCCCACCATCGACGAGCCCGTGTACGTGGCCACGGCCACCGACTATCTGCACGAGCACCGGCTGCGCTACAACCCCGAACACCCGCCGCTCGGCAAGCTGTTGATCGCGGCCGGGGTCGCGGTGGCGGACCCGCGCATGGACCCGCCGTACCCGGGCACCCAGCAGGACGTGGGCCGGCATCTGCTGTACGAGTCCGGGAACGATCCCTGGCGGCTGATGCTGTGGGCGCGGTTGCCGGTGATCGTGCTGACGCTGGTGTTCGGGCTCGTCGTGTGGGCGTTCGCGCGTGAAGTGACCGGTACCGCCGGTGGGTTGGCGGCGCTCGGGCTGTACGCCTTCTCCCCCGACGTGATCGCGCACGGCTCGCTGGCGACGCTGGACGTACCGGCGGCCGGTTTCGTGCTGACCTCGGCCTGGCTGGTGTGGCGGGCGCGGCGGCGGCCGGTGCTGTTCCTGCCGCCGGCCGGTGGTGCCCTGGGGGCGGCCGTGGCGACCAAGATGAGCGCGCTGCCCGCGGTCCCGGTGGTCATGCTGCTCGCGGTCGTGTCGGTCCGGGCCGCCCGGCCGGGCACCGAGCGGTGGCGGAAGGTACTGGTGGGGCTCGCGGGGGCGGTGGTCCTGGCGGTGGTGGCGGGCGCCGTGGTGTGGGCCGCGTATCTGGTGGTCGATCCCCGGCTTCGGTTCGACCCGGCCGAACCGGTGCCGTCCGTGCACGGGCTGCGCGCGCGGCTGACCGGCCTGCTGCCGCTGCCGCCCGCGTACCGGGCCGGGATGGGGATGCAGTTCGCCCTGGAGGACCGCCCGTGGCAGGGCTATCTGTTCGGACATCTCTACACCGGTTCCCGCTGGTACTACCTGCCGGCCGCCCTCCTGGTGAAGACGCCGCTCGGGCTGCTCGCGCTGGGTGCGGCCGGTGCCGTCGCCGCCCTGGCGGTACGGCGACTGCGGCCGGTGGCGCCGTACCTGCTGCTGCCGCCCGCCGTGCTGCTGGCCACCGCGATGACGGGCTCGCGGGACTTCGGAACGCGGTACGCGCTGTTCGTGCCGATGTTCCTCGCGGTGACGGGGGCGTGCGTGCCGGCCCTGCGCCGGCGCTGGGCGGGACCGTTGGCCGCGCTCGTGGTGCTGGGCGTGGCGGTGAGTTCGCTGCGCACGTTCCCGTACTACCTGCCGTACTCCAACGAGGCGTTCGGCGGGCCGGCGGCCACGCATCGGCTGCTGCACGACTCGAACGTGGACTGGGGGCAGGATCTGGGCCGGCTCGCCGACCGGCTCCGGGAGCGCTATCCGGGCGAGCGGGTGTGGCTGGTCTACAAGGGCAGCGGGGTGCCGTCGTACTACGGCGTCCACGGCGACGATCCGCGCCAGGTGCCCCCGGACCGGGTGCACGGGCTGCTGGTCGTGTCCGACTCGGCGGTCGCCAAGGCACGCGGCCGGCTGGCCGGACTGATCGACACCAGCAGAGCGATCGATCAAGTGGGCGATTCGATCACCGTGTATCGCAGGTGAGGCGGCCGGCGGATCACAACTCCCTGGTCACCGCGGTGGGTGAGCTATGTTGATTGGTCGTGGGAGACAAAGTTGACGGGCCAGTACCCTCACCGCAGCAGGCACGCGCCCAGGCATCGGCGATCACTTCGGGCAAGACCGCCCCGGAGGTCGAGGCCGCGCCGACCTCCCAGCTCAGAGAGCTCTTCGACGGCCCCCGGCTGTCCCCGGGGCAGCGCCGTGTCGCCCAGTACCTGATCGAGCACATCAACGAGGCAGCGTTCCTGTCGATCACGGAACTGGCGGACCGCGTCGGCGTCAGCCAGCCCTCGGTCACCCGCTTCGCGGCGGCCGTCGGCTTCAGCGGCTACCCCGCGCTGCGGGAGAAGCTCCAGTCGATCTCCCTGTCGACCCTGGCCGGCGCCCCGGGCGAGGTGAACCGCGCCAATGAGCTCCAGGCGGCCATCGACGCCGAGATCGAGAACCTGGAGAACCTGCGCCGCGACCTCGCCGACCCCGACCGGGTGATCCACATCGGCCGGGAGCTGTCCCGCTCGACCCCGCTGACCGTGCTGGGCCTGCGCATCTCGGTGTCGCTGGCCGAGTACTTCGGTTACGCGGCCCGCCGTATCCACCCCGATGTGCGGCTCGTGACCCGGGGCGGCAGCGTGGCCTACGACGCGCTGCTGCAGTCCCGCGAGGCCGGCGGCACCTGGGTGCTGGCGTTCGCGATGCCGCGGCACGCGCAGGAGACCCTGACCGCGCTGCGGGTCGCGCGCGAGGCGGGTCTCAAGGTCGCGCTGATCACCGATCTGGCGCTCGGCCCGCTCGCCGACGAGGCCGACGCCGTCTTCGCCTCCGGCACCGGCTCCCGCCTGGTCTTCGACTCCTACTCCGCGCCCGGTGTGATGGCCGCGGCACTGCTCCAGGCCATGACCGACGCCGATCCCGAGCGCACGCAGGGCCGTCTGGAGAAGTACGAACAGGTCGCCGACCAGCAGCAGTTCTTCCTGAAGGACTGACGATCCAGCTCTGTGAGCGCTTCGGACCGCCGACCGGGAGCCGTCACGTAGGGGGATCATCCGCCATAAAGCACGCATGAATGTTTTCATACGCCTTGCAAAGCCGACGGCATATATAAATACTGCTCACGGATCGCGCCCGGCCGACTCCGGGCACTCCACCCATCCGCGAGCCCACCGCTCGCGGACCGCCCCGAGAAAGCCGACGGACCGCCGATGCGCACGCACACACACCCGCAGCGCCGGTTCCTGACGCCCGGGGCCCTTGTACGGACACCCGAAGCCGCCGTCCCCTACCCACGTCGGTGCCCGGGGTGTCCGATGGCGCGTCGCCCAGGCGAGGCGCCCGTGGCGGCCCCGGTCATCCCCTAGACCGGGGCCGCCCCAAACCCGTCGGACCACCCCCACGACGACGCACACCGGAAGCGATGGCCATGCCCCTGACCACCACGCGCATCAGCCCCGACTGGCCCTGCCAGGTCAAGACGCCCGGAAGCTACGACTGGGAACGCTCGGCGACCAAGTGGCTGCGCGACCTGATCCCGGCCCGCTACTCCAGCTACCCGGCCCTGATCCGGCACCCCGTGCTGCTCGCCCGGCACGCGCAGATCCAGGTCCAGCAGGAGATCCGCGTGGCACGGACGGCCCTGCAGACCGCGCGCGCCGAACTGCCCGTGCTCGGGCTGCCCGAGTCGGTGATCGAGCACACGATCAAGCTGTACGCCGCCGAGGTCATGCAGCTCCAGCACATCGCACGCAGCGTCCGCGCGGTCTCCGAGGCGCTCGCCTCCCACAGCACCGGCCGCTGAGCGACACCGCCCACCGGACAGTTCCGGCCGCTGAGCGACACCGTCCGCCGGGCGGGCAGGCCGCCCTCAGTCGTCCCTACGTTGTTGGTCGGGCTGAGCGAGCGCGGTGGAGCACGCCCGGGCGCCGTTCCTCCACAACGGCCTGGTGATGGACGCGGTGGCGGGCCGGGCGATCAGCCGGGGGCTCACGGCGTCGGACCCGAAGGGGATCCAGCAGGACGACCACCTGCGCGGGCATCCGATCCTTGCCTCGATCGTGCTGCTCGGGCAGGGCGCGAGCGCGGCGGAGAACACCCGCTGGCGGGGCCTGGTGAAGGGCTGGATGGAGCGCGACCGCTACAGTCCTCCGCTGGCCGACCCGGTGCTGAGCCTGCCTCATCTGTCCCGGCTGAAGGGCGTCGCCGACGACACGTCCGTACGGGCGGTGGCGGAGCCTGCCGGGCACCGGCTGTTCCCGAGCATGGCGCGGGCCACGCACCGCGCGCCTGGCTGGGCGGCCTCGCTGAGCATGGCCGATCGCCGGATCACGTACTACGAGACCGGCAACGGCGAGAACCTGCGCGGCTGGCACACCGGTTCGGGAATGCTGTACTGGTGGGCCGACAGGTCTACGGACGGCCAGTACAGCGACGCCTTCTGGCCCACCGTCGACCCCTACCGGCTGCCCGGGACGACCGTCTCGCGCAAGGCGCTGGCGGACGCGGCGGGCGGCGACTGGGGTGCCGCGAAGCCGGACGTGAACTGGGTGGGCGGCGCCACCGACGGGCAGCGGGCCGCCGTCGGGCAGTACCTCAAGGGTCCGCAGTCCACGCTCGTGGCGAAGAAGTCGTGGTTCTTCCTGGACGACACGGTCGTCTGCCTCGGTGCCGGCATCGGCTGCACCGACGGGACGGCCGTGGAGACGACGTTCGAGAACCGCAACCTCGGCCCGACAGGCGGCGCCCCCTTCACGGTCGACGGCAGGGCCGAGCCTGTCTCCTACCCGTGGTCGCGGACGCTCACCGACGCCCGCTGGGCACACATCGGCGGGCACGGCGGCTACGTCTTCGAGGGCGGGACGACCGTGCGGGCGCTGCGCGACGCCCGGGACGGCAGCTGGAGCACGATCAACAAGGGCGGTTCGGCGACCGTCCTGAACCGCACGTACCTGACGATGTACGTCGACCACGGCACCGATCCGGCGAACGCGTCGTACGCCTACCAGCTGATGCCGGGTGCCACGGCCGCGCACACGCGGGCACGGGCCGCCAACCCGCACTGGCTGACCCTGCTCGCCAACACGGACAGCCGGCAGGGCGTGGCCGTGCGCTCGCTCGGCTTCACCGCGGTGAACTTCTGGTTCGGCGGAACGGCCGGAACGCTCACCGCGAGCGATCCGTGCTCCGTGATGATCAGTGAGAGGAAGGACGGGACCGCCGTGATCGCCGTGAGCGATCCGATGCGTATGCGGACGGGTCTCACCCTGACGTGACGGCGGGCGGTCGCCGCGGTGACCGAGGCTCCGGCCACGCTCACCTCGGCGGCCACTGGTAAGTCGCTGACGCTGACCTTCGGGGATCTGACCGGGACGACGGGCGCGACCCAGCGGATCACCGTCAGGCTCGGCTGACCGCCCCCCGGACGAACCGGGTCAGGGACGCCGTCAGCGCGGTCACGAAGGCGTCCCTGGCCTCCTCCGAGAGGGCGTCGAGCGACAGGTACGGATTGAGGTCCTCCAGCTCGACCAGCAGGAGGCCGCCGTCGGGGGCGCGGCAGGCGTCGACGCGCTGGATGCCGTGGCCGAGCCCGTTCCAGTCGATGAACCGGCGCGCGAACTCCAGGTCGGCGGCGGTCGCCGCGTACGGCCTCAACTCCCAGCGGCGCTCGGGGTCGGGGGCGTACAGGGCGTACTGGAAGTCGTCGTCGACGAAGTAGAACGACACCTCGTGGGTGAAGTCGACGCGGGGCTGGACGAGGACGCTGCCGTCCGCGGCGGGTGCGTCGGCGACCCGGCCGGCGGGTACGGTCCGCAGCCCCAGGGAGTCCGCGCCGAACTTGGGCTTGACCACGTAGCGCGAGGCCGGCGGCAGCCGGTGCAGGTCCGCGGCGCTGTCGACCGTGGGGATGACCGGGAAGCCCGCCGCGGTCAGGTCGACCAGGTACTGCTTGCCGGCCATGTCGGCCTTGCCGGTGAGCGGATTGTAGACCAGGGTGCCGCTGCTCAGCGCGCGGGCGCGGAAGGCGTCGTACTCCTTCTGGTAGCCGAGGACGGGCCCGCTGTTGCGGACGACGACGGCGTCGAAGCCGTCCATGAGCGCGGCAGCGTCCAGCGGGTGGCACAGCGCCAGGTCGAAGCGGGCGCGCAGCCGGGAGGTGAGGAAGACGTCCTCGTCGCCGTAACGGCGCCCGCGGGCCGGATACGCCAGGTCGGTGACGTAGAGCAGGCGGGAGCGGTCGGCGGACATGGAGATCTCCTCGGGCGGGCCGGTGGGCGCGGCGCCGGGTGGCGACGGTGGTGCAGAAAGGTTACGTCGCAGGCGGACGGCGCTCACCGGCGGGCCGGGCCGGCGGAGATACGACCGTCTCAGGCGGAGCGCGTCAGCTCCTCGGGGCCGACACCGTGGGCGAAGGGCAGACCGCGCGCGTAGCGGGAGACCTCGTCGATGGCCCAGTCGGTCATACGGCCCAGTTCGTTGCCGAGGGAGCCGGCGATGTGCGGGGTGAGGAGCACGTTCGGCAGTGTGTACAGGGGTGAGTGGGCGGGGGGTACGTCGGGGTCGGTGACGTCGAGGACGGCGTGGAGCCGGCCGGTGAGCAGGTGCTCGGTGAGGGCGTCGGTGTCGACCAGGGAGCCGCGGGCGGTGTTGACGAGGGTCGCGCCGTCCTGGAGGAGGGCGATGCGCCGGGCGTCGAACATGTGCCGGGTCTCGGGGAGTTCGGGGGCGTGGATGGTCACGACGTGGCTCCGGGCGGCGAGTTCGTCCAGGCCGACGGGCTCGGCGCCAAGGGCGCGGGCGTCGGAGGGGTCGACGTAGGGGTCGTGGAGGAGGACGTGCAGGTCGAAGGGGCGCAGCAGTTCGATGACGCGGCGGCCGATGCGGGAGGCGCCGACGACTCCGACCGTGCGGCGGTAGTTGCCGTGGCCCCTGAAGTACGGCAGCAGGTCGGGCTGTCGGCGGGCCCGGCCGTAGTCGCGGGCGGTGTCGAGGACGCGTTTGCCCGAGAACAGGATGGCGGCGATGGTGAATTCAGCGACCGGCAGGGCGTTCGCGGCGGCAGCGGAGGACACGGTGATGCCGCGGTTCCAGACGGCGTCGGTGACATGGTGCTTGACGGAGCCCGCCGCGTGCACGACGGCTCGCAGCCTGGGCATCAGGTGCAGGGCGTCCTCGGTGAGCGAGGGGGCGCCCCAGTGGGTGAAGAGCACTTCGGCGTGGGCGAGTTGCCGTGCCTGCGCCGGGCTCGCGTCGGCGAACGTCGTGGTCGCATCGACGCGGGCGACCGTGTGCAGCCGGTCGAGGGCGGTGTCGGAGAGCAGGGTGCGGTGGATGTCGCTGCCCATGGCGAGGACGGTGCGTGGGCGGGGGGCGGGGCGGGGGTGGGTCACGTGCACCTTCACTTCACCGCACCGGCGGTCAGGCCCGAACGCCAGAAGCGCTGCAGGCAGACGAAGGCGGCGATCAGCGGGAGTACGGCGACGAGCGAGCCGGTGATCACCAGCGCGTAGTACTCGGGTTGCTGCTGGGTGACGCTGTTCCACATGAACAGGCCCAGGTTGACCGGGTAGAGGTGATCGTCGTCGAGCATGACGAGCGCGCCGAAGAAATTGTTCCAGCTGGCCGTGAAGGAGAACAGGAAGATCGTCATGAAGCCGGGGGCGAGCATGGGCAGTCCGATCCGGGCGAAGGTGCGCAGTTCCCCGGCGCCGTCGACACGGGCGGCCTCCAGCACCTCGTCGGGGACGTACCCCTCGGAGAAGACGCGGGCCAGGTAGACGCCGAACGGGTTGACCATGGCGGGCAGCAGCAGCGCCCAGTAGGTGTTGACGACACCGGCCTTGGTGGCGAGCAGGTACATGGGCAGCTGGATGACGGTGCTCGGGACGAGGACGCCGCCGAGGACCAGGGCGAACAGCTTCTCCTTGCCCTTGAAGTCGTACTTGTCGAAGGCGTACCCGGTGGCGACACACAGGAGGCTGGAGGCGGCGGAGCCGACCACGGAGTAGAGCACGCTGTTACCGAACCAGCGCAGGTAGATGCCGTCGTTGAAGGTGAACAGGCGGTGCAGGTTGGGCAGGAGGTTGAAGTCGCCGAGGGCGAAGCCGGAGGTGGCGAAGAGGTCGCGGTGGTTCTTGGTGGCGGCGATGAGCAGCCAGCTGACGGGCATCAGGGTGTAGCAGGCGGCGAGCAGCAGCAGGCCGTTGACGACGCCCTTGGAGAGCAGGACGTTCGCCGGGGGGCGCCGGCGGGTGCCCGGCTCCGGACGGGTGTCCGTGGTGGGGTCGGAGGGCCGGGCGCTTCGGGTGCTTCGGGTGCTTCGGGTGCTTCGGGTGCTTCGGGTGCTTCGGGTCAGGGTGGTCATGCCGCGGCCTTCCAGCGGTTTCCGAGCCGGGTGACGATGAGGGAGAGGGCGACGCCGAGGGCGGCGAGCATCAGGGAGGCGGCTGCCGCGAGGCCGTAGTCGTGCTGCACGAATCCCGCCTTCCAGATGAACAGGGTCGGCGACCACTCGGTGTCGATCGAGGGTGCTCCGCGCTGGTTGAGCAGTTTGGGTTCGGTGAAGATCTGGATCGCGCCGACGCAGGTGAACAGGACGGTCAGGACGACCGCGGAGGCGATCATCGGGATCTTGATCCGCACGGCGGTGCGCAGTGCGCCGGCTCCGTCCATGACGGCCGCCTCGATCACTTCGCGCGGTACGGCCTGGAGGGCGGCGTAGAAGATGACCATGTTGTAGCCGGTCCACTGCCAGGCGGACAGGTTGACCATGGAGAGCAGGACGTGGTCGTTCGCGTAGAAGTCCCAGCTGCCGCCCGCCCCGTGGATCCAGTCGATCACGGGGCTCAGACCTGGTGTGTAGAGGTAGATCCAGATGATCGAGGCGATCAGTCCGGGGATCGCGTGGGGCAGGAAGAGCGCGAGCTGGAAGAACCGCTTCGCGTGGGCGAGGGCGGAGTCGAGGAGCAGGGCGAGGGCCAGGGAGACGCCGATCATCAACGGGATGTAGAGGGCGCAGTAGAGCGCGATGTGGATGAAGGAGGCGCGGAAGCCCGCGTCGGAGAGGGCGCCGGTGTAGTTGGCGAGCCCCGCGAACACCCGCTGGGTGCCGCCGAATCCGAGCCCGGAGGAACGTTCCCGGAACAGGCTCATCCACAGGGCGTAGCCGATGGGCGCGACCATGACGGCGGCGAACAGGACGAAGAACGGGGTGATCAGCAGGGCGGCGGCCCGGCGCTGACCGCGCCTGGACCGCCCGGTGCCGCTCGACCCGGCCCGGACGCGGCGGGCTGCGTCCGGCGGACCGGCGGTGCGGGCCAGGGACTCTGCCACTACGGCTCCTTCACGGTCGGAGCGGCGGGAGGGGCGGGGCGCTGCCGGTACCGGCGTCGCGCCCTCACCCCTCCCGCCGGGTGCTCGTCGGCCGTCGTACGGCCTGGGTCATTCGGTGTGGTCACGCGGACCGCGTCACGACGACGCGGGTCACTCGGCGAGCTTGAGGCCGCGGTCCTTGATGCCGGACCTGGCCTTCTGCTCGCCGGCATCGACGCCCGCGGTGAAGCCGGACTTGGCGGTGGCGTCCTGGATGGCGGTGTAGACGTCCATCTGGTCGGGACCCCAGGTCCAGCCGGGCACGATGGTCCCGGCCTGCTGGGAGGCGAGGGCGTACAGGTCCTGGCCGTTGAAGTAGGACGTGTCGAACTTGGCGGCGGCGACCTTGCGCATGTCGAGGTCGGCGGGCAGGGCGCTGCTGGGCGACTCGAGGTCGGCGAGCCGGGCCTCGACACCGGCCTTGTTGGTGGTCAGCCAGGTGATGAACTCGGTGGCGGCCTCGGTGTGCTTGCTGCCCTTGAGGACGCCGTACGAGCTGCCACCGAGGTTGCCGCTGGCGGCGGTGCCCCAGTTGGGCATGGGGGCCGCGGCCCACTCGCCCTTGAGGTCGGGCAGGGCGGTCTTCATGCCGCCGGCCGACCAGGAGGCGCCGAGGTAGGAGAGAGTGGTGCCGTACGCGCGGGCCTTGGTCTCCTCGGGGGTGTAGGCGGTGAAGGTCTGCACGAGGTCGTCCTTCACGAGGCCGTCCCAGTAGGCGGCGACCTTCTTGGTGGCCGCGTCGTTGACGCCCGTCGACCAGGCGTCGCCCTTGATGCCGAACCACTTGCCGCCGGCCTGCCAGGCCAAGGCGGCGAGTTGACTCGCGTCGCTCTTCGGGAAGGAGGCCAGGCGGACGTCCTTGTCCTTCTTCTTGACCTTCTCGGCGGCCTTGCGGAACTCGTCCCAGGTCTTCGGGACGGTGATGCCGTAATGCCGTACTTCTTGAACAGGTCGGTGCGGTAGTAGTAGAGCTGCGGCGCCACGTCGTAGGGGACGGTCCAGGTACGGCCGCCGAAGGTCACCAGGGACTGGACGGGCTTCGGGAACTTCGTCCTGACCGTTTCACCGGCGTACTTGGTCAGATCGACCAGATTGCCCTGGCTGGCGAACTCGGGGACCATCTGGTACTCGATCGTGGCCACGTCGGGCGCGTTGCCCGCCTTCACGGCGTTGGCCAGCTTGCTGTAGCCCTCGGTGGAGCTGGGGATCTCGGTGAACCGGACCTTGACGTCCTTGTGCGTCCTGTTGAAGGCGTGGACGGTCGACTTGGCGCCGAGGGTCCACGTCCAGTAGTCGATGGTCTCCGGCTTGCCGTCCGACGCCGCGTCTGCCGAACCGTCGCCGCCGCCGCAGGCGGTGGCGAGCAGGCCCAGCGCGGCGACGGCGGCGGTGGCGGCTATCCGGAACGAACGTGACGTACGCGTCATGGCACGGCTCCTACGAGACCTCGTACGGGAAGAGGCGGTCGCTGGACATCTTTTGCGCACACACGATCAACGCCAAGAGCGTTCGCGCGAAATAATCAAAACGATCGCTATACGATCGGTTCGCTCGCGGCGGTGGAGCGTCCCCGCTCAAGAGCGGTGGAGCATCCGGCTCAAGGGCGGTGGAGCCTCCGGCTCAGGAGTCGCCGACGCCCGCCGTGCCACCCCCGCACGAGTTGCGGATCCGCAACTCCGGGAGCAGGTCGAGGTGTTGTCGCGGGCTCACCGGCTCGGCCCCCGTCCGCTCGGCGATGCGGCGCAGCAGCAGCTTCGCGGCGAGTTCGCCCACCGAGCGCTTGGGCGGGGCGATCGCGGTGAGCGGGACGTCGGCGAGTCCGGCGACCTCGTCGTCGTACGCGATGAGCGCGAGGTCGTCGGGGACGCGCACACCGCGCGCCTGGAGGCGGGGCACGAGCACGATCGCGTCCTCGTCGCTGTGCACGAGGGCGGCGGTGACGCCGCGCTTGCGGACGGCCTGGACGAGATACTCGACGGAGGCGTCGTAGTCGCCGTGCTCGCGCACGCTCGGGGCGTCGGTGTCGACGTGGATGCCGCGCGAGCGCACGGCGGCCTCGAAGCCCGCGCTGATCTGGTCGGCGTGGGGCCCTTCCTGGAGGACGGCGGCGATGCGCCGGTGTCCGAGGGCGGCGAAGTGGCCGACGGCGACGGCGGCGCCCTGGGCGCGGTCGGTGCGGACCCGGTCGAGCTCGGCGGCGGGGTTGCCGGGCAGTGCGGAGCGCTCGACCAGGACCGTGGGCACCGGGCACTCCATGAGCCACTTCTCCTGGCCGTCCGCGGGAACGCCGCCGAACCAGCTGGGCGCCACCAGTAGCCCCTGGGCACCGCCCGCGACCAGGTGTTCCGCCTGCACGGGGTCCTCGGTGTCGACATAGCCGGAGACGCCGAGGACCAGCCGGCCGCCCAGGGCCCCGACGGCCTCGCGGGCGCCCCGCACGATCTCGGCGAAGATGTAGTTCGTGGTCGGCACGATCATCCCGATCACGATGCCCTCGGCGGACTCGGGCCGGCGCTCGGGGGCGGGTTCGCCGTCCCCCGGCCAGACCACGGCGCCGTGCAGCCGCTGCACCCGGCCCTGACCCGCCAGGGTCTCCACATCACGCCTCGAAGTGACTGCGGACACCCCGAGTTCCGCCGCCAGTTCGGCGACGCGGATACTGCCCCGCTCCCTGACGAGTTCGAGCACCCGCTCGTGGCGCTGGTCGACGTGCAGTCGCATGGGCTCCCCCTGGGGCAGTGGTCCCGAGTGGCTTACTCTACGCACACAATCGTATCGATCGTTTCCAATCAATTCGATCGAACCGGGGTGAGGGCCGGCGCCCGGACGAGTGCGGACGCATGCGCACGCACGTGACCGAATGAGCGTTTGCACAGCACTCAGTTCCCCACCTTCCGGGCGATGACTGCACTGAGTGTCATGAGGGCGTCCCGGGTGCTACGTTCCCGTTCATGAGCTCCAGCAGCGCGGAACCGACCGAGAAGCCGCCGATGCGGGACGCCCTGGTCGCGGCGGCTTTCCAGCTCTTCGTGGAACGCGGCTACGAAGAGACGACCGTGGACGACATCGTGGCCCTGGCGGGGGTCGGGCGCCGCTCCTTCTTCCGTTACTTCCCCTCGAAGGACGACGTGGTCTTCCCCGACCACGAGCGATGCCTCGCCGACATGACCGCGTTCCTGGCCGGGAGTCCCGAGGACGCCGAGCCGGTGCGCCGGGTGTGCGACGCGGCGCGGCTGGTGTTCCTCATGTACGCGGAGAACCCCACCTTCTCCGTGCAGCGTTACCGCCTCACCAAGAAGGTGCCGGGGCTGCGCGCCTACGAACTGTCGGTGGTGTGGCGCTACGAGCGCGCGCTCGCCCAGTACCTCCGGGGGCGCTTCTCCGGCCGGCCCGACGGGAACCTGCGCGCGGACATGATCGCCGCCGCGGTCGTCGCCGCGCACAACAACGCCCTGCGTTCCTGGCTGCGTTCGGACGGCAAGGGTGACGCCGCCGCCACGGCGGATCATGCCCTCGGCTATGTGCAGAGCGCGTTCGCCCCGTCGGCGCGCGCGGTCTCCGCCTCCGTACCCGCCGCAGTACCCGCACCCGCACCCGTCCCCGGCTCCACCTCCGCCTCCGCCTCCGCCTCCGACACCCACCGCACCGCCGAACTCCCGGACGACGTGGTCGTGCTCGTCACCCGGCGGGACGCTCCGCTGTGGCGCGTGGTGCAGGAGTTCGAGTCCACGGTGGGCCGCGGCTGACCTCCCGCACCGGATCTCCTCACAAGGGAGCCCTCACCCCGGAAACTCCACAGATTCGGGGTACGCAGTGCCTTTACGAGTGACACTGAGTGCCATACTCTGTCGACGTGCACGGAGGCACGACAACCGGGCACACACGTGCGCGGTTCGCACCCGCACGTGGGATTCCGGCCGAGCGCAGGGAGTTGAACAGCGTGTACCACCACTCAGCAGGCGTCTCGTTTCCGGCGGCCGGCTTCGCGACGGGTCTCCTCGACCCGGCTCACGCGGACTCCAGGGACGCCATCCACTTCCAGCGCTGCACCTGGTGCGGCACGGCCATGTACCACCGGCTGCTGTGTCCCGTGTGCCAGGGAAGCGAGCTGCGCACGGAGCGCAGCGAGGGCACCGGCACGGTCCGCCACTCCACCGTGGTGCACCGGAACACGCCCGCCGCGCGCAACGTCTCCCTGATCGAGATGAGCGAGGGCTTCGTCGTGCGCGGCCGTGTCATGGGGCCGCCGGTCGGTATCCACAGCGGCGACCGCGTGCGCCTGTCCACGGCCAAGGACACGGTCCGCGGCGAGCCGGTCTTCCAGCTGGTCGACGAGCCGTACCGCGCCTGGACCTGATCGCGGCTCACGCTCCCCGGGCCTGTGCGGAACTGGCGCCGCCCTCGGAGGAGTCGGGCCGGCATCAGGGCATCAAGGCTTCAGGGTCACCCGGATCCCGACGGTGCCGTCCAGGCCCCGCCGCAGCCTGCTGCCCAGCAGGGTGAGGCGGCCGACGATGCCGTACTTGCGGGCGATGAGGGAGCGGTAGCGGGCGGTGGTGGCCGCGTCGGTGATCTCGGCGGTGGCCGGGGTCCCGTCACCGGTGGGGCGGCCACGCAGGTCGCAGGGGCCGACGAGGACGTCGGAGCGGCGCCGGATCCGCTTCACCTTCCAGCTGTCGGAGGTCGTCCACACGCCGAGACCGTCGCCGTCCCGTACGACCCACACCGGGGTGGCGACGGGCGTGCCGTCCTTGCGGTAGCTGGTGACCAGCAGGTACTTGCCGGCGCCGAGCCCGGCCAGGCGCGTGTCGTCATCCATGTGCGCAGTCTAGGAGGCGGCACGCCGCGGCCGTGGGGGACCGTGCCCCCGTACCCATGCCCCGTACCCATGCCCCGTACCGGGCCGGGCCGTTCAGCCCAGTGCCTTCGCCATGCGCCGTACCGCCTCGGTGAGGATCTCGGGCGAGGTTCCCAGGTTGAGGCGTACGTGCCCGGCGCCGCCGGTGCCGAAGGGGATGCCGGGGCTGAGGGCGACGCGTCCGCGGTCCAGGAAGGCCGTGGCCGGGTCGTCACCGAGGCCGAGGGCCCGGCAGTCCAGCCAGGCGAGGTAGGTGGCCTCGGCGGGGCGGTGGCGGATCGCGGGCAGGTGCTCGGCGAGCAGGTCGCCGAGCAGGTGCCGGTTGGCGTCGAGGCCGGCCAGCAGGGCGTCCAGCCAGCCGGTGGCCTCGCTCAGGGCGGCGGTGTGGGCGATGACGCCGGCATGGCTGGCCCCGTGCCCCACCTCCTCGGGCATCCGGGCGAGGTCGGCGGCGGACTCGGGTCCGGCGAGGGCCAGCGCGGCCTTGAGGCCGGGGCACGACCGGGCGGCGTGGGGGCGCCGCCGCCCGCCGCTGGTCGTGGCCCGCTCCGGGCACGGATTGTCGGGTCGAGCGGCAGAGATCAACTCGGGCGTCTAGATTGCGTCTTGAACGATGTCTTGAACGACGCCCCGTTGCACGATGTCCCTGTCCCTGTCCCAGTCCTTCCGGCATCCAGGAGCTGACCCACGTGACCGACAACTCGGCCGCCACGAACGACGTGGCCGTGTCACTGCGCGCCCGCATCAACACCAGCCAGCCGCACACCGCCCGGATCTGGAACTACTGGCTCGGCGGCAAGGACAACTACGAGGTCGACCGCGCGGCCGGCGACCAGATCCGCCAACTGCACCCGGGTATCGGCGAGTACGCCCGCGCCGACCGCCTGTTCCTGGGCCGTGCCGTGAACCACCTGGTCAGCGAGGTGGGCATTCGGCAGTTCCTGGACGTCGGCACCGGGCTGCCCAGCGCCGACAACACGCACGAGGTGGCCCAGCGCATCGCGCCGGACGCGCGGATCGTGTACGTCGACAACGACCCGCTCGTCCTCGCGCACGCCCGTGCCCTTCTCACCAGCACGCCCGAGGGCCGTACCGACTACCTCGACGAGGACCTGCGCAACGTCGACGCGATCCTCGAACACGCGTCGACGATCCTGGACTTCAGCAAGCCGGTGGCGCTGATGCTGCTCGGCGTCGTCATCTTCATCGGCGACGAGGAGGACCCGTACGCCCTGGTGCGGCAGTTGATGGACCGGCTGCCCGCCGGCAGCCACCTGGTGCTGTCGCACACCATCACCAGCCCCTCGATGCCGGACGTGGACGAGGCGGTCAAGTTCTGGAACGAGCACGGCACTCCGAAGCTGACCCAGCGCACCCCTGAGACCGTCACGCGGTTCTTCGACGGCTTCGAGCTTCTGGAGCCGGGTGTGGTGTCCTGCTCGCGCTGGCGCCCGGAGGGTGAGCAGGACGGCGAGCCGGAGGAGGTCGCCATGTTCGGCGGGGTGGCGCGCAAGGCCTGACGGGACGCACTCACCGGCGGCGCGCGGGAGGGGGCCGGGTGGCCCCGGTGCCCTGCCGTCGCCGGTGAAGGCCGTCGGCGTACGCCCATGGTGAACCCCGCCGGTGAACGCCGTCGGCCCCGGCTCCGTAGTAGTGGCCGGGTGCCCGGTGAGCGGAGGGCCCCGCGGTGCCGGCAGGGGCAGCGCGCGTTCGGGGTTCGGGAGCCATGCATGAGGCACGTACGACGGCGGGTCGTCCGGCGAGTGACACGGCTCGCGGCGGTCGGCGGACTCCTACTGGGAGGTGCCATGGTCGCCCAGGCGGCCATGGCGAGCGAGACCCCGACCCCGGCCACGTCGGCGCGGACGACCGGTTCGGCGGGGACAGCCGGTGACACGAGTGCCGCCCTGGTGGCGAGGCTCGGCACCGCGCGGACGGCGGGCAGCTGGATCGGCGCCGACGGCCGGCCGGTCGTGGCGGTCACCGGCCCGGAGGCCGCGGCGCAGGTGCGGCGGGCCGGGGCGGTGGCGAAGGTCGTGGACCACAGCATGGACGAGCTGAAGTCGGCCACCGCCACGCTGCGTTCGGCGCCGCGGGTGGCCGGCACCGCGTGGTCGGTGGACTATCGCGCCAACCGCGTCGTCGTCCTCGCGGACCGCACGGTGTCGGCGGGCGACTGGTCCCGGATGACCCAAGTTGCCACAGATATCGGCGGTTTCGTGCACATGGAGCGGACGAAGGGCACGTTCACCACGCGGCTGAACGGGGCTCAGCCGATCCTGTCGACGGGCGGGCGCTGTTCGGCGGGTTTCAACGTCACCGACGGGCAGAGGGACTTCATCCTGACGGCCGGCCACTGCGGGCCGTCGGGATCCGTCTGGTTCGCCAACGGCCGGGGCGAGCGGCAGTTGGGGCAGACGGTGGACAGCGCCTTCCCCGGCAGCGACTTCTCGCTGGTCCGGTACGACTCCGGGAGGGCCGGTGACGGCGCGGACATCGTCGCGATCGGCGGCGGCAAGGGCGTGCTGATCACCGGGGCGGCCGATCCGGCGGTGGGGCAGCGGGTGTTCCGCAGCGGCAGCACGAGCGGGCTGCACGACGGTCAGGTGACGGGGCTGGACGCGACCGTGAACTATCCGGAGGGCACGGTCACCGGACTGATCCAGACCGACGTGTGCGCCGAACCGGGCGACAGCGGCGGTCCGTTGTTCTCCGACGGTGTCGCGCTCGGCGTCACCTCGGGCGGCAACGGCGACTGCACCACGGGGGGAACGACGTTCTTCCAGCCGGTGACCAAGGCGCTGACGGCGCTGAACGTCCGTCTCCTCGTCGCCGCCCGGACCCCGGGCGACACCGGGACCACCTCCCCCGCCCCCGACTCCACGGCCTCGGCCGCGCAGAGCGCGATGACTCCGAGCGCCGCCTCCCCCGGCTCCCCGGCGCCCGTGACGGGCACCACTCAGGGCCGGACGCTGCTGGCACGGCTCACGGACACCCGGAACATCGGTCCCGGACTGCTCGTCATCGCGGGCAGCCTGATCGCCCTCGTCGCGACGCGCTACATCCGGGCGGAGCGGGACCGCAAGGCGTACCAGCGGTACTACTCGGCGACCTGGGGATGACCGCGCGCGCGAAAACGCGCACGGAAAAGGAGGGCCCGCACCGCGTTCGACAGGGGTGGCTACGCGGGCCGGGAAGTCTTTGACGAGAACGGTGGCGCGGGCCGGGCGGTCCGCGAGGCTCAGGCGACCCGACGCTACCGCGGGGACGCGGCGGCCCACTCCGTCACGAGGCGCTGGTACTGCGCGCGCTGCTCGGTGTTCAGTGTCCCGCCCGCCCGGCGCCACAGGGCCCGGATCTCCTCGTTGACCTCCGCGGCCGATCGCTCGGAGACGGCTTCAACAGTGGTGGACATGCTGTGAAGCATATGCCGCCCGAGGTGAAGGTGCTGTGAGTAACTGCATTATATGCGGACATTTCGGACCGTGTTACTCATCACGTCAATGCGTCGGGCGGCAGCGGGAGTTCACGTTCGCGCGGCGGCGAGGACCAGCACCTGAATGGCCAGTACAGCGGCACCGCGCGCCCAGTCGTGGAAGTCCGAGACCTTGGTCTCCAGGTCGACCGGATCGGCCAGCGGATGCCGGTGCGCGCGGATGGTCCCGCGCACCGTGTCGCCCGCCACATCCATGAGGCCGACCCCCTCTCCGGCCAGCAGGATCTTCTGCGGCATCGCGAAGTTGGCGATCTGTGCGACCAGGGTGCCCAGGGCCCGCGCGGCCTCCCCGACGACCCGGGCGGCCATCGGTTCCCCCTCGGCCGCACCGGCGAGGATCTCCTCGTAGCTCGCGTCGTGCCCGCGGGCGGCGCGGATCTGGTAGCGGATGCCGGGGATCGTGAGCAGGGACTCGGCGCTGCCGCGCGCGCCGTCCAGGGTGAGCGGGCCGTGGGGGTCGATGATCCAGTGCCGGCCGAAGCCCCGGTTCTCCTCGGCGAAGGGCACCCGCCTGCCGCCGAGCACGAGTCCGTAGCCGAGGCCCGCACCGATGGTCAGGACGGCGAACCGGTCGAGGCCACGTCCGGCACCGAACCACGTCTCGGCCTCCACCAGGGCGGCCACGTCGTTCTCCACGACCACAGGCAGCCCGGTGCGCTCCCGGACCAGCTCGGCCAGCGGCACGTCCCGCCACCCCAGGAACGGCGAGTCGGCGACCACCGCGCGCCCGCGCACCAGGCCGCCCACGCCGATGCCGATGCCCGCGAGAGCGGGGCGCCCGGTGGCCGGCTCGGCGGTCATCTCGGCGAGGAGGTCGGCGACCCGGGCGGGGTCCCGGTCGGGCAAGGGGCGCTCCAGACGGGCGGTGACGTCGCTGCGCAGGGTGGTGACGACGCCGTAGACCCGGTCCCCGGTGATCTTGAAGCCGAGGAAGGAGCAGGACTCGGCCACCACGTCGAGCGGCTGCGACGGCCGGCCCTGGCGCGCCCCGGCCGGACCGCCCGCCTCGGGCACCTCCACCAGCAGCCCGGACTCGATGAGCGGCTTGGTCAGCCGGGTGAGGCTGCCCTGCGAGAGGTGCAGGCGGCGAGCCAGTTCGGTGCGGGAGAGCGGGCCGTGCACGAGGACTTCGATCGCCACGGAGCGCTCACCCGCGCTGAGCGGCAGCCAGCTGGTCATGGGGCCCGATTCCTCCGCCTCTCGCGCCATTTCTCTCGTCACTTCTTTTCGGCCGTTTCTTTCGGCTCAGAAATAACAAGGCCAACACTAGCCGGGAAGTCTCGGCCGGGGGGCGCCTCATGGACGCTTCATCCGCCCTCTTGACGAACTCATCCTTCCGCCGAAAAAGTAAAGCCCATGACCTTCTCCCTCGGCATCGTCGGCGCCGGTCAGTTCTCCGGCCAGTTCGCCAAGCTGTTCCAGGCCCACCCCGGGGTGGGCGAGGTCCACGTCACCGACCTGCTGCCCGAGCGGGCGGAGCGGCTGGCCGCGGCCCAGGGCCTCGCCGGCACCTTTCCCTCGTACGAGGCCATGCTGGAGTCACCCGCGGTCGACGCGGTCGCGGTCTTCACGCAGCGCTGGACGCACGGCCCGCTGGTCCTGAGGGGCCTTACGGCGGGCAAGCACGTGTACTCGGCGGTGCCGATGGCGATCACCGTCGAGGAGATCGCCGCGATCGTCGAAGCGGTCCGCTCGACCGGGCTGACGTACATGATGGGCGAGACCAGCCAGTACAACCCGGCGACCGTGCACGCCCGCAACCAGATCGCCGAGGGCGCCTTCGGCCGGCTCTTCTACGCCGAGGGCGACTACGTCCACGACATGGACCTCGGCTTCTACGACGCCTACCGCTACAGCGGCGGCGCGGACTGGAAGGCGACCGCGAGCTATCCCCCGCTGCTGTATCCGACGCACTCGGTGGGCGGGGTGCTGGGGGCCTGGCGGACGCACGCGGTGAGCGTGTCGGCGATCGGTGTGCGCGACCAGCGCGACGACGGCGTCTTCGACCGCTCGGTCAGCCGGTTCGACAACGACGTGTCCAACGCGACGGCCCTGTTCGAGGTGGCGGGCGGCGGTTCGTTCCGCACCAACGAGTTCCGGCGGGTCGGCTACCCCTCGCACATCCGCGAGTCCCGCTTCCGCTTCTTCGGCACGGAGGCCAGCATGGAACAACTGGCGACGGTCGCGCTGTGGCAGGACAAGAACGGCGTGAAGGACATCAGCGAGCTGCTGGAGCCCAAGACCACGCTTTCTCCCGACGACCCCTCGCTCCAGCACGTCGCGCCGGAACTGCGGGCGGCCTTCACCTCGGGCTCGGCGCCGGTGCACGACCGCTCCCGGCTGCCGCGCTCGTTCGACCACATGCCCAACGGCCACGAGGGCAGCCACCACTTCCTGGTGGACGACTTCGTGACCGCCGTCACCACACGCACCCTGCCGCCGGTCAACGCGTGGGTCGCCGCCCGCTACACCCTGCCGGGCGTCCTCGCGCACGAGTCCGCGCGGCAGGGCGGGGTGCGGCTGGAGATCCCCGACTTCGGGGACGCACCGCAGGACTGATCAGGTGCCGGGCTTGCGGCCGTACACGTAGACGTCGTCGCCGTTCTTCAGCAGCGACCAGTACTTCTTGGCGACCGTCGTGGTCATGTTGACGCAGCCGTGCGAGCCCGGCGGGTTCCACATGCTGAGGTTCACGGAGTGGAAGGCCTGCCCGCCGTCGAAGAACTGGCTGTACGGCATGGGCACGTTGTAGAGGCTGGAGACGTGGTCGATGTCCCGCCAGTAGATCTTCTTCAGGCCGGTGCGGGTCTCGTAGCCGTTGCGTCCGGTGCGCACCGGCACGGGCCCGTAGACGAGCTTCTTGCCGTCCTGGATCCAGCTCAGCTGGAGCGTGAGGTTCACGCAGGCGATCCGGCCCTTGTTCACCGGGCACTTGCCGGCCTTGTTGGGGTTGCTCCCCACGGCCTTCTGCTTGTTCATCAGGTCCATCACACCCCAGGTGACGGGGCCGGCGTAGCCGATGTCGGGTGTGATGCCGTGCTTGGTCTGGAAGGCCCGGATGGCCTTGCAGTCGGTGGCGGACTGCTTTCCGTCGACCGGGCGGCCGAGGAACTTCTCCACCTGCTTCTGGTACGGCCCCGCCTGCGTGGTGCAGCTCGCGGCCTGGGCCGGTGCCGCGGTGAACGCGAGCGTGAGCGGCGCTATCAGCCCGGTCACCCCCAGCACGACGACACTTCGCCTGCGTATGTCCCCCATGTCGCCCTCTTCCCTTTCTACGCATGACTCCGGGGTCTCCTAAGGGAGTTCCCCTGCGCGGTTCCCGCGGTCTCCGCCTACTAGACCCGTCTTCCCGCCGGACAGTTGTGCTTCCGGGCACGCTGTGACGAAACGGTGAACTTCGCGTCCGCCGCCCCGGAACACCCAGGTCTCAGGGGTGGCCGAGCGCCGTGCGGAACCCGGTGTTGACCGCCGTGAGGCCGCCGTCGACCACGAGGGTGGTGCCGGTGATCCAGGCGGCGTCGCGGGAGGCGAGGAAGGCCACGGCCGCGGCGATGTCCTCCGGTTCGCCGACCCGGCCCAGCGGGTACAGCGGGCGCACGGCGTCGAGGTCGTCGTCGCGGCCCTCCCAGGCCGAGGTGCGGACGGTGCCCGGCACGACGAGGTTCACGCGGACGCCCCGGGCGGCCGCGTGCCCGGCGAGGGTCCGGGTGAGGGAGCCCAGACCGGCCTTGGCGGCGCTGTAGGCGTGATTGCCGAAGTCCTGCAGGCCGTTGACCGAACCCACGCTGACGACGGCGCCGCGTCCGCAGGCGGCGAGGTGCGGCAGGGCGGCCCGGCAGCAGCGGTAGGCGCCGGTGAGGGTGATGTCGAGGTCGCGGGCCCAGGCGTCGTCGGGATCGTCCTCGAACAGCGGCGGGTCCGGGGTGCAGTGGGCGGCGCAGTTGACCAGGACGTCGAGCGAGCCGAACGCGGACACGGTGTGGGCGACGGCCGCCTCGACGGAGGCCCGCTCACCGACGTCGCACCCCAACGCCTCGGCGGAGAGGCCCTGTTGACGCAGCGCGGCGGCGGTTCGCTCCGCCTCGGGCGCGTCCTGGTCGGTCACCAGGACGCGCCCTCCCTCCTGCGCGATCCGCCGGGCGACGGCGGCACCGATACCGCGGGCCGCGCCCGTGACGAGAACCCCGTGTCCCGCGAAGCGATCGAGATCAGTCATGGCCGTGACCGTACGGGCCGGACGATCGGCACGACAGACTCCGTACGCTCACGGATGCGGGTCACGGATGCGGGTCACCGATGCGGCTCACGGATGCGGGACCCAGACGCGAGTCACAGGCGCGGGTCACCGACGCGCGTCACCGGTATCCGGTCACGTCCGCCGGCTTGCCCGGGTCCTGGACCTCGACCATGTAGCGCCAGGCGTCGGGCCGGCTGCCGTCCACGTCGGTGAAGCCGTACTCCTGGGCGAGGCCGCCGCTGGAGAGGGAGCGGCCGTTGTGCCGGGACACGTCGGGGTCGGCGGCGAGGGCGGCGACGGCGCGGCCGACGTAGCGCGGGGTCTCGGAGATGGCGAAGTGGGGTTCGCGGGCCAGGGCGTCGCGCCAGTTGTCCTCGCGGACGCCGAAGACGTCGAGCATGATCTCCGAGCGCATCCAGCCCGGGGTGAGTGCGACGGCGGTCGCCCCGCGCGGGCCGAGTTCGTGGCCGAGTGCGAAGGCCATGCGCAGCACGGAGGTCTTGGCGAGGTCGTAGAAGAGGTTCACGCGGTAGGTGTCGCGGTTGTAGTCGGCGGTGCCGTCGGTGACCTCCACGACCAGGCCGCCGGGCCGGCGCAGCAGGAGCGGCAGGGCGAAGTGGCTGGTGACGGCGTGGGTCTCGACGGCGAGCCGGAGCAGCCTGAGCCCGTTGTCGAGGTCGTGCTCCCACACCGGCGTGTCCCACTCGAAGAGTTTCTCGCCGCCCCAGATGTCGTTCACGAGGACGTCCAGGCGGCCCTGTTCGTCGGCGATGCGGTCCACCAGGGCACGTACCGCGGGCCTGTCCAGATGGTCGACGGGGACGGCGATGCCGTGTCCGCCGGCCGCCGTGACGAGGTCCGCGGTGTCCTCGATCGTCTCGGGGCGGTCGTACTCCGAGCGGCGGGCGCGGGTGCTGCGTCCGGTGACGTAGACGGTGGCGCCGGCCGCGCCGAGTTCCTCGGCGATCCCCCGCCCGGCGCCCCGGGTCGCCCCTGCGACCAGCGCGACCTTGCCTTCGAGCGCACCTGCTGACATGTCCGGCCTCCCGTGTGGTGACGAGTGTTGTCGGGCTCCACTCTCGCGGGACGGCCGGACGTCGTCATACGGTTTTCCGGCGGGGTCCGCCGCGCGGCGCTCAGTGCCCGCGCGCGATCCACTCCTCCAGGTGGGGTGCCTCGGCGCCGATGGTCGTGGACTCGCCGTGGCCGGTGAGGACCTTGGTGTCCGGGGGAAGGGTGAGGAGGCTGTGCCGGATGGATTCGATGATCGTCGGGAAGTGGGAGTACGAGCGTCCGGTCGCGCCGGGGCCGCCCTGGAAGAGGGTGTCGCCGGTGAAGACGACGCCGAGCCCGGGGTCGTAGAGGCAGACGGCGCCGGGGGCGTGGCCGGGGGTGTGCAGGACGGTCAGGTCGGCGCCGGCGGTCTCCAGGACCTGGCCGTCCAGGAGGTGGCGGTCGGGCTCGCGGTGCGGATGGGTGAGTTTCCACAGCGGCAGGTCGTCGGGGTGGAGCCAGATCGTGGCACCGGTGAGGTCGGCGAGCGCGGGGGCGGCGTCGATGTGGTCGTTGTGGGCGTGGGTGCACACGATGGCGGTGAGGGTGCGGTCGGCCACCGCCTCGGCGATGGCCTCGGCGTCGTGGGCGGCGTCGATGACGATCACCTCACGTTCGTCGCCGACGATCCACACGTTGTTCTCGACGTCCCAGGTGCCGCCGTCGAGGGTGAACTGGCCGCTGGTGACGAGGCGTTCGATGCGGGTGGTCATCAGAGCACCACCACCGAGCGCAGTACGTCGCCGCCGTGCATCCGCTCGAACGCCTTCTCCACCTCGTCGAGTCGGATGGTCTCGGTGACGAACGCGTCCAGCGGCAGCCGGCCCTGCAGATGCAGGTCGATGAGCATCGGGAAGTCGCGGCTCGGCAGACAGTCGCCGTACCAGGAGGACTTGAGGGCGCCGCCGCGGCCGAAGACGTCCAGCAGGGGCAGTTCGAGCTTCATCTCGGGGGTGGGGACGCCGACGAGGACGACGGTGCCGGCCAGGTCGCGGGCGTAGAAGGCCTGCTGGTACGTCTCGGGCCGGCCGACCGCCTCGATGACGACGTCGGCGCCGAAGCCGCCGGTCAGCTCGCGGACGGCCTCGACCGGGTCACTGTTCTTGGAGTTGACGGTGTGGGTGGCGCCCAGGGTGCGCGCCTTCTCCAGTTTCCGGTCGTCGATGTCGACGGCGATGATCTTCGACGCGCCGGCCAGGTTCGAGCCGGCGATGGCCGCGTCGCCGACGCCGCCGCAGCCGATGACGGCGACGGAGTCGCCGCGGCCGACGTTCCCGGTGTTGATCGCGGCGCCGATGCCGGCCATCACGCCGCAGCCGAGCAGTCCGGCGACGGCCGGGGAGACGGCCGGGTCGACCTTGGTGCACTGGCCGGCCGCGACGAGCGTCTTCTCGGCGAAGGCGCCGATGCCGAGGGCCGGGGAGAGTTCCTGCCCGGTGGCGGCGAGGGTCATCTTCTGCTTCGCGTTGTGGGTGTTGAAGCAGTACCAGGGCCGGCCGCGCAGACAGGCCCGGCAGTTCCCGCACACCGCACGCCAGTTGAGGACCACGAAGTCGCCCGGAGCCACGTCGGTGACGCCCTCGCCGACCGACTCCACGACACCGGCGGCCTCGTGGCCGAGCAGGAAGGGGAAGTCGTCGGAGATCCCGCCCTGCTTGTAGTGCAGATCGGTGTGGCAGACCCCGCAGGCCTGGACACGTACGACGGCTTCGCCGGGCCCGGGATCCGGGACCACGATCGTCTCGACCCGTACGGGTTCGCCCTTGCCCGGTGCGATCACGCCGCGTACTTCCTGCGCCATGTGCCTGGCCCCTCTTCGTCGAATTGCCTTCGGTGCCGACCCTACGCGCGACCGACCGGTAGGAACACGGACACGGCGGCACCAGTTGATCTTTCCGGCCGCCACCGGCACGGCTCTGACCTCGGCCTGGACCGCGACGGCAGCCACGACGGCAGCCACGGTCGCTGCCCGGTCCGGACACCGGTGAGGGCCGTCCCCGGTGGGGACGGCCCTCGGATCCAGCGGTTCACCTGCCCGAGCGGCTCAGGCCTCGACCGCGGGGCTCAGGCCTCGACCGCGGGGCTCAGGCCTCGACCGCGGGGAGCAGGCCGGTCGCGGGGGCCACGAGATCGGTGAGCTGGTGGAGTTCGTTCAGCCGGTTCAGTCCGTCGAGCTGGTTCAGTCCGCGCATCTGCTCGGTGACGGTCGGGACCTGGGCCCTGTGCTCGGCGGGGATGTCGCTGACGGCGAGCGTGTCCAGCGTGGTCATCGGGTTGATCTGCCCGGTGTTCGCTGCGCCCGCCTCGGCCGCGTTCGCCATCGGTGCCGCGAGGCCGGTGACGCCGACGGCCAGACCGACTGCGGCGACGATACGTCGTGTTGAGATCATGTCCTCAGCAACGGTGCCGGACGCCGCGCGGACACGGGCCCCCGTCCGCACTCACCCGGGAGGCGGAGCACCGTCCCTGCGCTTGCCGTGGCAGTCGGGGCGGAGGACGCTCGACAGTGGGGACCGTGCGGTCCGCTCCCGAACGGGCCGCGGGCGCCGGAAGGAGGTCCCGATGGGCACCGCGACAGGTTCCACGTTCGACACCGAGACACTGCGCCGGGGCATAGAGGGCAATACCGGGAACACGCTGCTCGCCCTCTACGCGGACAACGCGGAGATCCTCATCATCGACCACGACAGCCAGCCGAGCCACCCCAAGATCCTTCAGGGCCGTGGGCAGATAGCGGAGTTGCTCGACGACGTCTACAGCCGGGACATGACACACCACCTGGACCAGTGCGTCATCGAGGGCAACCATGCCGCCTTCACCGAGTCCTGCGAGTACGAGGACGGCACCCGGGTCCTCGCCGAATCGATGATCACCCTGCAGGACGGGAAGATCTCCCAGCAGATCCTGATCCAGGCATGGGACGAGTAGGCGGGAAGGCCGCGAAGGTCCAGGTCACCTCCCGGCTGACCTGGACCTTCTCGGCACGGGCGGGTCTTGGGAGAGCGGCGCGCAGGCCCGCTCCCGGCAGCGGGCCTGCGCGCGAGTGCCGCCCTGCTCCGCTCGCTGCTGGGAGCGGAGCCCGCTCGGCCCCGCCCCGGGCTGCCCCGTCCCACGCCGTCACGACGCGCGCTGTCACGGCGCACGCGCAACCGCTGATGCTCAGCCGGTGGTGAGGACCATACGGAAGCGGGCCTTGCCGGCGAGCATCTTGTCGTAGGCCTCCCCCGTGCGCTCCAGCGGCACGGTCTCGGTCATCGGGCGGATGTTGTGCAAGGCGCTGAACTCCATCGTGTCCTGCACGTCCTGGGCGGTACCGGACGGGTGACCGGCGACCTTGCGGCCCGTCATGAGCAGCTGGAACGGCGAGATGGCCATCGGTTCGAAGTCCGCCCCGATGGCCACCAGTTCCCCGCGAGGAGCCAGGCCGTCGACCGTGGCGCTGATGGCCTCGGAGCTGCCCGCGGTGGCCAGGACGACGTCGACGCCGCCGAGCGCCCGCAGTGCCTCGGCGACGGGGGTGCCGGAGGTGCTGTCGACGTAGTGGTGGGCGCCGAGCTGCTTGGCGAAGTCGGCCTTCTCGGCGCCGCGGGCGATCGCCACGGTCTCGAAGCCCATCGCGGCCGCGTACTGCACGCCGAGGTGCCCGAGGCCGCCGAGGCCGAGCACGGCGACCCGGTCGCCCGGCTTCGCCGAGCTGCGCCGCAGACCGTTGAACGTGGTCACGCCCGCGCAGGCCATGGGTCCGGCATCGACCGCCGACAGCGCGTCGGGGATGCGGGCCAGGGCGTCGCAGGGCGCGATCATCTTCTCGGCGAAGCCTCCGTCGTAGGCCCACCCGGGAACCTTCAGGCGTTCGCACACGATGAAGTCGCCCTTGCGGCACTGTGTGCAGTAACCGCAGCTGCCGCCGAACCAGCCGACCGCGACCCGGTCACCGACCTGCCAGCCCCGCTCCGCCACGCCCTCGCCGAGTTCCTCGATGCGTCCGGCGGCCTCGTGTCCGGCCACCACCGGGAACGTCACGCCCGGCAGCGCCCCGTCCACGAACACGGTGTCGCTGTGGCAGATCCCGCAGGCCTCCACGGCGATCCTCACCTCGCCTCGTCCCGGCCGGGGCACATCCCGCTCGACCAGTTCGAACGTGCCGCCGGGGGCGGTCACCTGCGCGACTCGGTAGGTAGTCATGCGTCTCTCCGGGGAAACGGTACGAAGATCGTTTTTCGACGGGCCCACTCAGGCCACTCGGTCCAGCACACCAGCTCCGGAGCGATCGCGCGCGCCGAGCGTCTCCCGCCCACGGTGTCGCACGGGCGCCGGCCCGCCCCGATGCGGCGTGGGCGGGATCCTCAGCCGGCGCCCGGACGCCACCCTTCGGGCCGGAGCGTGCCGAGCAGTTGGCGCACGAGTTCGTCGACCACCTCGTCGAGGCTCGCGTCCACCCAGCCGGCGCTCCAGTCGTGCAGCAGACCGTTGACGCTGCCGATGAAGGCCGTGGCCGCGAGCCGGTAGTCGCGCGGGGCCGCCTCGCCGCGGGCCACTGCCGCGTCGGCCTCGGAGCGGATCAGGTCGATCCAGCGGGCCCGGCGGGCCAGCCGCTGCTCCTCCAGGCGGGGGCTGACCCCGATGATCTCCACGAAGGCGATGCGGATGCGGCGCGGGTCGGAGGTGACGTCGCGGGCGTAGGCGTGGAAGAGCACGGCGACGCGTTCGGCCAGTGGCAGCCCTTCCGCCGCCGCGAGCGCGTCCAGCACGGCCTGTTCCGCCCAGCCGTTGACCTCCAGGTGCAGTGCGGCGAGGACGTCCTCCAGGGTGCGGAACTCCTCGTAGAACTGGCGGGTGGACAGGCCCGCGGCCTGGCTCAGCGCGGCGACCGTGGTGGCGCGGAAGCCCGGGGTGTCGCCGAACAGGCGGAGCGCCGCGTCCAGGAAGCGCCGGCGCCGCTCGGCCTGCCGTTCCTCGGCGGACCTGCCGCCGTAGCGGCCCGTCGGCGCCCTGAGTCTGCCCGTCAACCCGTCCCCCTCCGTCCGGCCCTGACGCCTCAATCCTGTCGTGCACACATCTTGTCGAGAAGGCCTCCCCCTCCCTACTTTTCAGTAAGTTCACTGTGAAAGCGCCCGTGTTCAGATTCCTCCGAGGAAGGAGAGCAGCCATGCCTGCCTCCAGAACCAGGCACCTCCGCTCCGTGGCCGCCGCCCTCGCCCTGACCGTCGCCGGCCCGGCGACCGCCGCCTCCGCGGCCTCCGCCGCCTCCCCCACCGCGTCCCCGACCGCCTCCCCCACCGCGTCCGGCGCCTCGGACCTGCGCGAGGTGCTGTTCGTGGGCAACAACTGGGACGGCACCGCCGATGTCCTCAAGTCCTCCGGCGACTTCGCGAAGGTCGGCCGGGTCGATGTCGTCCCGGACAAGGACCAGCGGATGGCGGAGATCGACGCGGACCCCGTCAAGTGGATCTACTTCATGGCGATCCGCAACAGCGTCGGCGAGGGGCACGACCAGTTCGCCGACGACATGTACTCCACGCCGGACGGCAGGTCGGTGGTGGTCTCCCGGCCGAGCTTCGCCGACGTCGTCTCGATCGACCTCGCCACCGGAAAGCTCAACTGGCGCTTCCCCGTGGCCGGTTACCGCGCCGACCACATGGCGGTCTCGCCCGACGGCACTCGCGTGGCCGTCTCCGCGTCGACCGCGAACACCGTGCACGTGCTGGACATCGACTCGGGCAGACAGCTCGGGTCGTTCGCGACCGGCGACAAACCGCACGAGAACATCTTCACCAAGGACGGCAAGTACATCTGGAACATGTCCATCGGGGACGTCAACACCGCACTGGACGACCCCGTCTGGGACTGGACCAAGGGCGACCGGCACATCACGGTCGTGGACGCGACGACGTACAAGCAGGTCAAGGTCATCGACATGCGTCAGCGGCTGGACGCCTTCGGGCTGAAGGACTTCTCCGACGCGGTGCGCCCGGCCGTCTTCTCCCCCGACGAGTCGAAGCTGTACTTCCAGGTGTCGTTCTTCAACGGCTTCCTGGAGTACGACGTCGCCTCCGACCGGATCACCCGGCTGAAGACGCTGCCGAAGAACCCGGCCACCAGTGAGGACCGCACCACCTGGGTCAACGACTCGCGCCACCACGGCCTGTCGATGAACCCCGACGGCACCAGGCTGTGCGTCGCGGGCACCATGGACGACTACGCCACCGTCGTCGACCGCGCCTCCCTCCAGGAGGGCCCGCTGATCCCCGCGTCCAAGCCGTACTGGGCCACGGTCAGCGGCGACGGCAAGGACTGCGTCGTCTCCGAGAGCGGCGCCGACCAGATCACGGCGATCGACTTCGCCACCGGCCGCAAGGTGACGTCGATCCCGGTCGGCGATCACCCGCAGCGCGTCCGGCTCGGGCATGTCCAGGCCGACTGGACCGGCCCGAGCGGCAGTTGAACGAGCGGAGTTGAACGGGCGGCACTCGATCGACCGGCACCCGATCGAACGGCGCTCGATCAACCGGCACTCGATCGAACGGCAGTCGGACGATCCGCACGAGCCGCGGCCTCCGGGACACCCCACGCCTCCCGGAGGCCGTGCCGTGGCCGGACGCGCCACGGGAACCGCCGCTCTCAGTCCCCCACCCTGCGCGTCACGTTCAGCAGGTACTCCTTCCGGTTCAGCGGGTTGTGGTCGGTGCGCAGCCGCTCCGGGAGCGGGCCCCGCCCGACGGGCGCGTAGTGGTCGAACGCGGTCTCCAGTTCGCCTTCGCCCCCGGTCAGGCCGGGCAGCCGCTGCTCCAGCTCGTGCACCCGGGCGACCGGAACCGCGCCCTGGAGGACACAGGCCCCGCCGTGCGTGCTCGTGGACTCCGGTACGGCGCCCAGCCCGGCGAGCACCGGCAGCAGGGCGCCCAGCGTGTCCGCCGGTGCGTCGAGCCGGAAGCGGTGCATCGGCTCGCACACCAGGGTGCCCGCCTGCCTCAGCGCCTCGATCAGGACGAGCGGGGTGAGGCTCCGGAAGTCGTAGCCGGTGCTCGACATGCTCTTGTCGAAGCCCTGGTGGGCGTGGCTCTGCCGGGGCGAGTAGCCGGAGTGGGTCATGGTGACCGTGCAGTCGGTGACCTGCCAGCCGTGCAGCCCCTGTCCGAGCGTCTCGCGCACCGTGTCCTCGACCGCCTTGAAGAAGGCGTACGGCATCGCGCCCAGCTCCACCTCCAGCCGGAAGTCGACGCCGGAGCCGACCGGGGCGGGGTCGACGCGCAGGCCGACCGTGGCGAGGAAGGGGTTGAGGTCCTTCTTGTTGAACTCCACGGCCCGGCCGCTGCCGGCGAGCCGTTCGATGCACAGGGTGGTGGTCTCCCGGAAGGTGACGGCCAGGCCGTACTCGTCGGCGAGGGTGGCCTGGACGACCTCTTTCTGCACCTCGCCGTACAGGGACACGGAGGTCTCCGCGCGCAGCTCGTCGTGGCGGACGCCGATGAGCGGGTCCTGTTCGGCCAGCTGGGTGAGCGCGAGGTGCAGGGACCTCCGGTCGGTGCCGGGGCCGGGGACGACGACGCTCTCCAGGGTGGGCGGCGCGAAGTGGTGCTCGTACGCCCGTCCGGGCGCCCCGAGCACGTCGCCGATCCGGATGCCGCCGAGGCCCCACACCTTCGCGATCAGGCCCGCCCCGGCACTGTCCCGCCGGCTTTCGGTGCCGTGCTCGAAAACGCTGAGCGCGGTGACCCGGCCCCCCGGCCGACCGCCGGGGGCTCGGCTCTCCTCACGCGCGCCGACGGCCCGGTTCTTCTCACGACCCCCGACGGCACCACCCGCCTCACGGCCCTCGACGGCACCACCCGCCTCACGGCCCTCGACGGCACCACCCGCCTCGCGCCCGTCGACGGCACCACCCGCCTCGCGGCCGTCCCCGAACGGGACCCGGTCGCGGACGCGCAGAGTGCCGGAGAAGATCCGGGCGTAGGCCACCTTCTCCCCCGCCGGGCCTCTCTCGACCTTGAAGACCGTGGCCGACAACGGGCCGTCCGGGTCACCGTCGGCGGTGGGGAGGAGCCGTTCGATCCCGGTGATCAGCTCGGGCACGCCGGCGCCCGTGATGGCGGAGCCGAAGTACACCGGATGGACCAGCGCGCGCCGGGTCTGGTCGGCGAGGGCCGTACGCAGGCGAGCTTCGGGGACACCGTCGTCCAGGTAGGCGGCGAGCAGCGCGTCGTCGCGCTCGGCGAGCACCTCCGCCGCGGCCGGGCCGAGGCAGGGCACGACGCGTGCGGCGCGCGTGCCGAGCGCCGTCGCCCTCCCCGCCGGGACGAGCGGTACGGCCAGCCTGCGGGCCATCTGATCGAGCACGGCGGAGCCGTTCGCGCCGCGCCGGTCGATCTTGTTGACGAAGACGAGGGTGGGGATGCGCAGCCGGCGCAGCGTGCGCATGAGGACCCGGGTCTGGGCCTGGACGCCCTCGACGGCCGAGACGACCAGGACGGCGCCGTCGAGCACGCCGAGCACGCGCTCCACCTCGGCGATGAAGTCGGGGTGGCCGGGGGTGTCGATGAGGTTGACGGTCACCGAGTCGAGCGGGAACGAGACGACCGCCGACTTGATGGTGATACCGCGCTGCCGCTCCAGCGCGAGGGTGTCCGTGCGGGTGTTGCCGGCGTCGACGCTGCCGATCTCGTCGGTGACCCCGGCGGCGTGCAGCAGCCGTTCGGTCAGGCTGGTCTTACCGGCGTCGACATGGGCGAGGATTCCGAGGTTGAGCAGGTGCACTGAGCGTGATGTCCTTCGGCACGGGTGGGATTCCTTCCTGGGTGGTGGACATGCACGCAGTGCGCATCTGAGGTCCTCTCCGGGTGACGACGGGTCGACGACAGGTCACTGACAGTGCACCAGAGCCACTCCCGCCGCAGCAATGGATTAATGCTCAACAAATCTCCGCCGCACCACTCGCCGCCTCCGGAACACCGCCCTAGAGTGACCTACGTCACGCCCGCACAGCTGACCTCACTCACTCCTGCCCGCTCGGTCTGGAGGGCCCATGACCCATATCAAGGTGCTCGTGGACGGCACGACGTACGAGGACGACGTGGAGCCCCGGCTCCTGCTGGTCCACTACCTGCGCGACCGCCTCGGCCGCACCGGCACCCCGATCGGCTGCGACACCTCCAACTGCGGGGCGTGCACGGTCGACCTCGACGGGACGACCGTCAAGAGCTGCTCGGTGCTGGCGGTGCAGGCGGACGGGAGCGAGGTGACCACCGTCCAGGGGCTGGCGGAGAACGGCGAGTGGTCGCCGCTGCAGCGGGCGTTCCACGAGCGGCACGGTCTGCAGTGCGGCTACTGCACCCCCGGCATGATCATGGCCGCGCGGGACCTGCTGCGGGAGAACCCGCGCCCGTCCTCCGACGAGGTCCGCCAGGCGCTGGAGGGCAATCTCTGCCGGTGCACCGGTTACCAGAACATCGTCCGCGCGGTGCTCGCCGCGTCCGGGCAGCAGGTCGGCGAGGAGGTCACCTCATGACCGATCAGGCCACGGAACGCGAGGTGGGCCGCTCGCGGCTGCGCAAGGAGGACGCCCGGCTGGTCACGGGCCAGACCAACTGGACGGACAACATCCAGGTCGCGGGGCTGCTGCACCTGGCGATCCTGCGGAGTCCGATGGCCCACGCCCGCATCGCCCGCGTCGACGTCTCGCCCGCGCTGGAGCGCCCCGGTGTCGTCGCGGCGTTCAGCGGCGCCGACCTCGCGGAGGGGCTGGGCTCCCTGCCCTGCGCCTGGCCGGTGACCGAGGACATGGTGCTGCCCGACCACCCGCCGGTCGCCGTCGACGAGGTCCGCTACGCGGGTGACCCGGTGGCGGTCGTCGTGGCCCGCGACCGGTACGCGGCGGCGGACGCGCTGGAGGCGGTCGAGGTCGACTACGAGCCGCTGCCCCCGGTGCTCGACCTGGAGGCCGCGCTGCGCGAGGACTCCCCCCTGGTCCACGCCGACAAGGGCACCAACCGCTGCTACGTGTGGCCGCTGGCGACCGGCGAGAGCTTCGATTCCGTCCGGGAACGCGCCGACGTCACGCTCAAGCGGCGCTATCACCAGCAGCGGCTCATCCCCAACGCCATGGAGCCGCGCTCGGTCGTCGTCACCCCGCTGCCCGCCTCCGGCGAGTACACCGTCTACTCGGCGACGCAGATCCCGCACATCCTGCGGATCATGCTCGCGCTGGTCACCGGGGTCCCCGAGCAGAAGCTCCGGGTGATCGCCCCGGACGTGGGCGGCGGCTTCGGCTCGAAGCTCCAGGTCTACGGCGAGGAGGCGCTCGCGGTCGCGGTGGCCCGGCGGCTGGGCCGGCCGGTGAAGTGGACCGAGTCCCGCTCCGAGGGCTACCTCGCGACCCACCACGGCCGCGGCATGATCCAGGACGTCGAGGTCGCCGCCACCCGCGAGGGCCGGCTGCTCGGCCTCAAGGTGGACCTGCTCGCCGACATGGGCGCCTATCTGATGCTGGTCACCCCGGGTGTCCCGCTCCTCGGCGCCTTCATGTATCCGGGGATCTACAAGATGGACGCCTACGACTTCACCTGCACGGGCGTGTTCACCACCCGCACCCCCACCGACGCCTACCGCGGCGCCGGCCGTCCGGAGGCCACCTTCGCCATCGAGCGGACCATGGACGAGCTGGCCGCCGAACTCGGCCTCGACCCGGTGGAGTTGCGGCGCCGGAACTGGATCCGGCACGAGGAGTTCCCGTACACGACGGTCGCCGGACTGACCTACGACAGCGGCAACTACGAGGCGGCGACGGACCGGGCGCTGGCCCTGTTCGGGTACGACGACCTGCGCGCCGAACAGCACAGGCGCAACGAGCGCGGCGACCCGGTCCGCCTCGGCATCGGCGTGTCGACGTTCACCGAGATGTGCGGTCTGGCGCCGAGCCGGGTGCTGCGCGACCTCAGGTACACGGCCGGCGGCTGGGAGGCGGCGAGCATCCGCATGCTGCCCACCGGCAAGGTCGAGGTCGTCACCGGCACCAGCCCGCACGGGCAGGGCCATGTGACCTGCTGGAGCCAGATCGCGGCCGACGTGCTGGGCGTGCCGTTCGAGGACGTCGAGGTGGTGCACGGCGACACCAAGGCCGCTCCGCAGGGCATGGACACCTACGGCTCGCGGTCGCTGGTCGTGGGCGGCGAGGCCGTGTTCCGGGCGGCGACGAAGGTGGTCGACAAGGCCCGCAGGGTCGCGGCCCATCTGCTGGAGGCGAGCGAGCAGGACCTGGAGTTCACGCGGGGCGTGTTCTCGGTGAAGGGGTCCCCGGAGGCGCGCAGGACCATCCAGGAGATCGCCTTCGAGGCGTTCACCTCGCACGACCTGCCCGACGGCATGGAGCCGAGCATCAACGCCGGTCACCTCGTCGACCCGGAGAACTTCTCCTTCCCGCACGGCACCCACCTGTGCGCCGTCGAGGTCGACACGGTGACGGGGCGGACCCGGATCAGGTCGTACGTCTGCGTCGACGATGTCGGCCGGGTCGTCAACCCGATGATCGTCGAGGGCCAGGTGCACGGCGGGCTCGCCCAGGGCATCGCGCAGGCGCTGTACGAGGAGGCCGTGTACGACGACGAGGGCAACCTCGTCTCCGGCACCATGACCGACTACCTCGTGCCGTCGGCGGCCGACCTGCCGGACTTCGTCACCGACCGGACGGAGACACCCGCGGTCTCCAACGCCCTGGGGGTGAAGGGGGTCGGGGAGGCCGGGGCGATCGCGTCGACGCCGGCCGTCGTGAACGCGGTCGTGGACGCGCTCAGGCCGCTCGGGGTGCGGGACGTGCGGATGCCGTGCTCTCCGCAGCGGGTGTGGGAGGCGGTCCGGTCGGCGCGGTCGGGCGAGGCCGGTGGGAGTGGTGCGGCCGACGGGGGTGGTGCGGCCGACGGGAGTGATGCGGCCGGTGGAAGTGGTCCGGCCGACGGGAGTGGTGCTGCCGGTGGGTCCGTCGGGTCGGGTGCGGCGGGTGGGAGCGGTGCGGCCGGTGGGAGCGGTGCGGCCGGTCGGGCCGGGAAGGAGGCCGGGGCATGATTCCTCCCTCATTCGAGTACGCGCGCCCGGCGAGCGTGGGCGAGGCGGTACGGATCCTCGCGGACGCCGGCGAGGACGCGAAGGTGCTGGCCGGCGGGCAGAGCCTGCTGCCGCTGCTGCGACTGCGGCTGGCCTTCCCGGAGCTGGTCGTGGACGTGGGCCGGATCCAGGAGCTGCGCGGGGTCCGCGAGGACGGTGACACGCTCGTCATCGGCGCGATGACCACGCATCACGCCGTGCTCCGCAACCCGCTGGTGCGCCGGCACGCCGGCCTGCTGGCGCAGGCGACGGCCACGGTCGCCGACCCCGCCGTACGGCACCGGGGAACCCTCGGCGGCTCCCTCGCGCACGCCGACCCGGCCGGGGACCTGCCCGCCGTGATGCTGGCCCTGGACGCGGAACTGGTCGCCGCCGGACCGGAGGGCCGGCGCCAGATCCCGGCCCGGGAGTTCTTCGTCGACTACCTCCAGTCGGTGCTGGCGCCCTACGAACTGCTGGTGGAGGTGCGCATCCCCAAGTCGGACGACTGGAGCTTCCACTACGAGAAGTTCCACCAGGTCGCGCAGGCCTATGCGATCGTCGGCGTGGCCGCCCTGGTGCGGCGGGGCGACGACGGCATCGCGCAGGCGCGCATCGCACTGACCAACATGGGCCCGACCCCGCTGCGGGCCACGCTCACGGAGGAGGCGCTCGTCGGCGCCGACGGTCCGGGGGCCGTCGCACGGGCCGCCGAGGCCGCGGCCGAGGGCACGCAGCCGTCGCAGGACCTGTCCGCCACACCCGAGTACCGGGAGCACCTCGCGCGCGTGCTGACCGAGCGCGCGGTGCTGAGCGCCGCGGGAATGGGGTGAGCGCCGATCATCGCCATGGACGACCCGGAACAGGTGCGCGCCCGCCTGGAGAGGACGGGGTACCTCGTCGACGAAGGGCTGGCCGTCACCTGCTTCCTGGCGCTGCGGCTGCACCGGCCGCTCTTCTGCGAGGGCGACGCGGGCGTGGGCAAGACCGCGCTCGCGACGGCCCTCGCCGAGGCGCTCGGTGCCCCGCTGATCCGCCTGCAGTGCCACGAGGGCATCGACGCCTCCCAGGCCCTGTACGACTGGGACTTCCCGCGCCAGTTGCTGCACCTGAGGGCCGCGGAGGCGGCCGGCGTGCAGGACGCGGACCGGCTGGAGAGCGAACTGTACGACCGGCGCTTCCTGATCGCCCGGCCGCTGCTGCGCGCACTTCAGACCCAGCCGTCGGTGCTGCTCGTCGACGAGATCGACCGGGCCGACGACGAGTTCGAGGCGTTCCTGCTGGAGCTGCTGTCCGAGTACTCGGTCACGATCCCCGAGCTGGGCACCCTGCGCGCCGAGGAGCCACCGGTGGTCGTACTGACCTCGAACCGGACCCGGGAGGTGCACGACGCGCTGAAGCGGCGGTGCCTGTACCACTGGTTCGACCATCCCTCCTTCGCCCGCGAACTGGCCATCGTGCGCAGCCGGTTGCCGCAGGTGTCGGCGCGGCTGGCCGAGCAGGTCACCGCGCTGGTGCAGGCCCTGCGGGGCGCGGACCTGGTCAAGCCGCCCGGCGTCGCCGAGACGATCGACTGGGCGCAGGCCCTGGACGCCCTGGGCGCGAACGAGGTCGACGCGGAACTGGCCGTGGCGACGCTCGGTTCGGTCCTCAAGTACCGGGAGGACACGGACCGGGCGCGCGGGCTCGATCTCACGGCGGTCCTGGCGGCCCGAGGGACGTGAGCGGGATGCGGACGACGGGAAACGGTGACGGGGCGGTGGCTCCCGACGGGGCGGTGGCTCCCGACGGGGCGGTGGCTCCCGACGGGGCGGTGCCTCTCGACGCGGCGGCGCCCTCCCTCGGCGCGGACGCCGTACTGCTCGGTTTCGTACGGGCGTTGCGGGCGGCCGGGCTGGACGCCGGCGCCGAACGGGCGCACGCCTTTCTGCGCGCCGTCGACGTGCTGCGGCCCGGGGTGCGGGCCGACGTGTACGGGGCGGGGCGGGCGACGCTGTGCGGCGGGCACGACGATCTGGAGCGTTACGAGCGCGTGTTCGCCGCGTACTTCGGACCGAGCGGCGAGCGCGCCCCGCGCGTGGTACGCACGGCTCCTCCGCCCCGGCGCCGGCCCATGGCCGTACGGGAGGCGTCGCCCGGACCGCGCGCGCCCGGCGAGAACGAGCCCTCGGGCCCGCCCACCGCCACACTGGCCAGCCGCGCCGAGGTGCTGCGGCACCGGGACGTCGCCGAGCTCGACCCTGCCGAGCGGGCCCAACTGCGTCGTCTGCTGGCCGCGTTCGGACTGCGGGGACAGACCCGCCGCTCGGCGCGGCGCGGGCCCTCCCGGCGCGGACGGGTCGATCCGCGCCGTACGGTACGGGAGTTGCTGCGGCGCGGCGGCGAACCGGCCCTGCTGCTGCGGCACGCGCGCGTGGAGCGGCCCCGCCGGGTCGTGCTGCTCGTCGACGTGAGCGGTTCGATGGCGCCGTACGCCGACGCGCTGCTGCGGTTCGCGCACGCGGCGGTGCGCGGGGGCCGTACGGAGGTGTTCACCATCGGCACCCGGCTGACCCGGGTGACCCGCGAACTCACGCACCATGACCCGGACCTGGCCATGGCGGCACTCGCGGCGAGCGTGCCGGACTGGCGCGGCGGCACCCGACTGGGCGAACTCCTGCGGGAGTTCCTCGCCCGCTGGGGTCAGCGGGGCATGGCGCGCGGCGCGGTCGTCGTGATCCTCTCGGACGGCTGGGAACGCGGCGACCCGGAACTCCTCGCCGCCCAGATGCGCCGCCTGCACGCCCTGGCCCACCAGGTCGTCTGGGCGAACCCCCGCAAGGCCCGCCCCGGTTACGCCCCGCTGGCCGCGGGAATGGCCGCCGCCCTGCCGAGCGTGGACAGCTTCGTGGAGGGCCACAGCCTGGCGGCACTGGAGCGACTGGCGGCGGTGGTGCGCGGGGCGGACGCGGGACCTGGGGTGGATGCGGGACGCGGGGCGGGTGCGGAAGCGGTGGAGGCTGGTCGGTCCCGTGGGGACGGCGTGGAAGGAGCGGACCGTGCGTGAGATTCTGCCGGCGTTGGCCCGGTGGTACGGGGCCTCGGTCCCGTTCGGGCTGGCCATGGTCGTCGCGGTCAGCCGCAGCGCGCCGCGCGGGCCCGGAGCCGCCATGGCCGTGGGACCCGACGACGAGGTCGTGGGAAGCGTGTCCGGGGGCTGTGTCGAGGGTGCGGTGTTCGAGTTGGCGCAGGAGGTGGTGGCGAGCGGCGAGGCGCGGTTGGAGACCTTCGGGTACAGCGACGAGGACGCGTTCGCGGTCGGGCTCACCTGCGGCGGCGAGATGACCCTGCTGGTGCGCCCGGTGACGCCCGAGTCGGACCCGGCGTTCGGCGCGCTCGCCACGGCGGTCGCCGCGGGCGAGCCGGTGACCATGACCACGGTGGTCGACGGGCCCGCCCCGCGCGGGTCCATGCTCGCCGTCTGGCCGGACAGTGCGGCCGGCACCCTCGGCACGGCCGGCCTGGACCTCGCCGTCAGCGCCGACGCGCGCGGCGAACTCGCCCTCGGCGCCTCGGTCCTGAGGCACTACGGGCCGCGCGGGGAACGGCGCGAGGACGCCGTCACGGTGTTCCTCCAGTCCTTCGCGCCGCCCCCGCGCATGCTGGTCTTCGGCGCGATCGACTACGCGGCCGCGGTGGCCCGCATCGGCGACTTCCTCGGCTACCGGGTCACCGTGTGCGACGCCCGCCCCGTCTTCGCCACGCCCAAGCGGTTCCCGGAGGGCGTGGAGGTCGTCGTCGACTGGCCGCACCGCTATCTCGCCGGCACGGGCACCGACGAACGCACGGTCATCTGTGTCCTCACCCACGACCCGAAGTTCGACGCGCCGCTCCTGGAGGAGGCCCTGCGCCGGCCGGCCGCGTACATCGGGGCGATGGGCAGCCGCCGTACCCATGACGAACGGCGCAAACGGCTGGCCGAGGCCGGTCTGACCGAGGCCGAGCTGTCCCGGCTGCGCTCACCGCTCGGGCTGGACCTCGGGGCCCGTACCCCGGAGGAGGTCGCCGTGTCCGTCGCCGCCGAGATCGTCGCCCTGCGCTGGGGCGGCAGCGGCACCCCGCTGACCGCGACCAGCGGAGCCATCCATCCGCCCGCCACCGTGTGAGATCTGAGACCGCCTGAGCACGAGGAGGAAGTCATGGAGCTGCACCACGAGTTCACCGTCCCCGTCCCGGTCGACGACGCCTGGCACGCCCTCCTCGACATCGAACGCGTCGCGCCGTGTCTGCCGGGCGCGACGGTGCAGGAGTACGACGGCAAGACCGTGACCGGCTCGGTGAAGGTGAAGCTCGGCCCGGTCACGCTCACCTACCGGGGCACCGCGGTCTTCGAGGAACAGGACGAGACGGCCCACCGGATGGTCCTCCTGGCGAACGGCCGGGAGGCCCGGGGCCAGGGCACGGCCAGAGCGACGGTCACGGGCACGCTGAGCGAACGCGACGGCGGTACAGCCGTGTCGGTGCGCACCGACCTGACGGTGACCGGCCGGCCGGCGCAGTTCGGGCGCGGGGTGCTGGCGGAGGTCGGGGACCGGTTGGTGGGTCAGTTCGCGGCGTGCCTCGAACAACGGCTGACCGAACGGCCTGCGCAGGCCCCGGAGACGGGACGGGGAGAGGGGCAGGGGGAGGGAGAGGAGCGGGCGCAGCCGTCGCCCCTCCGAACGGAGCATCCGGAGGAACCGGAGGGGCGGGAGAAGACGGAGGGCCGGGAGGAAACGGGAGGCTGGGAGGAAACGGAAGGCTGGGAGGAGGCTGAACCGCTCGACCTCCTGCGGACGGCCGGTTTGCCGGTGGCCAAACGGGTGGCGGGCGCGGCGGCGGTGGTCACCGTACTGGCCGTGGTGGTGGCGCGCCTGCGCCGCCGCAGGCGCGCACGCCGTACCGGCCGCTCGCGCCGGTAGAGGTACCGCGCCCGCCGGACCCGCGCCACCGCGACCGTGCTCCGGCCACGTGCTCTCAGGCGTCCCCCGCCACCCGCGCGTGCAGATGCTGGTCGTGCCAGCCGTCCGCGTGGAGCAGGGCGCTGCGCCGGGTGCCCTCCAGGGTGTAGCCGGTCTTCTCGGCGACCCGGCAGGAGGCGGGGTTGGCGACCGAGTGGCACAGGCGCAGCCGGTGCAGGCCCAGGTCGTCCAGGGCCCACCGGGTCAGCGCCCGGGTCGCCTCGGCGACGATTCCGGCGCCGCGTGCCTCGGGCAGGACCCAGTAGACGATCTCGGCGGAGCCGTCCGCGAGGTCGATGTCACCCCAGGCGCCGAGTCCGAGGGCCGCGCCGCCGGGCCTGGCGATGGCCCACACGGCGGCCGTCTCGGACCGCCGGCGCTCGTGCATGCGCGCGATCCGCCGGCGCGCCTGCTCCGGGCTCGCGACGGTGAACCGGTTCCACCGGCGGATCGCGGGATCCTGCCCGGCGGTCATGAGCGCCGCGGCGTCGGCGTCGTCGGCCCGCCAGGGCCGCAGTTCCATGCCGTTGGACAGCACGAGCACGGGCTGCTCGCTCCGGGCTATGCGGCCCGCGGGAACGACGTCCGCCGGAACGCCGTCGGAAACGCCGTCGTGACTGCCGTCGTGAATGCCTGTCGCGATGTCCGCGCCAGAGATCATTTCGGCATCCCGCCACGGGAATAATCTTCAGGTAAAACTGAACAGTCCGAGCTGGACACTGTCGGGCCGCCGACCTAGGGTGACCTGTATGGCACGTATCTCGGATTCCGCCGATCGCGCGGCGCGCGAGCTGCGAGTGGTGTTCAGTCGACTGCGGCGCCGGATCCGTGAGGTCGCCCAGGACGCCGATCTGACCCCGTCGCAGGAGTCGGCGCTCTCGCTGGTCGGCAAGCACGGGGCGGCCACGGCGAGCGCGCTGGCCGCCGCGGAGGGCGTACGTCCGCAGTCGATGGCGACCACGCTGGCCGGACTCGACCAGCACGGGCTGATCCGCCGCTCCCCGGACCCCGAGGACGGCCGGCGCCAGCTGGTCACCCTCACGGACACGGGCCGGGCCCGCGTCGAGGGCAACAAGCGACTGCGCGAGGAGTGGCTGGCCCGCGCCTTCCAGGACCGGTACTCCGAGGAGGAACGACAGACCGTCCTCAAGGCACTGGAACTGATGGAACGCCTCTCGCAACCGTGACGCACCGAGGACCCCTCCCCTCGTCCTCTCCCCTTCTCCTCCTCCCTCCTCCCTCCTCCCCCGAAAGGCCTGATCCCCGCATGTCCCTCACCACTCTCGACCCCCGCACCGCCCTCGTCGTGATCGACCTGCAGCGCGGCATCGTGGGCATGCCCACGCAGCCGCACGCCGCCTCGGACGTGGTGGCCCGTACCGTCGAACTCGCCGACGCCTTCCGGGCCCACGGCCTTCCCGTGGTCCTGGTGCGGGTCTCCTTCGCGGCCGACGGGGCGGACGTCGTCCCGGGCCGCACCGAGCGCCAGGCGCGCGGTCTCGCCTTCCCGGAGGGCTGGGACATCCTCGTCGACGAGCTGACCGGCCACCCCGGCGACGTCGTCGTCACCAAGCACAACTGGAGCGCCTTCCACGGCACTGACCTGGAGGTCCAGCTGCGCCGCCGCGGCATCACCCAGATCGTGCTGAGCGGCATCGCCACCAGCATCGGCGTCGAGTCCACCGCGCGGGACGCCTACGCCCACGGCTACCACGTCACCCTCGCCACGGACGCCATGTCCGACAGCGACGCCGAGGCGCACCGGGGCAGCGTCGAGCGGATCTTCCCGAGGCTCGGCGAGGGCGGCACGACGGCGGAGATCCTGGAGCTGCTGGCCAAGACCCACGCCTGACGAGCGGGCCGCTCAGGTGTCCTCCCCCGAGGGGGACCCCGCCGCCCGCTCCACGTCCGCCTCCACCTCGGCGCGTGTCCGGCCGCTCTCCCGGGCGTACTCGCTCACCGCGGTCTGTACGTCCCGGGCCAGGTCCCGCCAGGCGCGCAGGGCGGTCTCGTACGTGCCCGACTGAGCGCCCGTCATGCCCCGCTCGGCCGGCGGCCCGTACGCCTCCCGCAGTTCCTCGACCGTGGCGTGCGCCGCGGTGGCCGCACGCTGTTTCTGGACCAGTTCCTCGAAGGTGTGTGCCACAGCGCCCGACCCTAGGCACGTCACCGCCGTCCGACCGCTCCGACCTGCCGGGACCGGGACCGACCGGTACCCGAGTGGCGGGTCGCGGGGGACGGCGGGAAGGCGGGGCGACAAGGAAGGCGGGACGGCATGGAGGCCGAACGCCGGTTCTCTCAGGTGTCCGGCGTCAGGTCCGCCCACACCTGCTTGCCGCCGCTGACCGGGACCGTCCCCCAGGCCGCCGAGACCGCCTCCACCAGGAGGATGCCGCGTCCGCCGGTGGCCTCCCAGCCGATGCTGGTGGGTTTGACGGGACTGCGGGGCGAGGCGTCGGCGACGGCGAGCCGCAGCCGGTGGTTGACCAGGCTGAGGTCCAGGCGGACCTGGCCGCCGGTGTGGACGAGGGCGTTCGTGACCAGTTCGGAGACGACCAGGAGGGCCGCGTCCAGCGTGTCCGGGGACACGTCCCAGGAACGCAGGGTGCGCCGGGTGAAGCGGCGGGCGTGCCGCGCGGCCTCCGGCACCCGCCACACCGTCCAGCTCTCGCGCAGCGCGCGTACGGCCATGCCGTCGTAGCGCATCAGCAGCAGGGCGATGTCGTCGGCGCGGTGGGCGCCGGTGAGCAGGGCGTCGGCGACCAGACCGAGGTGGCCGGGGTCGGCGGCGGCGAGTTCGCGGGCGAGCCGGTCCATGCCGTCGTCGATGTCGGCGTCGGGGGACTCGACCAGGCCGTCGGTGGTGAGCGCGAGGACGGTGCCGGGCTGGAGCCGGAGCGGGGTCATCGGGAACTCGGCCTGGAAGAGCACGCCGAGGGGTGGGCCGCCCTCGGCCCGGACGATCTCGGCGGAGCCGTCCGGGTGCCGCAGCACGGGCTGCACATGGCCGGCGCGCACGCACAGGGCGGTGCCCTGCTCCATGTCGACGTCGACGTAGGCGCAGGTGGCGAAGAGGTCGGTCTCCATCTCCAGCAGCAGCCGGTTGGCGTGCGCGACGACGACGTCCGGCGGGTGGCCCTCGGCGGCGTAGGCGCGCAGGGCGGTGCGCATCTGGCCCATCAGGGTGGCGGCGCCCGCGTTGTGGCCCTGTACGTCGCCGATGACGAAGGCCACGTGGTTGTCGGTCAGCGGGATGACGTCGTACCAGTCGCCGCCGACCTCCAGCCCCGAGACGGTGGGCAGGTAGCGGGCGACGGCGACCGCGCCGGGCAGCCGGGGCAGGCGGCGCGGCAGCAGGGTCCGCTGGAGCATGCCGACGAGTTCGTGTTCGGCGTCGAAGGCGTGCGCGCGCACCAGGGCCTGTCCCGTCAGACCGGCGCAGGCGGTGAGCAGGGCACGCTCGTCGGGACCGAAGGGGCGCGGCCGGTCCCAGCCGATCAGGCAGGCGCCGGCCATGCGGCCGCCGGCGGGCAGCGGCAGCACCGCGAGGCCCCCGGGTCCGACGCCGGCGAGGGCGGGCTCCAGCGGGGAGCCGGCCGGCCAGATCCGGGCGCGGCCCTCGTTCAGCGCGGCGGCGAGGGTCGGCATGGCGCGCACCGGCGCGTCGGGCCATTCGGTGCGCCATTCGGTGCGCCACAGCTCGGGCCATGCCTCGGGCTCGGGCGGGTCGAGGACGGTGACGACGAGGCGGTCGTTCTCCAGTTCCGCCAGAGCGATGCGGTCGGCGTGGAGAGGCCGGCGCAGGGCGGCGACGACGGCGTGGCCCACGTCCTTGACGGTGCCGGCGGTGGCGAGCGCGGCGGCCAGCCGCTGCACGCGGGCGACGTCGGTGACCTCGGAGCGCAGGGTGGAGGTGTCCGCGACGGTGCCGACCAGGCGCGCCGGGCGGCCGTCCCCGCCGGACAGCATCCGCCCGCGCAGCCGGAGCCACTTGGGCGGGCCGGAGGGCTGCAGGACGCGGAACTCCAGCTCACGTTCGCCGAGGGACATGTGGTCGGCCTCGACCACCGACATCAGCGCGGGCAGGTCCTCGGGCACGGTGAGCCCGAGGAGGGTCTCCACCCTGCCGTCGAAGGCCCCCCGTCCGATCCCGAACAGCCGCAGGATGCCGTCGCCGACCTCGACCCGGCCGGAGTCCATGGCCAGGGCGAACGCGTCGTCGGACAGCTCGCCGTCCTCGGGCGCCGGGGTGCTGCCCGGTGCGGGCAGGACGACCGCCCCGGCGATCACCTCCAGACAGGTCCGGTCGTCGGTGCCGAAGCCGCCGGGCTGTTCGCTGACGGCGACCAGGCAGCCGTCGGCCGGCCCGAGCGGCAGGACGGCCAGGGAGAAGTCCGGTGACGGGGTACGGCGCGCCTCGGGGGTGTCGGCCAGCTCCTGCGGGCCGAGCCACACCGGCCGCCCGGTGCGGTGGGCCGTGCAGACCGGTGAGCCGCTCGTCACCTGATAGCCGTCCCGCAGGCCGAACAGCGTGCGCGGCAGGCCCGCCGACTCGGCCAGGTACAGCCCCGCCGGATCGCCGCCGGGCACGTACACCCCGACGAACGCCGCTCCGCCCAGGACGAGACCCTGTTCGAGGACGCGGCGCAGCCGGTCGGGCGACGACGGCACCGCGGTGAGCGCGTCGAGGGCACGTTCGGCACGCTCGGCTCTCGTTCTGCGTACCGCAGCACCCTCACTCGCCACGTCCGCCATTACAGCGCTTATGAGCCGCCCGCGCAGCCCCTGTGAACGGACCGTGTACGACGGATTCCGATTCGCGGGACTCCGACCGAACAGATCCCCGTCGTCCGAACACATCCCCGCGACCCGAACATACCCTCGCCGCCCGAACACGTCCCCGCCGTCCGAACACATCCCCGACCCCCGAACATGTCCCCGCCGCCGCGTGGTGGCGCTCGCTCGCCGTCAGGTGGTGACGCTCGCCGTCCCGTGGTGGCGCTCGCCGTCAGGTGGTGGCGCTCGCCGTGCGCCGGGGCACGGCAGGGGGGAGCCTTGATCCCTGGACGGGAGGAGGTGGTGGTCGCGTGACCGACGAGCCGGCGCCCGCGCAGGCACCGGCGGCCGCGAGGGCTCCGGTCGGCGGGCCGATGCTCTCGCTCGCCCTGGCCTCGATGATGGAGGAGGTGCACGCGCTCTCCGGCGCGCTGTATCTGCTGCGGCCCGACGCGCAGATGATGGACATGGCGGTGAAGGCCGGCCTGCCCCGGGCGTTCGTGGCGCCCTGGGAGCGGGTCTCGGTGAACGCGCCGCTCCCGGTCGCGCAGGCGGTGCGCGAACGCCGGCTGGTGTGGGTGGGCGGCGAGGAGGAGATGGCCCGCCGGTTCCCGCGGATCGCGGTGGTGCTGCCTTATCCGTTCGCGCTGGCCGCGCTGCCGGTGGCGACAGAGGGCACCGTGTACGGCGCCGTGTTCGTGACCTGGCCCGGCTCGCATCCGCGGGAGCTGTCCGACGCGGAACGCGAGCAACTGACGGCGGGCTGCGCACGGCTGGCCCTGGGGATGGAGCGGGCCGCCGCGGCGAACCAGCCGCTCGAACCCGAGCCCGACCTGTTGGGGCCGCCGGAGGCCGAGAGGCCGGACACGCTGGGGGCCGTGGAGGCGATGCGGCTGGTCACCCGGCTGCCGTACGGGCTGGTGTCGCTGGACCTGAACGGCCGGATCGGCTTCGCCAACGCGGAGGCCGCCGAGCTGTTCGGCCGGCCCGTCAGGGAGCTCCTGGGCATGGTGCCCTGGGTGTCGGTGCCGTGGCTGAACGACCCGATGTACGAGGACCGTTACCGGGCCGCACTGCTCAGCCAGCAGGCGACCTCCTTCGTGGCGCTGCGTCCGCCCGGGGACTGGCTGTCGTTCCGTCTGTTTCCGAGCACGACCGGGCTGACCATGCGCATCAGCCGGATCCGGGCGATGGCGGAGATGGCACCGGGTCCGGGTCCGGGAACGGGAACGGAACCCTCCCCGGTGCGGCTGGTGACCATCTCCCAGTTGCTGAACCTCGCCGGGGCGCTGACCGAGGCGGTGGAGGTGCGGGACGTGATCCAGTTGGTCGCGGACCAGGTCGTCCCGATGGTCGGCGGCAAGGCGCTGGTGGTCCTGGGCACCCGGGGCGGACGGCTGCACGTGCTGGGGCACCGCGGCTATCCGGACCCGGACCTCGTGGAGCGGTTCGACGGGATGCCGCTGAGCGAGCACACCCCGGGCACGCAGGCCCTGAACACCGGGGTGCCGGCGTTCTTCGGCTCGCGGGCGGAGCTGGAGCATCTGTATCCCGCGCGGCGCGAGACCCCGGCCGGGTTCGCGGCCTGGGCGTATCTGCCGCTGATCGCGTCGGGGCGGCCGGTGGGCACCTGCATCCTGGCCTACGACGAACCGCGCGACTTCACCACCGACGAGCGGGCCGTCCTCGCCAGCCTCGCCGGCCTGATCGCGCTGGCCCTGGAACGGGCCATGCTGTACGACTCCAAGAACCGGCTGGCGCACGCCCTCCAGGCGTCGCTGCTGCCGCACTCGCTGGCCCGGCTGCCCGGTATCGAGGCCGCCGCGCGCTATCTGCCGGCCATGCAGGGCATGGAGATCGGCGGCGACTTCTACGACCTGGTGCCGGCGCGGCCGTTGCCGGCCGCGGTGATCGGTGACGTCCAGGGGCACAACGTGACGGCGGCGGCCCTGATGGGGCAGATCCGGACGGGGGTACGGGCGTACACCACGGTGGGGCAGGGGCCGCAGCAGGTGATGCGCAGCACCAACCGGCTGCTCATCGACCTCGGCTCCGAACTGTTCGCCAGCTGCCTGTACCTGCGGCTCGACCCGGCGCGCGGGACGGCCGTCATGGCGCGTGCGGGGCATCCGCCGCCCCTGCTGCGGCGCCCGGACGGGCGGGTGCGGGTGCTGGACCTGGCCGGAGGCCCGCTGCTCGGGGTCGACGCGGCGGCCCGGTACCCGACGACCGAGGTGTCCCTCGCCCCCGGCTCCGTCCTCGCCCTCTACACGGACGGTCTCGTGGAGTCCTCCCATGTGGACATCGAGGACTCCCTCGCCGAACTCGGGGAGGTGCTCGCCGAGTACGGGACGCGTCCGCTGACCGACCTCGCCGACGCCCTTCTCCGGCACAGCGCGGCGGCACGGGAACGGGCCGACGACGTGGCCCTGTTGTTGCTGCGGGCCCAGGCCGACAGCTGAGCCGCACGTACGCACCGGGGTCCGTGTACGGCTGATCGGCCATGCTCCGCGTGTCGTGCCGTCGTCGTGGGAACAATCGCCCACATGACGCTGACGACCGTCGAAGCAGACAAGATCCTCTCCGCCAACTTCGCCCCTTGGGTCCTCGATCTCGGCCTGTCGGTGGTGGAGCTGGGCAAGGATCGCGCGGTGCTGCGTCTGCCCTGGTCGGACCGGCTGGCCCGGGAGGGCGGCGGCCTGTCGGGGCAGGCTCTGATGGCAGCCGCGGACACGGCGACGGTGATCGCGGTGTCGGCCGCGCGGGGCGGCTTCGTGCCGATGACGACCGTCCAGCAGTCGACGTCCTTCCAGCGGCCGGTCACCGACGCGGATGTCCTGATCGAGGCGGTCCAGACCAAGCTGGGCCGAAGGACGGCGTTCGCCGACATCACGCTGAGCGACGCCGGTTCGGGCGCGCTCGCGGCCCGCGCGAGCACGGTCTACGCGATCCTCGGCTGACACGTTCGGCAACTGATCGACAGCGGTCCGTTCCCGACGTGTAAAGGAATCCCCACTTCAGGGAATCTGCACATCGAATACCCGAGCGGGTCACCGCTGCCCGCACTTCTGCACAATCGCGCGCCCCGCCGCACTCCTTTGGCGCGGAGTGCCGGATTCGCCGCCAGGCGGGCAAGAGGCGGTGTGCACCGATGCCGTGTGCCATGTGAAGGAGTCGCCGACATGGCGTGCGCGCGCCTGCACGGATGGTCTGCTCCGCGCGTCAAGTTGCCTGGTGAGAGAGCTGGTTGATTGGAAGCGGGCGCCGCGTGCGTGCTTTGATCCATCGCACCGCGGGGCGCCCCGGGCTTCCGTGCCACGGATGCTCGGCGCCCACGGTGGCGGCCGTCCGTCTGTCTCCGGAGGGGGCCGCTCCCCCTTGTGAAATATCCATACGAAGGGAAGTTCCACCATGAACTCCACCCCCCAGGTCGAGACCGTCGAGATCTCGGACGCCGAGCTGGACAACGTCTCCGGCGGTCTGTCCGTGAACGCCCTCAACACCGCGACCGGTGCCCTCAACGGCATCGCCCCGGTCGCCGGCGTGCTCGACACGGTCGTCGGCACGGTCGAGGGTGTCACCGGCCTGAACACCGCGCCGGTCACCGGCCTGGTCGCCGGTCTCTGATCGCACCTCGGTGTCACCGAAGTCCCGGAGCCGTCCCGCGGCTCCGGGACTCTCGGATGCCCGAAACATGCCGTGACGTCGTCTCTCCTCGGGTGAGGGAAGTTCCGTGCAGTTCCGCCAACAGGCCCTCGCCAAGCTCCAGTCACCGGAAGAGCTGGACCTTCCGGTGCGTCTGGCACGCCCGCAGGGCTGGCTCGCGCTGGGTGTCACCGTCGTCGTGATGGCGGCGGCCTCCGTGTGGGCGGTGACCGGTTCGGTCGCCTCCACGGTCAGCGCGCAGGCCATCCTCACGCACGGGCAGGGCAGTTATCTGCTGCAGAGTCCCGTGGCCGGGCAGGTGACGGCCGTGCTCGCCGGGCAGGGCGACCGGCTGCCCGCGAACGCCCCCGTCCTGAAGGTCCGGACGGCGCAGGGCGACCAGGTGATCCGGACGGTCGCCGCGGGCCGCGTCACCGCGCTCGCCGCCACCATCGGGCAGATCATCCGGACCGGCGCGAACGTCGCCGCCGTGGAGAAGGTCGCCCACGCCTCCGACCCGCTGTACGCGACCGTGTACGTCCCCGCCGAGAACGCCGCCGCCATCCCGGCGCACGCCGCCGTGGACCTGACGGTGTCCTCCGTACCGACACAGACGTACGGCGTGCTGCGCGGGCATGTGAAGTCGGTGGACCGCACCGCCCAGTCCGCCCAGTCGATCGCCGCGTTCCTCGGCGACAGCCAGCTCGGCGAGCAGTTCACCGGCAAGGGCCGGCCGGTTGCCGTCCTGGTGTCGCTGGACACGTCGTCGGCGACGAAGAGCGGCTACCGCTGGTCGTCCGCCGACGGACCGCCGTTCCCGCTCGACTCCATGACCCTGGCCGCCGGATCGATCCGGCTGGCCGACCAGCGTCCCGTCGATTGGCTGCTCCCGTGACCGTCTCGACCGGGGGCACCCAGGAGAACCGGGGCCGCCGACGTGCCGCACCGGCCCGGCGCCCCGTCCCCAAGTCCCGCCGCGGCACGGTCCGTACCCCCACCGTGCTCCAGATGGAGGCCGTCGAGTGCGGCGCCGCCTCCCTCTCGATGGTGCTCGGCCACTACGGCCGTCACGTGCCGCTGGAGGAGCTGCGCATCGCCTGCGGTGTCTCCCGCGACGGCTCGCGCGCGAGCAACCTGCTGAAGGCGGCCCGCGGTTACGGCCTGACCGCCAAGGGCATGCAGATGGACCTGGCCGCCCTCGCCGACGTGCGGGCACCGGCCGTCCTCTTCTGGGAGTTCAACCACTACGTCGTCTACGACGGCATGGGCCGCCGCTTCGGCCGGCGCGGGGTGTACATCAACGACCCCGCCAAGGGCCGCCGGTTCGTGCCCATGGAGGAGTTCGACGGCAGCTTCACCGGTGTCGTGCTGGTGCTGGAGCCGGGCGACGGCTTCACCAGGGGCGGGCGCAGGACGGGCGTGCTCGGTGCGATGCCGGCCCGGCTGCGCGGCACCGCGGGCACCCTGCCCGCCGCGATCCTCGCCAGCCTGCTGCTGGTCCTGGTGGGCGCGGCGCTGCCCGCGCTCAGCCGGACCTACATCGACATGTTCCTCATCGGCGGCCAGACCTCGCTGCTCGGCGTGCTGTTCGCCTCGATGGCGACCTGTGTGCTGCTCACCCTGGTGCTGACCTGGCTCCAGCAGGCCAATCTCCTGCACGGCCGGATCATCTCCTCCACCCTCTCCAGCGCCCGCTTCCTGCGCCATCTGCTGCGGCTGCCGGTGACCTTCTTCTCCCAGCGCTCCCCCGCCGACCTGGTGCAGCGGCTCCAGTCCAACGACCAGGTCGCCGAGACCCTGGCCCGCGACCTCGCGGCGGCGGGCGTGGACGCGATCGTCGTCGTGCTGTACGCGGTGCTGCTGTACACCTACGACCCGCAGCTGACGTTCCTCGGCATCGGCGTGGCCCTGCTGAACGTGGTGGCCATGCGGCTGGTGATCCGGTTGCGCGCGACGCGGACGGCGAAGCTGCGCGCGGACACGGCGCGGCTGACGAACACCTCGTACACCGGTCTGCAGCTCATCGAGACGATGAAGGCGACCGGCGGCGAGGACGGTTACTTCCGCAAGTGGGCCGGGCAGCACGCCACCACGCTGGAGGAGCAGCAGCGGCTCGGGGTGCCGAGCGCCTGGCTGGGGGTGGTCGCACCGACGCTCGCCACGTTCAACAGCGCGCTGATCCTGTGGATCGGCGGCATGCGGGCCGTAGAGGGGCACATCTCGGTGGGTCTGCTGGTCGCCTTCCAGGCGCTGGTCACCCGCTTCACGGCCCCGCTGACCCGGCTCAACGGCGTGGCGGGCCGCATCCAGGACTTCGCGGCCGACGTGGCACGGCTGAAGGACGTGGAGAACTTCCAGGCCGACCCGCTGTACGCCCGCGCCGGCCGGGGCGAGTCCACGCGCCGGCTGCACGGGCATGTGGAGCTGGAGAACGTCACCTTCGGCTACAGCCCGCTGGACCAGCCGCTGCTGACCGGGTTCGACCTGACGGTGGGCCCCGGGCAGCAGGTGGCGCTGGTGGGCGGCTCGGGCAGCGGCAAGTCCACGGTGTCCCGGCTGATCTCGGGTCTGTACGCGCCGTGGGACGGGGTGATCCGTATCGACGGCCGCCGCCTGGACGACATCCCGCGCGGCGCGCTCGCCGCGTCCGTCTCCTTCGTCGACCAGGACGTGTTCCTCTTCGAGGGCTCGGTGCGCGACAACGTGGCCCTGTGGGACCCGTCGATCCCCGACGACGCGGTGGTCGAGGCACTGCGGGACGCGGCCCTGTACGACGTGGTGATGCGCCGGCCCGGCGGCATCCGCAGCAGGGTCGAGCAGGACGGCCGCAACTTCTCCGGCGGACAGCGCCAGCGGCTGGAGATCGCGCGGGCGCTGGTGCGCCGGCCGAGCATCCTCGTCCTGGACGAGGTGACCAGCGCGCTGGACGCGGAGACCGAGCTGGTCGTGATGGACAACCTGCGCCGGCGCGGCTGCGCCTGCGTGGTGATCGCCCACCGGCTGAGCACCGTCCGCGACAGCGACGAGATCGTCGTGCTCCAGCACGGCACGGTCGTCGAACGCGGGCGGCACGAGGAGCTGGTGGCGCACGGCGGCGCGTACGCGGCGCTGGTCAGGGAGCGGTGAGATGACGACGGTTCAGGAAGGGTACGAGGGCGCCGACGGCGACCTCGTCCTCGGCGCCCTCGGAGCGCTGGGCACGCGGGTCGACTGCGCCGGCTTCAACCGGCTGGACCTGGAGGGTCCGCAGGTGCTGTGGCTGGTCGCGGCCGGCGCCCTCGACCTGTTCGCGGTGGACGCGGCCCAGCAGGGCCACTGGCACCACCTCGGCCGGCTGGAGGCGGGCGCGCTGCTGCTCGGCCCGGTCGCCGGGCCCCAGCACACCCTGGTGGCCCGCCCGGTCCGCGACTGCGTCGTGCACCGCGTCAACCTGCGCGAGCTGTACCAGACGGCCGACACCCAGACCTGGTCGTACGACGAGTACGGCAACGCGCAGTACGTGCCGCCGACCACGAGCCCGCTGGAGTACGCGCTCGCGCTGGGCGTCGGCCGCGGCCTGTCCGTGCTGTTCCAGGCGCCGATGGCCGAGGACCGGACCACCGCGCCGAGCGATGACGACGTGTTCTGGATGCAGGTGCCGCCGGGCAGCGTGCGGTATGGCTCGCTGTACGGCGCGGAGGCGGCGGCCGACCTGCTGATGGACCCGGCGTTGTGGCAGAGCATGGTCGACCAGGAGTACCGGCTGCTGACCGCGCTGGACCGCTGGATCGAGCAGCTGGAGCGCACGCACGAGACGCGGACGGCGGCCGGGATCAAGGCCGGTGAGGCGGTCCGCGCCCAGGCCGACCGGACGCTGCTGGCCTCCATCGGCAAGCGCTCGGCCCGCCGGGCGACGGCGGCCGACGCCGATGCCGGGTACGCGGTGTGCAAGCTGGTCGCCGAGGCGGCCGGGATCACCCTCGCCGAGCCCGCGCAGAGCGGCACCGAGAGCGAGCGGCTCGATCCGGTGGAGCGGGTGGCGCTGGCCTCGCGGGTGCGCACCCGCGGGGTACGTCTTGACGGGCACTGGTGGCGGGAGAACGTGGGCCCGCTGGTCGGGCACCGGGCGCTGTCCGGGGCGCCGGTGGCGCTGCTGTGGCGGCGCGGCGGCTATGTGGCCGTGCACGCGGGAACCGGACGCGAGACGCCGATCGAGAAGGCGAACGCGGAGGAGTTCGAGCCGCGCGCGGTGATGTTCTACCGGCCGCTGCCCGAGCGCCGGCTGACCCCGTTCGGGCTGCTGCGGTTCAGTCTGCGCGGTACCCGGGGCGATGTGGTCAACCTGATGCTCGCCGGTCTGGTGACGGTGGTGATCGGCGCGCTGGTGCCGATCGCCACGGGCAAGGTGCTCGGCGAGTACGTGCCGAAGGCGCAGACCGGTCTGATCGTCCAGGTCTGTCTGGCGGTGATGATCAGCGGCGTGGTGTCGGCGGTGTTCACACTGTTGGAGAACCTGACCATCCTGCGCCTTGAGGGCCGTATCGAGGCGGCGCTCCAGCCGGCCGTCTGGGACCGGCTGCTGCGCCTGCCCACCCGGTTCTTCACACAGCGTCCGACCGGTGAACTGGCCAGTGCCGCCATGGGCATCAGCGCGATCCGCCGGCTGCTGGCGGGCGTCGGCCCGGTGGTCGCCCAGTCGGTGACGATCGGCGCGATGAACGTCGCCCTGCTGCTGTGGTACAGCGTGCCGCTGGCGCTGGCGGCGATGGGGATGCTCGTCGTCATCGCCGCCGTCTTCCTGGGGCTCGGGCTGTGGCAGGTGCGCTGGCAGCGCCGGCTCGTGGTGCTCGGCAACAAGCTGAACAACCAGGCCTTCCAGACCCTGCGGGGCCTGCCCAAGCTGCGGGTGGCGGCGGCGGAGAACTACGCGTACGCCGCCTGGGCCAAGGAGTTCGCGCGCAGCCGTGAACTCCAGCAGAAGGTCGGCCGGATCAAGAACCTCACCTCGGTGCTGGGCGCGGTCTATCTGCCGGTGTGCACGCTGGTGATGTTCATGCTGCTGGCCGGACCCGCGAAGGGCGCGATGTCGGCGGCGGCGTTCCTCACCTTCAACACCGCGGTGACGATGGTGCTGACCGCGGTCACCCAGCTCACCGGCTCGTTCGTCTCGGCCGTGGCCGCGCTGCCGCTGTTCGAGGAGATCCAGCCGGTCCTGGAGGCCACCCCGGAGGTCCGAACGGCCAGCACCCGCCCGGGACCGCTGTCGGGCGCGATCGAGGCCCGGCGCCTGTCCTTCCGGTACTCCGACGACGGTCCCCTCGTCCTGGACGACGTGTCCTTCGCGGTCCGGCCGGGCGAGTTCGTGGCGGTCGTCGGCCCCAGCGGCTGCGGCAAGTCCACACTGCTGCGCCTGCTCATCGGCTTCGACAAGCCGGTCTCGGGCAGTGTCCTGTACGACGGCCAGGACCTGGCGGCCCTCGACCAGTCGGCGGTGCGCCGCCAGTGCGGGGTGGTGCTCCAGCACGCGCAGCCCTTCACCGGGTCCATCCTGGACGTCATCTGCGGCGCCGAGCCGTACACGCCGGAGGAGGCGATGGCCGCGGCCGAACTGGCGGGCCTCGCCGAGGACATCAAGCGCATGCCGATGGGCCTGCACACCATCGTCGCGGGCAACGGCGCGATCTCCGGCGGGCAGCGCCAGCGCCTGATGATCGCGCAGGCGCTCATCAGGCGGCCACGGATCCTGTTCTTCGACGAGGCGACCAGCGCCCTGGACAACGACACCCAGCGCACGGTCATCGAGAGCACCCGCAAGCTGAACACCACCCGGATCGTCATCGCCCACCGCCTGTCCACGGTGCTGGACGCGGACCGGGTGATCGTGATGGAGGACGGCAAGGTCATCCAGCAGGGCTCGCCCGCCGAACTGCTCTCCGACACCGGCGGGCGGCTGCACGAACTGGTGCGCCGGCAGATGACCTGAGGCCGGGCCGTCCGCAGGGCTGGATGGTGGCGCGGGTCACGTCGCCGTCGTAGTGGGCGAGGACCCGGTGGTCCATGACCCGGCGCCACAGCGGCGGGACGTGGGCGAGCGGCATCATCCCCGCGTAGCCGGTGGGGAGTTGGGGCGCGTCCTCGAAGTGACGCCCGGCCGGGCCCGGCCACGACAGGCATCGCCCGCCGCTCAGTCCAAGCCAGGCACCGCCCGCCGCGCTGTCGCTGCTCAACACCACCTTCACCAACCCCCGTGAGCGGGCACGCGCGTTCAGCGTGCACGGCGCCATCGCCGGGGCCGGCGGCGCGGTGGGTCTGCTGCTCGGCGGTGTGCTGACCGACGCGCTCGACTGGCGCTGGACCCTCTACGTGAACGTGGCCATCGCGGTCGTCGCCTTCATCGGCGGCTGGGTCCTGCTGAGCAACCACCGGGACGCGGTGAACGCCAAGCTGGACGTGCCGGGCACGGTCCTGGTCGCCGCGGGTCTCTTCTCCCTCGTGTACGGCTTCTCCAACGCCGAGACCCACCACTGGAGTTCGCCGCTGACCTGGGGCTTCCTGATCGCGGGCGGTGTGCTGCTGGCGGCGTTCGTCTGGTGGCAGGGCCGGACCACCCACCCGCTGCTGCCGCTGCGGATCCTGCTGGACCGCAACCGCGGCGCTTCCTTCGTCACGGTGCTCATCACCGGCGCGGGTCTGTTCGGCGTGTTCCTCTTCCTGACCTACTACCTTCAGCTCAACCTCGGCTTCAGCCCGACGAAGACGGGTGTCGCCTTCCTGCCGATGGTCGGCGCGCTGATGGTCACCGCACAGGTCGGCACCACGGTGCTGATCCCGCGGATCGGCCCCAAGACGGTCATCCCGCTGGGCTTCGCGATCGCCACGGCCGGCATGGCCTGGCTGACCGGCATCGGCCTCGGCTCGCACTACGCGAGCGCCGTGCTGCCGCAGCTGATCGTGATCGGTGTCGGCCTCGGTCTGGTCATACCGCCCGCCATGCAGCTGGCCACCGGAGGGGTCGCCGCCGAGGACGCGGGTGTCGCCTCGGCGACCGTCAACGCCATGCAGCAGGTGGGTGGTTCGATCGGTACGGCCCTGCTGAACACGCTCGCCGCGAGCGCCGCCACCGACTACCTGTCGCACCGCAACCCGGCCGACAAGCTGGTCCGGGCCCAGGCGACGATCGAGAGCTACACCACCGCCTTCTGGTGGTCGGCCGGCTTCTTCGCCGCCGGCACGGTCCTCGCGTTCCTGCTCTACCGGCGCGGCCTGCCGGAGCGTAATCCCGAGGGGGCACCGGTCGTCCACATGTGACGACCGCCTTCGCTCCGCCGAGCCGCGGCGCGGAGCCATCCGGTCCGAGGGGCCGCCGTCAGCAGGGAGACGGCGGCCCCTCCGCGCTGTCACGGCGTCGGTGTGCGCAAGGCGTCGGCGGCGGTGGGCACCGCCGGGAGCCCGGAGGGAGCCGACCGGCCTTCCCGCTCCGGACCGGTCGTCGGTCCCGTCGTGAACGGTTGTTTTTCGCCGCTCCCCGGAAGGCCCCCCACGGGCCTGTCCGGGGAGCGGCTGTGCCACCGGGAGCCGGCGGGGGCCCCACTCCGCCCGCCTGTCCCGGTGCGAGATCGCTGGTTCCCCGCTGCGGGGGCCGCTACTCCCCAGTCGCGAACCTCATCCGGCGTCACGGGGACCGCGCGATCCCGGTCCTAGAACGCGAAGACGCCGCTGTTCAGCGCGTCCTTCACGCAGGTGTTGCCGAAGGTGTGCTCGTACGAGACGCGCCGGCCCTGCCAGACGCCCTGGACGGTGACGACGACGGGGTCGTACAGCTTGGTGCACCAGACGTCTTCGCGTGTCGTGAGGGACCCGAAGTCACCGTCGACGCCGCGCAGTTCGGCGCAGGCGAGGGCCGCGGCCGGATGGGTGCCGGAGGCCGTCGGGGCGCAGTTCAGGGTGACGGCGCGCTCCGGGGTCGCGGTGGCCCCGTCGGCGCCGTGGCCGGTGGTGAGCACCAGCGCCGAGGGGGCGTAGAGCGACGGCGCGGCAGAGTCCGGCACGACGCTGGCCGGCACGGCGGTGTCCGGCACGGCGGTGTCCGGCACGGCGACGGCGGCCCCGGTCAGGGGTCCGCAGACGGCGGCGGCCGTGAGGCCGAGGGTCGCTGCCCAGCGCGCGGTGGTCCGCATGGTGTGCATCCTTCCGCTCAAGAGGACGGGCGCTCGCTCCGGTCAGGTCGATGCCGGAACGGCGAGCGTCACTCTGCCGAGTCCGGCCACGAAACACACATCGCACCCGCGCGTTTCAGTAACCTTGCGTATTGAATCAGTGGCGTGAAGTCACGGAACGCGGCCACGTCGACCGCACAACTGAGCGGTTCTTGATCGTGAGAAGCGGCCAGTTGGCCGGAAATCACCTGCTGGTTAATAGGCCTGAAACATTCCGACCCTGCTCCTGCTCCGCTCCTGGCGAACCTCTTCACGACCTCTCCACGACTCCTTGCGTTCATGAAGACACGCGAGTAATCCTCATTACATGATGACGACCGAGCAGAAGGAGAAGCTGCGCGGCTGGTTCACCGGCCGGCTGCCCGACGATCTCTTCGAGGAACTGGTCGAGGTGACCCCCGACCGCGAGGAGATCACCGTGATCGGCCGCATCCCCGAGCCCCGGTTCGCCGAGGACGTCTCGGACGCCGAGCGGGATGCCGCCGTACACGCCCGCGTCCAGGAGTTCCGGGAGCGCACCCGCGAGGCCCGGATGGAGGTGGCCCGCGAGGCCGAGCACCGCTTCCGCCGCAAGGTGTCCTGGGGTGTGGTGTGCGGCACCGAACGCGCCCTGTTCACCCATGTCGCGGCGCCGGTGATGACCCGGCTGCGGCAGCCCGAGCGGCAGGTCCTGGACACCCTCATCGCCGGGGGCGTCGCGCGCAGCCGGAGCGACGCGCTCGCCTGGTGCGTGCGACTGGTCCAGCGTCACACCGACGACTGGCTCACCGAACTGCGCGAGTCCCTCGAACACGTCCAGCGGGTACGGGCGCAGGGACCGGACGGCGAGGAAACGGGCGACTCCCCCGACGACACCCGCGAGCGCGAGGACGACCGCGACGGCGACGGCGAGACCGGGTGACACATCCTGCGGCCTGAATGCCGTCCGCGATCGACGCGGTCTGCACAATCCCCGTCACCTGCCCGTATCGTCGGCCCGCAGCGCACCGCGGCGACGAACGGCAGGAGGGCCGGATGGCCAGGCACTGGGCGGACTTCCAGTACGAGATCTATCTGAACGGGATGACGGGTGCCGTGCCCCGGCTGCCCACGGACCTGACCCGGCTCGAGGAACTGGCCGAACACCGGCTCGGCCCCGGACCGGTGGGCTATGTGGCGGGCAGTGCGGGCGCGGGCAGCACGGCACTCGCCAACCGGGCGGCTCTCGACCGGCGCCGGATCGTGCCCCGCATGCTCAAGGACGTCCAGGAGCGCGACCTGTCGGTGCGGATACTGGGCCGCGACCTGCCGGCGCCGCTCGCCCTGGCCCCGGTCGGCGTGCTGTCCATCATGCATCCGGACGCCGAACTCGCCGCCGCGCGGGCCGCCGCGGCGCGGGAGGTGCCGTACATCCTGTCCTCGGCGTCCAGCACGCCGATGGAGCAGGTGGCCGAGGCGATGGGTGGGGCCGAGCGGTGGTTCCAGCTGTACTGGGGCAGGGACCGCGAGGTGACGCGGAGTTTCCTCGCCCGCGCGAAGGCGGCCGGGTTCAGCGCCCTGTTCGTCACCTTGGACACCCCGCTGCTGGCGTGGCGGCCTCGCGACCTGGACCAGGCGTACCTGCCGTTCCTGCACGGGGTGGGCACCGCCAACTACTTCACCGACCCGGCCTTCCAGGCGGGCCTCGCCAAGCCGGTCCACGAGGACCCCGACGCGGCGGTGATGCACTTCCTCGGCCTGTTCGGGGACGCGAGCCACACCTGGCCGGACCTGTCCTTCCTGCGTGAGCACTGGGACGGCCCGATCGTCCTCAAGGGCGTGCTGCACCCCGACGACGCCCGGCTGGCCGCCGACGCCGGGATGGACGGGGTCGTGGTCTCCAACCACGGCGGACGCCAGGTGGCCGGTTCGATCGCGGCGGCCGACGCGCTGCCCCGGGTCGCGGAGGCGGTCGGCGACCGGCTCACCGTGCTCGTCGACAGCGGCATCCGCACCGGCGACGACGTCTTCAAGGCCCTCGCCCTCGGCGCGCGGGCGGTCCTGCTCGGACGCCCGTACGTCTACGGCCTCGGGCTCGACGGACAGGCGGGCGTCGACCACGTCATCCGCTGCGTGCTCGCCGAGTTCGACCTCACCCTCGCGCTGTCGGGCCACGCGACGCCGGCGACGGTGACGACGGACGACGTCGTCGAGATGCCCGCGTAAGCCCGTACAGGCACGTACAGGCACACGTGCAGGCGCGTGTGCAGGCCCGTACCGGCCCATAGGCCCGTGCAGGACGGGACGCCGGTGCAGGGCGCCGGTCCGTGTCCGGCCCGCCACGCGGCCGGCCGGACACGGACCGCTGGGACCACGTGCCCTCGAAACCACGTGCTTTTGGACTACGTGCCCCCTGGAACTACGTGCCCTGGTGCGGCAGTTCGGAGGGCCACGCGGACTCACCCTCGCCGCCTGCGGCCGAGAAGGAGCCCGGACCGGTCGACGGTGCGCCGGTCCCCCAGCGCTGGTCGGTGGAGCGGTTGCGGACCGTGACGACCAGGTCGGCGCCGGGACGGGCACCGGCCGGGGCGAGGGCGAGGGTCCGGTCCCAGCGGGGCAGCAACTCGCCCTGCGCGGTGAGGTCGTAGCGCACGTCGTCGCCCCGCCGCGTGCCGTCTTCGGCGCAGGTGCCGAGGATGACCACACCGGCGTCGGCGTGCGAGTCCAGGCAGAGGGCGGGGTCGGCGGCGCTGTGCAGCAGCCCGTCGGCGTCGTACGTCCACTGCTGGGTGCGCGCCGAGGAGCAGGCGGCGAGCACGGTGCCCGCGTCGGCCCGGGGTGGGCCCTTGATGTCCAGGCACAGCGCGGTGCCGGTGTTGCGCAGCCGGGTCGGCCGGCCCGCCGACGGCAGTCCGGCGGTGCCGGGCGCCGGCGCACCGGCGGAGGCAGAGAAGGACGAGGGGCCCGAGGGAGCCGAGGGGGCCGAGGCGTCGGTGCCGGGGGCGGCGCCGGTGGTGGCGACCGGGGCGGTGCCGTCGCCGCCGTCAGGCCAGGCGCCGACGGCGAGGACCGTGACGAGCAGTCCGGCGGAGGCGATGCCGACGCCGCTGAGCAGCGTCCGGGACGACCAGCCGGTACCGGACGTGCGCGACGGCGCCGGGATCCTGGCGAAGAGCGCGGTCCCCGAGCCGCCCCGGCGGCGGCCCCCGGGAGCGGTGGTCCGGGCCGCCGGGCCGGGTCCGTCACCGCCGCGCCGGCGGCCGTGCGAGCGCCGGGAGGCGGCATGGGCGCGGGCCGGGTTCGCCCGGGTGCGGCCGGGGCGCGAGTCGAGGTAGCGGCGGGCGCCCCAGCCGAGGACCGCCTCGGCGAGCAGCACCCCGGAACCGGCGTCGATCCGGCCGAGTTGCTCGGCGGCGTGCCGGCAGTAGGCGCAGTCGGCGAGGTGCCGGCGGACGTCCGGGAGCAGGCCGCCGTCCCGGCGCAGCGGCACGTCGAGGAGGCGGTTGTAGTGGCGGCATTCGGTGTTCGGGGCGAGTTCCCGGTGCGCGCGGACACAGCCTTCCCGGAATTTCTCGCGAGCCTGTTCGAGCGCGTTCGCGGCACTGTGGCTGTCCAGGCCGAGCAGGCTTGCGGGGACGTTTATCGGTTCGGCCTCGACCTCGGTGTGCCACAGCAACGTCTGTTCGAACCGGGGAAGGCCCTGGAATGAGCGTGCGGACAGTGCGCGGTTTTCCGCTATCAGGGTCTTCGCGGCGCGCATGCCGCGGCCTCCGGCGGGTTTGTCGAGGCCGGGCAGAACGGTGGTCGTGCGCCGCGTGGCCGCCCAGTCGACGACCGTGTCGCGGACGGCGACCAGCAGCCGGGGTCTGAGCGCCTCGGCGGATTCGCCGAGGGTGAGCCGGTCCAGGACCTGATGGAAGGTGGCGGCGGTCACCATGTGGGCGAGCGGACCGGGCGTGGCCAGGCAGATCACGGCGTAGTCGTGCGCGGGCCGCCAGTGCCGGGCCATCAGCAGGGCCGCGGCGCGCGAGGCCTCCGCGTCGGAACCGGCGCGCAGCGGGGCCGCGACGGACTCGTCGGACTCGCCGAACTCGTGGGACTCGTCGGACTCGTGGGACTCCATGGGGTCGACGCCGGGAGGCGGGTAGGCGGGACGAGGGGGGTGGGGGGTGAACACTCGGCGGATTCCTTCGGCGCGTGTGGTGCGTCGCTGCGCACTTCTCGGTGCGCGCGTCTCGGCGCGCACTTCTGGAACGTGCGCGCGGGGAGCGGGAATTCGCCGGGGTCGTACCATCCGGGTTCCTCAACGGCCGTATAACACCCGGGGATTACTCCCCGCACGAACGTGTCAACCCTTGCACAGCTTCCACACACGCAACAAGGCGGTCGTTCACATCGAGCCGTTTGAAGGAAAGTCAGAAAGCCGCGCGGAACCGGGTTCGCGTGTGATGGCTTTCGGCTTTTCACGCGCCCCGTGTGAACCGCGCGCCCTCACCGGTCGGCCGCGCACGCTCCCGCCCCGTGGCCGCCGGGAGTGGACTGTGGACCGGCCCTCTCAGAAGGCCCCTCGCAGGGGGTCCCCCGGCTCGGGCGGCCGAGAACCTCGGGCTCGGCCGGGAGCCGGGGAGACCCTCTTGCGCGACACCGGCCGCCGGCCTCGTTCCTCCCGCCCGCGGCCGGCGGTCCCGCTCCCGGCCGGCGGCTCCGGCGGCTTCCCCCGCCGGCCGGGACGGTGTCAGATCTGCCAGGAGCGCAGCCGGTCGGCCGCCCGGTACACGTCGGCCTTGCCGGAGATCAGGTCACGGGCGAGGTCGACGAGGGCGCCGTAGGGCGGGTCGATGCCGACGCCGCTGACGAACATGTAGGCCACGGCGGTCGCGCAGGCGAAGCGGGCGTTGGCCGAGGGCAGCGGCTTGAGGACGGCGAGGGTGTGCAGCAGGGCGGCGGCCCGCCAGGCGGGGTCGGAGTCCACGCCGAGCCGGGGCGGGTCGACGCGGTGCCGGGCGACGGCGGCGACCAGCGCGGAGAAGTCGTCCACCGTGGGCTGGTCGGGCAGGACCTCCTCGTGGCGCTGGAGCAGCCACGGGACGTCGATGTGGATGGTGGAGGGCATCACTCAGGCGGCCTCACCCTTGGCGGGCGGCTCGTCCTCGGGGAAGGCGGCCGCGAACTCCTCGGCATGGGCGGTGAAGAAGCTGCGGAACGCCTCCGCGCCCTCCTGGAGCGCCCGGTGCCGGGCGATGTCGGCGGCGGCGGCCTCTCGAACGAGGGCCTTCATCGACGTACCGCGCTCCTTGGCGATCTGCCGCAGATCCTCGAGTTCGCGTTCGCTGAACTCCACGTTGAGAGCTGGCATGACCTCACGGTACCGCGAGGGTACTCAACCGTAAATATCACCAGGTCAAGACCACTTCATCCCGGTACCTCCGGGCACCCGCAGGGCCGAATGGGCACGGTGGGCCAAGGGTGTGGCTCCATGGGCTCCTGAGGCCCTTCGACACCCGTCATCCCTAGACGCGCCGCTGCAGATCCATCACATTTGAGCACAAAACGTGTCTTATTTCCTCCATGCACACACCTTCGCGGCGTACCCTGCTCCGTGCCCCGTTCGTTGCCGCCGGCGCGGGACTACTGGCTGCCTGCAGCGACTCGGGCTCCGACTCCCCTCCCGGCTCCGGCCCGCAGGGCCCCGTGGTCGCCGAGCGGAACTTCGTTCCGCCAGGGCCCAAGGGATATGTCGAGCCATCCGGTCCGGAGGTCCGTGCCGCGGAGCGCAAGCGTGGCTCCGGCCCGGTCCGCATGCTCAAGTTCACCGCCGCGGAGACCACCCTGGACCTGGGCGGCAAGCACGTACGGACCTGGGCCTATCACGACGCGCTGCCCGGACCCCTGGTGCGCGTCACCGCGGGCGATGTCCTCAGCCTCACGCTCGCCAACAGGCTGCCGACCACCACCACGCTCCACTCCCACGGCATCCGGCTGCGCTGCGACATGGACGGCGTTCCCGACCTGACCCAGAAGGCCATCGACTCCGGGGCGGACTTCACCCACCGCTTCACCGTCGCCCACCCGGGCACCTACCTGCTGCACTCCCACGTCGGGATGCAGCCGGACCGCGGTCTGTACGCCCCGCTCATCGTCGACGACCCCAAGGAGCCCCTCAAGTACGACAAGGAATGGGTCATCATGCTGGACGACTGGCTCGACGGGGTGGACGGCTCCACCCCCGACGGCGTGCTCGAACAGCTCAAACCGGGCTCGAACGGGGCCATGGACATGAGCGGCATGGCCATGGGTCCCGGCTCCGGCCACTCGGCCTCCGCCCGCACACCCGGCGCGAAGGCGTCGGCCGCCCACAAGGCGGCCGGGCCCAGCCGTGTGCTGCACGACTCCCACAGCCGTCTGCTGCACGGGGAGGCGGGCAGCGTCGCCTACCCGTACTACCTCATCAACGGCCGTCTGCCGGCCGCGCCCTCCGTGTTCCGGTGCCGCGCCGGTGAGCGCATCCGGCTGCGCATCATCAACGCCGGCTCCGAGACCGCCTTCCGCGTCGCGCTCGGCGGCCACAGCATGACCGTCACGCACACCGACGGCTACCCCGTGAAGCACAAGCGCACCGACGCCCTGCTGCTCGGCATGGCCGAGCGCTACGACGTCATCGTCACCGCCCGGGACGGCGTCTTCCCCCTCGTCGCCATGGCCGAGGGCAAGACGGGGCAGGCCCTCGCGGTACTGCGGACGGACAACGGCAGAACCGTTCCGGCTCGCAATGTCCGCCCCGCGGAACTCGACGGGGAACTCGTCCAGGCCCACGATCTCGAACCGGACGCCTCCGTCGCCCTGCCCGACCGCGACCCCGACCGCTTCCTGCGCATCAGGGTCACCGGCACCATGAAGCGGTACGACTGGGGCTTCGACCACAAGCCGTACGACGTGCGCCAGCGGCACGCCGTCCGCGCGGGCGAACGGGTGCGGCTCACTCTCATCAACGCCACCGACATGTGGCACCCACTGCACCTGCACGGGCACACCTTCGCCCTCACCGGCCTGGACGCGAACGGCGCGCGCAAGGACACCGCCATCGTCCTGCCCCACCGCAAACTGGTCATCGACTTCGACGCCGACAACCCCGGCCTGTGGATGCTGCACTGCCACAACCAGTACCACTCGGAGGGCGGCATGATGACCGTCCTCGGCTACCACACGTGACGAAGTGACCAGCAGCACCGGACGCCGGCCCACGCCACACCCCCGGCCACCCCCACCACCGGCCGGCGACCACCTCTGTCGACCGAACCGACCGCGATCCCGGCCCACGGACCGGCGGCCACCCCGCCGACGGGCCGGTGACTCTCCGCTCCCTCCCTGTGCGCCGGAGGACCCCGGCCCCCGGAGGCGGCCGAGACGGGCGCCGGGGCCAGCCGCCTCTGACCGCCCGTCACCTGCCGTCCGCACACCGGCGTCACCCTGCCGACCACCCACCGGCGCCCACCCTGCCGACCACCGGCGTCCACCCGGCGTCCACCCGCCGTCCACCCGCCGTCCACCCTGCGTCGCCGAGGTCTCCGGAGCCGTTCCTCGGCGGGCGTCCGGCGTTCCGGTTCACGGATGTGCGTGACGCACTAGGCTGGAACACAAGTGGTGCGCCTGTTGACTCTGCGTGTGCGCTTGGGAGTGGCGACGATGAGCCGGGTCTATCCGTTCGACGACACGGCGACGGCTCGGGCCGTCGTCGCCGACGACGGAACGCTGGTGGAGTGGAACGAGGGCGCGCGCCGCCTCCTCGGCCACCCGGCCGACGCCGTCCTGGGCCGCCCCGCCGGCTGGCTGCTCGCCGGGCACGGCCAGGCCGTCAGGCCCGCCGGCTCACGCTGGCAGGGAACGCTCGAACTGCGCCACAGCGACGGTCGTACCGTCCCGGTGTGGCTGCTCGCGCACCACCGCCCGCCACGCGACGACCGCGGCGGCGACTGGCTGGTGGTCACCCCGCTGCCCGCCGGGAAGCCGCCCGCCGCGGACGATCCGCTGGTCGCCGCGGGTCTGATCCAGTCGCCGTGCGCGGTCGCGCTGTTCGACGAGCGGCTCAGGCTGCGCCGGATGAACGACGCCATGGCCGAGGAGACGGCCCTGTCCGAGGACCGGGTGCGTGGCCTGCGGATCTCGGAGATCGGCGGGCGAGCGCAGCACGAGGAGCTGGAACAGGGCATGCTCCAGGTGCTCACCACCGGGCAGTCGGTGGACCTGGAGACGCTCACCTGCACCGGAGCCGGCGCGCGGGCCCACGCCTGGCTGGCCCGGATGGCGCCCGTCACGGACGCCGAGGGGCGGGTGCGGGGCGTGTCCCTGGCCGTGCACGACGTCACCGACAACCAGCGGGCCCGGCAGCGGCTCCAGCTGGTGAACGAGGCGAGCCTGCGCATCGGCTCCACCCTCGACGTGACCCGTACGGCGCAGGAGCTGGCCGACGTGTGCGTGCCCGCGCTCGCCGACTTCGTCACCGTCGACCTGCTGGACCCGCAGGAGTACGGCGGCGAACCCCCGGCCCGCATCACGGCACCGGTCAACCTGCGCCGGATCGCCCACCAGTCGATCCTGCCGGGCGTGCCGGAGGCGGTGGCCGAACCCGGGGAGGTGCAGGTCTATCCGACGCTCTCGCCGCAGGCGGACTCCCTGACCGCCGGCCGCACCATCCGGGCCACGATGGACGCCGGCAGCATGCAGCAGTGGCTGGGCTGGAACCCCGTACGCAGTGAGCGCGTACGCAGGTTCAAGATCCACGCCTCGATGGCCGTGCCGATCCAGGCCCGCGGGCTGACCCTCGGGGTCGCGGTGCTGACCCGGCACCGGCACCCGGACCCGTTCACCACGGACGACATGATGCTGGCCGAGGAGATCACCGCGCGCGCCGCCGTCTGCATCGACAACGCCCGCCGTTACTCGCGCGAGCGGGACACCGCGCTCGCCCTGCAGCGCAGCCTGCTGCCCCGCACCCTGCCGCGCACCGCCGCCGTGGAGGCCACCTCCCGCTATCTGCCGGCGGCACGCGCGGGGGTGGGCGGTGACTGGTTCGACGTGATCTCGCTGTCCGGGATGCGGGTCGCGATGGTCGTCGGGGACGTCGTCGGGCACGGCGTACCGGCCTCCGCGACCATGGGCCGGCTGCGCACCGCCGTCCGCACGCTCGCCGACATCGACCTGGCCCCGGACGAACTGCTCACCCACCTCGACGACCTGGTGGTCCGGCTCGCGCAGGAGTCGGGCGGTGACGCCACCGCCGGCGAGGTCGGCGCCACCTGCCTGTACGCCGTGTACGACCCCGTATCACGGCGCTGCACACTGGCACGGGCCGGGCATCCGCCGCCCGTGATCGTGCGGCCGGGCGAGGAGCCCCGGATGCTCGACCTGCCTGCCGGTCCCCCGCTGGGGCTGGGCGGGCTGCCGTTCGAGTCCGCCGAGCTGGAACTGCCCGAGGGCACCGTCCTCGCCCTGTACACGGACGGCCTGGTGTGGTCCCGGGAACGCGGCGGGGAGTCCAGCCGCCAGTTGCTCTACCAGGCCCTGCGGGCGCGCACGGGCTCCCTGGACGAGACCTGCGACCGCGTCCTGCACACGCTGCTGCCTTCCGGCGGGGTCGCTGACGACGTGGCGCTGCTGGTCGCCCGCACCCAGGGGCTGCCCGCCTCCCAGGTGACGACCTGGGACGTCCCCGCCGATCCGGCGCTGGTCGCGCCGCTGCGCAAGCAGGTCGTGGAACAGCTGGAGCACTGGGGGCTGAGCGAGGCCGCGTTCACGGCGGAACTGGTGGTGAGCGAGCTGGTCACCAACGCGATCCGGTACGGCTCCCTCCCGATCCGGCTGCGGCTGATCCACGACGCGGCCACGCTGATCTGCGAGGTCTCCGACACCAGCCACACCGCCCCGCACCTGAGGCGGGCCAGGGTCTTCGACGAGGGTGGCCGCGGGCTCCTGCTGGTCGCCCAGCTCACCCAGCGGTGGGGCAGCAGGCACACCCCCGAGGGCAAGACGATCTGGGCGGAGCTGAACCTGCTGGAGGAGGATCAGTAGCCCCAGGCCATCAGCCCCGCAGATCACCAGCCCCGCGGATCAGTAGCCGCGCAGCCAGGGCCGCACCTGTTTGCGGGCCTCGTGCAGCCGGGACTTGAGGGTGCCGAGCGGAATGCCGAGGCGCTCGGCGATCTCGGCGTACTCCATCTGGTAGATGTCCCGGTGGATCAGCGGCGCGACCAGGTGCGGATGCTCGCGCTCCAGCCGGTCCAGCGCCTCCAGCAGATCGATCCGGGAACCCGCGATGACGCTGGTCGTGCGCGGGTCGACGTGCTCGGCGGGCTCGAAGGCCGCGGGCTGCTCGGCCGCCCGCCGCTTCAGCTCGCGGTACTTCTGCCGGCAGCAGTTCGCGACGACCGTGTACAGCCAGGTGCTGAAACGGCTGCGGCCCTCGAAGGCGGAGATGTGCCGGGACACCTGGAACAGCACGTCCTGGGCGGCTTCCTCGGCGTCCTCCCGGCACGGCAGGAAGCGCCCGCAGCGGCGCACCACCTCGGGCCACAGTTCGGCCAGCAGCCGGTCCAGGGCTGCCCGGTCGCCCGCCGCGGCGCGCCGGGCGAGGTCTTCGGCCGTTGCCGGCTCCTGCACGTCAGGGTCCCCTCCGGAGTGGATCTCAGGCCAGGCATGATAGTCGTATGCACTCCCTGGAGCGGATCGGCCGCTACCGCCTGCAACGGCGCCTGGGTTCCGGCGCCTTCGCCACGGTCTGGCTCGCCCATGACGACGAGCTGCAGGCTCCGGTGGCGGTGAAGGTCCTCGCCGAGAACTGGGCACACCGGCTCGACGTCCGGGACCGCTTCCTGTCCGAGGCCCGGCTGCTGCGCCGGGCCGGCTCCAGCCGGGTGGTGCAGGTCTACGACATCGGGGAACTGCCCGACGGCAGGCCGTACTTCGTGATGGAGTACGCCGACGCCGGGACGCTCGCCGATCTGGTGGCCGCCGGTCCGCTGCCCGTGCCCGAGGCGCTGACGCTGACCGCGCAGGCCGCGTGGAGCGCCGCCGCGCTGCACGAGGCCGGCATCGTGCACCGCGACATCAAGCCGACCAACGTGCTGCTGCACACCGCCCCGGACGGCGGACGCCGGGTGCTGCTGGCCGACCTGGGGCTGGCCAAGAGCCTCGCGCAGGCCTCGGTGCTCACCCTGGCCGCGGGCTCGGCGGGCTACCAGCCGCCGGAGCAGGCCGAGCCCGGTGAGGGCATCGACGCGCGCGCCGACGTCTACAGCCTGGGCGCGGTCGGCTACGAACTGGTCACCGGGAGTGTGCCGGGGCCGCCCGGCAGGATCGTCCCGCCCCGCAGGCTGCGGCCGGACCTCGGCGAGGACGTGGAGCGGGCGCTGCTGCGGGCCCTGGAGCCGGACCGGGAGCGGCGCTGGCCGAGCGCGGGGGCCTTCGCCCAGGAACTGGAGCGGCTGGCCGCGCGGTCCGGCACCCGGCGGGCGGGCCGGCTCGACGGCGTCCGGGGCCGGCTCAACGGCGTGACGCTCCTGGCCGCCGGGTTGCTGGCCGCCGCGCTGGCCGCAGGCGCCGTGACACTGATGCTCGACCGGTCCGGTGGCGGCGCGCGGGACACGACCGTGCACGACTCCACCGGCCGGGTGAGCGTCGCGGTGCCCGCCGGCTGGGCGAAGGAACTGCGCGACGCCGGTTGGGACCCGGGCGCCCTCGGGCTGCCGAAGGGGCACGAGCCGGGTCTGGTCGTCGCCGACCGGCTGGCGAACTGGTCCGACCTGTCGTCCGGGGTCGACGGCGTGTTCGTCGGCGTCGCCGAGCACGGGGACGTGGCCGCCCGGGTGGACGCCCTCACCCATTCCGGCTGCCACTACGCGGGCTCCCGGGACTTCACCGGTGTCCGCTGGCACGGCACGGTCCGCACCTGGACCGGCTGCCGGGACGGCGGCTCGGTCACCGAGTCCGCGCTGCGCCCCGCGACCGGCCCGGACCGGCCGCAGGTGTACGTGCAGGTACGCCGGCAGGGTGCCGCCGAGGCGACCGACGGCGTCCTCCGCTCGCTCCGGGTCACCTGACGGACCGGGGCGGGACGGGTCACGTGTCTCCGGGCGGGACGGGGCGGGTGACTCGGGGCGGGACGGATCACGTGACGGAGAACATGGGAAAGGATTTCCCGTACGTACCGAACCTTTCCGGTGGCCCGTGCATCGAAGTGTGGTGACGGCGCACCCGGCGCCCGAGGCACGCGACCCTCACGTGCCGTGATCATCCAGGAGTGTTGAGCGACATGGCGTACTCATCCCAGCCCCTGCGCCGCGGGGCCCTGTTCGCGGGAACGGTCGCCGTTCTGGGCCTCCTGACCGCGTGCGGCACCGACCACGGCGGGGCCGCCCCGGCGAGGACCGACTCCGGTACGGCCGCCCCGGCGACCGAGGCCACGAACAGCTCCGCTCCCGAGGCGTCGTCCGGCACCGGCACACCGGACGGCACGGCGTCCTCCCCCGCCGGACACGCCTCGGCCTCCTCAGGCGTCCCGGCCTCCTCGGACTCCTCGGCCTCCTCGGGTGCCGGCACCGAGGCCGGCGGTGCCGGCGGCCGGTGTCACACCTCCGAGCTGCGCGCCTCCGTGGGCGGCAACAACCCGGGCGCCGGGCAGGAGAACTTCCCCGTCGTCCTCACCAACAAGTCGGCGCGGACCTGCACCCTGCGCGGCTATCCGGGCGCGGCCTTCGTGAACGCCTCCGGCACCCAGCTCGGCCCGGACCCCAAGCGCTCCTCGGGCTCGCCGGTCACGGTCACGCTCCAGCCCGGACAGAGTGCCTGGGCGGGGCTGACCTTCTCGAACCCGGAGGTCAGCGAGGCCAAGACGGCCAAGGCGGCGGCGCTGCTCGTCACCCCGCCGGACGAGCGGGACTCCCTGAAGGTGACGTGGACGGCCGGACCGGTCCCCGTCTCCGGCAACTCCTCCTCCGTCTTCCTGACCGTCGTCAACCCCGGCACCGGCGCCTGACTCCCTGCCCGCGAACCCCGCTGCCCGCCCACGGGTGGCGGGGTTCGTCATGTCCGCGGCACAAGTGTCACAGGCATGCAACACCGCCCGGACGCCGCGATCTTTTCGCCCGGACCCCTCATCGAACTCCCCGACCACACAGGGAGCGCGCCCCGCACGGGGCCGGCACGAGGGAATCGGGGCGGAACATGAGCGGGATCTCACGCAGGCGGGTACTGACGGCGGGGGCGGCGGCGGGTGCCCTCGGGGCGCTGTCCGCCTGCTCCCCCGGCACCGGTCCGGTCGTCGGCGGGAAGGACCCGGTGGACGGCGGGCCCACGGCGCAGGCCCGGCCGGTGAAGACGATCGGTGACGGCTCCACCGCCGACACCGGCGCCCAGCCGCACCAGCCGGTGCCGCAGGCGCTGAGGCCGGGCCAGAAGCCCCCGCAGTTCGTGGTGTTCTCCTGGGACGGCGCCGGCGAGCTGAGCAACAAGCTGTTCTCCCGGTTCCGTCAGGTCGCGGCCGGCCACGGCGCGAAGATGACCTTCTTCCTGAGCGGCATCTACACGCTGCCCGAGTCCAGGAAGAGCCTGTACCGTCCGCCGCGGCACGCGGTCGGCGCGTCCGACATCGGCTACCTCGCCGACCGGCACATCCACGCGACGATCCAGCAGGTGCGCGAGGCGTGGCTGGAGGGGCACGAGATCGGCACCCACTTCAACGGGCACTTCTGCGGCGCGAGTGGCGTGCGCAACTGGTCCCCGGCCGAGTGGCGCAGCGAGATCGAGCAGGCCGTCGACTTCGTCACCCACTGGAAGACGAACACCGGTTTCACGGACCTGGATCCCCTGCCGTTCGACTACCGCGAGGAGCTGATCGGTGGCCGCACACCGTGCCTGGAGGGCCAGACCAACCTGCTGCCCACGGCCGCCGCGCTCGGCTGGAAGTACGACGCCAGCTCCCCCGGCGGGCTGCAGGTGTGGCCGGGCAAGGTGCAGGGCGGCCGGATCTGGGACTTCCCGTTGCAGTCGATACCGTTCTCCGGCCACTCCTTCCAGGTGCTGTCGATGGACTACAACATGATGTTCAACCAGTCCGGCGGCGACCCCCTCGGCGACCGCACCAAGTTCGACACCTGGCGCGCCCAGGCCCGGGACACCTATGTGGCCGGGTTCCAGCGCGCGTACGAGAGCAACCGCGCCCCCTTCTTCATCGGCAACCACTTCGAACGCTGGAACGGCGGCATCTACATGGACGCCGTCGAGGAGGCGATCGGCCGGATGGCGGAGCACGACGACGTGCGGTTCGTGTCCTTCAAGCAGCTCGTGGCCTGGCTGGAGGCGCAGGACCCGGCGGTGCTGCGCAAGCTGCGCACGCTGGTGCCGGGGCAGGCTCCGGCCGGCGGCTGGGAGGAGTTCCTGGGGGCGGCGGGCAGCACGACGTCGTAGTCGTACGGGACGGACGCGGCTGTCAGCGCGGGCGGCCCCACGCGCCGGCGCCTGGAGCCGTCGGGGCGGGCGTGGCGGCAGAGTCCCAGTCGACGATCTCCATCCGGAGGTCGGGCCGGGCGGTGTCGAGGGTCCAGTGTTCGGCGACCGCACCCGTGCGGTTCTTGGTGACCAGCGCGCCGGAACCGTCGGTGGCGGCCGGGGTGAGGGCGAGGTCCTGGCTGCCGCGGGGGACGAGGGTGCCCTGGAGGGTGAAGTCGTAGCGGATGTTCCGGGCGGCCTGCCCGGTGGCCGAGCAGGGGGCGAGCCGGACCGAGTAGCCGAGGTGGGAGTCCAGGCAGAGGCCGGGGGCGGAGGCGTTGCGGAGGAGTCCGTCGCTCTCGTACGTCCACTGCTGGCTCGGTGTCGCGGAGCACGGGGCGAGTTCGGTCTCCGCGCCCCGGACGGCCTTCTGCCCGGCGACGCCGACGCACAGTCCGGAGGCGAGGCTGTGCAGTTGCCCGTGCAGGGCGCCCTGGGCCGTTGCACTGGCCCGTGCCCAGGAGGGATCCGGCGGGGAGGTGGTCTGGCTGCCGGTCGCCCGCGAGGGTGTCGCGCCGGGGGCGGGCGCCGGGGCGTCGTGCGAACCGAGCACCGACCACAGGACCAGAGGGAGGACGACCATGCCGCCGACGGTGACGACGGCCAGCGCGAGGGTGCGGCGGCGGGTCCGGCGGGCGGCTCGGTGGGCGGAGCGCGGGGAGCGGTGGGAGCGGTGGGAACGGTGTGAGCCATGGGTGCCCTCGCGGGGCGGCGGGGCGGTGTCCGGGGGGAGCGCTGTCGAGGCGGCCGTCGGGAACGGGCCTGTGGCGGCCCCCCGTTCCGGGTGCGGGCCCGGCCTCGGCCGGGAGCCCGCCGGCGTGCGCCGCATCGGACGGCGCGGGGCCGGTCCCGGTGCGGCTCGCGTCCCCGCGGGCCGGCCGGGAGGCGCGGCGGGGGCGTCCGGCGCGGCATCGGCGAGGAATGCCTCGCCTCCTGGCGGCGGGAACGGGGCCGCCGCCGTCCGCGCACCGGGGGCGGCGGCCTCGTCGGCCGTGCCGGCGGTCCGGACGGGCCCGTCGTCGGTGCGGACGGGCCCGTCGTCGGTCCGGACGGGTCCGTCGTCGGTGCGGGCCGCGCGGGACTCGATGTAGGCGCGGGCGCCCCAGCCGAGGACGGCCTCGGCGAGAGCGAGGCCGAGTCCCGCGTTGAACCGGGCGAGTTGGTCGGCGGTCCGGCCGCAGTGGCGGCATCCGGCGAGGTGCTGCCCGAGGTCGGGGTCGATGTCGACGCCGCCGCGCCGGAAGGTGACGTCGAGCATGCGCTGATAGCGCCGGCACTCGGTCTCGGGGGCGAGTTCGTGGTGGGCCTGGAGGCACTCCTCGCGCAACCGTTCGCGGGCGCGGCGCAGTTCGGTCCCGGTCTCCTCCTCGTCCAGGGCCAGCAGGGCCGCGGGCACGGCAAGGGGATCGCCCTCGACCTCGGTGTGCCACAGGACCGCGCGGGCCGCCTGGGGAAGGCGCTGGAAGGCGCGGGACAGCAGTCGGCGTTCGGCCGGCGGAAGCAGCCGGGCGACGGCGCGCTCGCCGCTTCGGGGGGACGGCAGCACGGCGGGGTGCAGGAGTTCCCGCCGGCCATCGCCGTCCCATTCGGCGGCGATGCGGCGCACGGTGACCAGCAGGTGGGGACGCCAGGCGGCGGACGGGCCGGATTGTCGTATCGTCTCGCCGAAGAGGCGGGTGAAGGCGGCCGTGGTGAGCATGCCCGCGGCCCGCGGTCCCGCGGTGCACAGCCGGGCGTAGGAGAAGGCCGCTTCCCAGTGCCGGTCGAGGAGTTCACCGACGGGATGCAGCGCCAAAGGCGCGCCCGTCCACTTCTTCAGTTCGGCGCTCAGTTGCTCGTCCGAGGCGTCGGCATTCATGGCTGCATTCCTCCTGACGCACCAAGGAATTAGTCCGTACCAGGCGGTACGGAACGGGGCACAGCATCTCGAACGTCCGCCTGCGGCAGCTCTTTTGAAGCGTGAGGGCGTACGGGAGCGACCTGGCGCGTCCAGCGGAAATGTCAATTCCCGCCCGCCGCCAGCGGACACCTTGGCACAGCCCGGTACGGCGCAACAAGAGATCTCCCGCTGCGAAACATTGTGCGCGATGGATCTCCCCGCGAGACCTTGCAGATTTTCGCAAGGTCTCCCAAGTCCCTGTCGGAGAAAGTCTTTTCGGCCCCTGCGGTACGGTGCGCCTGAGCGTTCGCCCCCGTACCGCACGGACCTCGTACGCCGTCAGTGGCCGCTGACCGCGCGCGGGGTGTAGGGCTGCTCCAGTTCCTCGATCTCCTTCTGGCTCAGCTCCAGTTCGACAGCCGCCACCGCGTCCTCGAGGTGCTGGGGCCTGCTCGCGCCGACGATGGGCGCTGCCACCGTGGCATGGTGCAGCAGCCAGGCCAGGGCCACCTGGGCGCGATTGACGCCGCGTTCCCCGGCGATCCGGGTGACGGCCTCGACGATCGACCGGTCGCTCTCCAGGTACAGCCGGCCGCCGAAGGCGTCGTTCGCGCTGCGGTCGGTGACGGTGCCCCAGTCGCGGGTGAGCCGGCCGCGCGCCAGCGGGCTCCAGGGCAGCACGCCGACGCCCTGGTCCGCGCAGAGCGGCAGCATCTCCCGCTCCTCCTCGCGGTAGAGCAGGTTGTAGTGGTTCTGCATGGACACGAACCTGGTCCAGCCGTTCAGGTCCGCCGTGTACTGCGCCTTGGAGAACTCCCACGCGTACATCGAACTCGCCCCGATGTAGCGCACCTTGCCCGCCTTGACCAGGTCGTGCAGGGCCTCCATCGTCTCCTCGACGGGCGTGGAGTGGTCGTAGCGGTGGATCTGGTACAGGTCGACGTAGTCGGTGCCGAGCCGGCGCAGGCTGTGGTCGATCTCGGACATGATCGCCTTGCGGGAGAGTCCGCCGCCGTTGGGTCCTGGCCGCATCCGGCCGTGCACCTTGGTGGCGAGCACGATCTCGTCGCGGTTGGCGAAGTCGCGCAGGGCCTTGCCGACGATCTCCTCGCTGGTGCCGTCGGAGTAGACGTTGGCGGTGTCGAAGAAGTTGATGCCCACGTCCAGCGCCTGACGGATCAGCGGCCGGGAGGCCTCCTCGTCGAGGGTCCACTCGTGGACGCCGCGGTCGGGTGCGCCGTAGGTCATGCAGCCCAGACAGATCCGCGAGACGTCCAGGCCCGTCGAACCGAGCTTCACGTACTGCATCGTTGCTGCTCCTGCCTTCGGGACGGTTGTCATCGGCGAGCCTACGGGGTGGCCCCCGGGGGACTTGACGATCACCGCGCGCGAACGGTTGGATGCCCACCGTGTCATGCCGTGCGGCAGGGCACGCAGAGGTGCGCCCAGCCGGTGACGGACCGTCACGACCGCGTCCCAGCCCGGCCCCAGTCGCCAGGACGGCCCCGTGCCGGTCCGAGGCGGGGCCGTACCCGCGATCGATGGAGCGGACGTGCCGCACCGGGGTGTTTCCCGCATCGGAGGTCCCCGGACGACCATCGGCTCCGCCCTGTCCGCCCTGTCCGCCCTGTCCGCCCTGTCCGCCCTGTCTGCCCTGTCTGCCCTGTCCGCCCTCGTTCTCGCGGCGGCGGCGCTCGCCGGCTGCGGGTCCGGCGACAGCGCCGGGTCCACGTCACCGCGGCCGGCCGCGGTGCGTCTGCCCCCGCGGCACGCCGGGTTCGACTACCAGATCGGCGGCGCCTACCCCCCGCCCGCCGGGGTCCGGATCGTCAGCCGGGACCGCGCCGACTCCCCCGCTCCCGGCCTCTACAACATCTGCTACGTCAACGCCTTCCAGGCCCAGCCGCAGGAACTCTCCTCCTGGCCGGCCGACCTGCTGCTGCGCGACGCGCACGGCGCGGTCGTCGTCGACGAGGACTGGGACGAGGCCCTGCTGGACCTGCGCACCCCGGCCAGGCGCGAGCGGGTGGCCCGGCGCGTGAACGGCTGGATCGACACGTGCGCGGACAAGGGCTTCGACGCCGTCGAGCCCGACAACTACGACAGCTACACCCGCTCCCGCCGTCTGCTCACGGCCGCCGACGCGAGCGCGTTCATGCGGCTGCTCACCCGGCACGCGCACGCCCGGCACCTGGCCGTCGGACAGAAGAACACCGCCGAACTGGCCGGGCAGCGGGCGCGCGACGGACTGGACTTCGCGGTGGCGGAGGAGTGCGGGCAGTACGACGAGTGCGGGGTGTACGCGCAGGCCTTCGACGACCGGGTGGTGGACGTCGAGTACACCGACAGCGGACTGCGCAGGGCGCTGGACCGCTGGGGCGCCCGGCTGAGCATCGTCCGCCGGGACAGGGACGTCTCCACGCCCGACAGCCCGGACTACGTCCGCGAGGACCACTGAGCGGACCGGCCCGCCGCTAGGGGGTGTCGTTTGGATCAGGCCGGCCGGGACCGACGGTGCGGACCGGCCGACCCGAGCGGGGTCTGGTGCGTGCAGATGCAAGGCGGAGGAGGGAGTCGACGCGATGGGGGTCCCCCCGCGCGAGCGGAGCCGAGCGTGGGGGAGTCGGCGATCAACGACAACGCCGCAGATGTGCGTGCCAGGGCCCGCGACGCCGGAATGATCCAAACGACACCCCCTACGGCCGCTCCAGCAGGTCGAGCGCCCGCTCCCAGCCGAAGTCCGGCCGCTCGCCGTCCGCCCCGGGCCGCCCCGAGTACGGCTCGCCGAAGCGCACGCCCATGCCGCGCAGCCGGATCAGGCTGTCCCGGTAGGCGGGGTGGGCGGCCAACGCGTCGGCCACACAGGGCAGCACAGCGACCGGCACGCCCAGCCCGGGTGCCTCGCACAGTGTGCCGAGGGCGAGGGTGTCGGCCGATCCGGCCGCCCACTTGTTCACGGTGTTGAAGGTGGCGGGCGCCACGACGACCGCGTCCGGCGGCGGGAACGGGCGCGGGTCGCTCGGCGTGCGCCAGGCCGACCGGACGGCCCGGCCGGTCTGCGCCTCGGCGGCCACGGCGTCGAAGAAGCCACCCATGGCCACCGGGGTCGCGATGACACCGACATCCCAGTCCCGCCTCTGCGCGGCCGTGATCAGATCGCCGACCCCCTCGGCGATCCCAGCCGCACAGACGACGACGTACAGAAACGGCTTCCCCCGACGCTCACCCATCCGGGCACCCTACCGACACCCCGTGCCTCCGGCCGGTGGCGGGATGCAACGGTCGCCCCAGGGGCGAACGCGAGGTCCGGGGCGGGGTGTCGATGCCGGAGCCTGCCGTCGGTGCGGGGGGCGTCGGTGCGGCGGCCGGACCCGGGAGCGGGGGCAGCCACCGGTCCCGAGGGCGCCAAGGCCAAGGCCGGACGGCAACGCTGATGCCGAAGGCAACCGCCGACGCCAAGGGCAGATACCGATGCCGTGGTCAGTCGCCGAGGCCCGACGCCGACGGCGGACGCCACGCCGACGCCCGACGCCGACCGCAGACGCCACGCCGACGCCAGGAGCAGACGCCGTTGCCGAGGGCACTTACCCACGCCGAGGCCGGACTCCGACGCCGACGGCAGACGCCCACACCAAAGCCAGAGGCCGTGCCAAGGGCAGACGCCCGCGCCGAGAGCAGACTCCGCACAGGCCGGACACCAGCGACCAGAGGCAGCCACCAAGCCCGAGACCGGACGCCGGCAGCCGGAGGCAGCCACCGCGCCGGTGCCGCGCCAGGCGCCGACGCCGGATCGGACACCGGTGCAGGGACCGGACACCGGTGGCGGGGCCGCAGGCCGACGCGGAGGCCGGACACCAGCGACCCGGGGCAGCCGCCGAACCCGACACCAGACGCCGGCCGCCAGACGTCAGACGTCAGCCGCCCGTGGCAGCCACCGGGCCGGTGCCGGGCCCAGGGCGGATCCCGAGCCCCGACACCGACGCCGATGCCGACGCCGACACCGATGCCGATGCCGAGGGGAGTCAGTCTTCGCGGAGGCGAATCGCGCTGACCGGGCACGCGCGGGCGGCCTCGCGGGTCATCGGGTCGCCCGTGCCGTCCTCGCGGCCCGGGATCACCATGCTGAAGCCGTCGTCGTCCTGCGTGAAGACACCAGGTGCGGCGAGCGCGCACTGCCCCGCGCCGATGCAGCGGTCCTTGTCGATCTCGATGTGCATGACCAGAGCCTCTTACCAGGTCACGGGGAGTTCCAGCATCCCCTGGATCGTGTCGCCGGGTTTGAACGGGATTTCCTGGGCCGGGGCGGCCAATCGGAGTCCGGGCAGCCGGGTGAACAGCGCGCCGAGGGCGATCTCCAGCTCCGCGCGGGCGAGGTTCTGCCCCAGGCACTGGTGGATGCCGAAGCCGAAGGCCACGTGGTGGCGGTTCGGGCGGTGCCAGTCCAGGGAGTCGGGTTCCTCGTACACGGACGCGTCGCGGTTGATCACCGAGGTCGCGAAGAGCACGCCCTCGCCGGCCCGGATCGTGGTGCCCTCGACCTCGATGTCCTCCAGGGCCACGCGCAGCAGCCCGTCGGCGATGGAGAGCATGCGCATCAGTTCCTCGACGGCGTCGGGCAGCAGTGCGGGATCCGCGCGCAGCTCGGCCAGCCGGTCGGGGTGCTGGAGCAGGGTGTAGGTGCCGAGGGAGATCATGTTGGCGGTCGTCTCGTGTCCCGCCACCAGCAGGATGACGGCCAGGGAGACGAGTTCCGCGCGGTCCAGGGCGCCCTCGCGCAACTGGTGGTGGATCAGGTCGTCGATGATGCCGTCGCCGGGCTCCGGCTGTTCGGCCTTGCGGTCGATGAGGTCGCCGAGGTAGGTCTCCAGCCGGCTGCGGGCGGCCTGCGTGTCGGCGGCCGTGGGGCCGCGCAGCAGCCTGCGGGACTGCGCCTCGAAGAACTCGTGGTCGGCGTACGGAACCCCGAGCAGGCCGCAGATCACCATGGACGGCACGGGCAGCGCGAAAGCGGAGACCAGCTCGGCGGGCGGGCCCTGCGCGATCATCGCGTCGAGCAGACCGTCGACGATCTCCTGGATCCAGGGCCGCAGCCGTGTCGCGCTCTTCACGGTGAACGACGGGATCATCATCCGGCGCTGTGTCTGGTGCTCGGGGTCGTCGACGCCGAGCAGGGCCACCCGGCGGTCACGGACCGCCGCGAAACGGGCGGTGGGCACCGGGAAGTCGGGGCGGCGGCGGTCGGTGGACAGGCGGGGGTCGGCGAGCAGCGCGCGGGCGGTGGAGTGCCGGGTGACGATCCAGACCTTCCGGCCGTCGAAGAGGGTGACGCGGGAGAGGGCCGGGCCCTCGCGCAGGGGTTCGTAGCCGGTGGGCGGGTGGTAGGGGCAGGTGCGGTCCTGGGGGAAGGCGACCGGGGCGGCCGGGGTCGCCGGGCCGGTGATGTCCGTCAGATCCGTCATGGAAAGACCTCTCAGACGAAGAAGTGCGTCGCACCGATCACCATTAGATGCCTCGGGCACCTAATGGACGACAACAAGTTCGGCCAGATCGGTGATCCGGGGAATCTGTCCGGAGCACGGGGTGGTGGGGGGTTGCCATGCGCCGGGTTCCCGCTCGCCCGGTGAGCGGGAAGGCGCTCCTGACCAGCGGGGCGCCGCGCCACCGGGCACGAACGGAGCGGCTGGTTCCAGTCGCTGGGGAGACGTGTCCCGGCCTTTTCATTATCGCTCGGTCCGTACAGTCCCGGCTCGTACAGCCTCGGGCCCTGCAGTCTCGGGCCCTACAGTCTCGGGCCCTACAGTCTCGGTCCGTAGCAGTCTCGGCCCGTACCGCCCCGGCGACCCGTACGGGCCGAAGACGCGGGTGAGGTCATCACCCGCCTGGCGCAAGCGGCCCCGGTTCCGGATGAAACCGGGGGCCGCGGGCGTTGAAGCTGGCCGCAGGAATCAGCCGTTAGGACCGACGAAGGGTACGGATCCGATGCCTCTTGAGGGCGAGTACGAGCCCAGCACGGCCGAGTGGGTACGTGATCAGGTCGAGCTGTACGAGAGTTCGGGCGGGACGAAGGGCACGACGCTGCTGGACACCGGCCTGCCGGTGATCCTGCTGACCACGCTGGGTGCCCGCAGCGGGAAGATCCGCAAGACCCCGCTGATGCGGGTGGAGCACGACGGCAGGTACGCGGTGGTCGCCTCCCAGGGCGGGGCGCCCAAGCATCCCGTCTGGTACTTCAACGTCACGGCCGATCCGCACGTCGAACTGCAGGACGGCCCGGTCAAGCGGGACATGCGGGCCCGTGAGGTCACCGGCGCGGAGAAGGCCGAGTGGTGGGAGCGGGCCGTGGCCGCGTTCCCGCCGTACGCGGAGTACCAGAAGAAGACCGACCGGCAGATCCCGGTGTTCGTCCTGGAGCCGCTCGACGAGAGCTGATGCGGGCCCGGAAGCGGTTCGATCGGGAGAAATCCGCGCCGCGGGCGCACATGAACCGCTTCCGGGGCGGGCACCCGTGCGTCAGGCCCCGCCGCGTTCCCCCGTCGCGGCGGGGCCGCTTTCCTCCGTCGCGGCGGGGCCGCTTTCCCGCACGTGGATCCGGTCCAGTCGGGCCTGTGCGGCGGTCAGCAGCAGGTCCAGCGCTGCCGGGTAGGAGCTGTGGCGCATGGTGACCACGAGCTGGCGGGAGCAGGCCGCGATGTGGGGGTGGGTGTCGGCGGGCAGCCGGGCGTACGTGTCCCGCCAGACGTCGGCCTCGGCCTCGCGGGCGGCCCGGGGCATCGCGGTGCCCGCGGAGTCGAGGGCGGCGAAGGCGAGGGCCTGGTCGACGAAGGCGTGGTAGATTCGCACCGCCTCCCGTTCCGGGAAGCCGGCCCCGCGGAGCACGCCGAGGATGCTCTCGATCGCCTTGATCTCGTGCGCCCGGCCGGTTACCCGGTGGGCGCTGAGCACGGCGGCCCGGGGATGCGCGAGCGCACTCGAGTGCATGCGCAGGCCCAGGTCACGCAGGTCGGCCCGCCAGTCGCCGGTGGGCCGCCAGACGCGCAGGCTGTGGCCGATCAACTCGTCCGCGATGGCGAGCATCAGGTCGTCGGTGTGCCGGAAGTACCGGTACAGGGAGCTGGGGTCGGCGCCGAGGGCGCGGCCGAGCCGGCGCACGGACAGGGCGTCGGCGCCGTGCTCCTCGATCAGCCGGAGCGCGGTCTCGACGATCAGCTCCGCGGACAGGACGACGCCCTGTTTGGTGGGGCGCCGGCGCCGCCGTTCGGTGGCCGGCACAACGCGCTCGCTCATCGGACCCCTCCCTGAGGTGTGCCCCGGCTGTGTCCGGGGTGTGCCGGGGTGTGCCCCGGGTCTGTCCGGGGGTGTGCCCGGCACCTTATGACAACACCGTTGACCTGTGAAGCTCACGGGCGGTTTCATCTGCGGTCACCGGGGCCGGCCAGGCCCCGCGCTGCGAGCGGAGAGCCCGGTCATGAGCGAGACACCCTTCGGTGTGGATCCACCACCCGCGCGGCCCGAGCTGCGCAAGTCCCTGAGTGTGCTGGACACCGTCGCCGTGGCCGCGTCCAGCACGGCCGCGACCACGAGCATCGGCATCGGGCTCGGGGTGACGGCCGGCGTGGTCGGCCTCCATCTGCCGGCCATCATGCTGCTGGCGTTCGTGCCGATCCTCGGGATCGCCGGGGCCTTCTCCCGGCTGAACCGGGTGGAGCCGAACGCGGGCAACGGCTATGTGTGGGTGGGCCGTTCACTCAGTCCTTGGCTCGGTTTCATGGTCGGCTGGGTCAACTTCGTGGCGAGCATCGCGTTCCTCGCGTACACCACGGCGGTGACCGGCTCGGCGCTGCTGCAACTGGCCGGGGACGCGGGCCTGCACCGGATCGGCTCGCTCGGCCTGGATCCGGACTCGACCGCGCAGACCACGACGGTCGGTGTCGTCGTGCTGGCCGCGGTCACCGTCACGGCCGTGACCGGCGTGCGGACCGCGGCCCGGCTGCAGACCTGGCTGCTGGTCTTCGAGTACGTGGTCCTGCTGGGCTTTTGCGGCTACGGCATCGCGGCCGGCCCGCACCCCTTCCGGCTCTCCTGGTTCGACCCGTTCGCGATCCCCTCGGCGAGCGCGCTCGCACAGGGTCTGCTGCTGTCGGTGTTCTGCTACTGGGGCTTCGAGGCCGCGTTCACCGTCAACGAGGAGGTGCGCGACCCCCGGGACGCCTCCCGGGCCGGGACGATCACCCTGGTGACGATGCTCGGACTGTTCCTGCTCGGCTCGATCGCCTTCCAACGGGTGCTTTCGGAGGGCGAGTTGGCCGGGCACGGGGCGCAGGGGCTGGCGTACTTCGGGGACCGGCTGGCCGCGCAGCCGCTGGCCGCGCTGCCTCTGGTGGCGCTGATGTTCTCGGCGGTGGCCTCGCTCCAGGCCGGGGTCATCCCGGCGGCACGGGGGATGTTCGCGATGAGCCGGGACCGTACCCTCGGGCCGGTGTGGTCCAAGGTCAGTTCCCGGTACGGGACTCCGGCCGCCGGGACCCTGCTGATCGGGGCGCTGGCCACGGCCGTGGCGGTGCTCGCGCTGGTGATCCCGCGCCTCGCCGACATGATCATGGCGACGGTGAACGCGGTCGGCATCGTGGTCGCGCTGTCGTACGCGCTCACCGCGCTCGCCGCCGCCGCCCGCTTCCGGTCCCTGCTGCGCGAGGACTGGCGGCAGGGGGTGCGGGCGGTGGTCCTGCCCGCGCTGAGCGCGCTCTGCCTGCTGGGCCTCGGCGGCTATCTGGCGTGGTCCTTCTACACCTCCGTCGACCACGTCGAGGTCAGCGCGGACAACGGACGGTTCCTGCTGCTCATGCCGCTGGTGATGATCGTGTCCGGGTTCGTCGTGGCCGCGTGGGCGAAGTGGGTGCGCCGATCGCCGTACTTCCGCACCGGTGAAGGCACCGACGCCGACTCCCCGCAGCTCCTGTCCGCCGTCGACTGACCCGCCGGCCGGCCCCACGACCATCCCCGCGGCCGTCCACCCGACCGTCCACGCGGCCGTCCACCCGACCGTCCACGCGGCTGTCCATCCGACCGTCGACCCGGCTGTCCACCCGACCGTCCACCGAACGTCCTTCCAGGAAAGGCATCATGCACGCTGATCTGCTCTTCACCGGCGGCCCCGTCCTCACTCCCGAGGGGGTGACGGCCACCGCCGTGGCCGTCACCGGGGGCCGTGTCACCGCCGTCGGACACGACGAACTGCGCGCGCTCGCCGGGCCGCGCACGGAGGTGGTCGACCTCGCCGGGCGGCTGCTGCTGCCGGGCTTCCAGGACGCGCACGTGCATCCGGTGCCGGCCGGCCTGGAGATGACCCAGTGCGACCTGACCGGGACGACGACCGCCGAGGAGAGCGTGGCCGCCGTCCGCGCGTACGCCGAGGCGCATCCCGGGCGGGAGTGGATCCTCGGCGGCGGCTGGTCGATGGAGGCGTTCGAGGGCGGTACGCCGACCAGGGAGCTGCTGGACGCGGTCGTACCGGACCGGCCGGTGTACCTGCCGAACCGGGACCACCACGGCGCCTGGGTGAACAGCCGCGCCCTCGAACTGGCCGGCATCGACCGGGACACCCCCGACCCTGCCGACGGGCGGATCGAGCGGGACGCCTCGGGCGCGCCAAGCGGCACGCTGCAGGAGGGCGCGATGCAGCTGGTGGGCCGGCTGACGCCGGCCGCCACCGCGGCCGACCGGCTGGCCGCGCTGCTGCACGCCCAGCGGCATCTGCACGCGCTCGGCATCACCGCCTGGCAGGACGCGCTGGTCGGTGACTTCCTCGGCATGGACGACCCGGCGCAGGCGTATCTCACCGCGGCCCGGGACGGCTCGCTGACCGCGCGCGTGGCCGGCGCGCTGTGGTGGGACCGGGAGCGCGGGGCCGAGCAGATCCCCGAACTGGTGGAGAAGCGGGCCGCGTTCGGCCACGGCCGGTTCCGCGCGGACACGGTGAAGCTGATGCTGGACGGGGTCGCCGAGAACGGCACGGCCGCGCTGCTCGACCCCTATCTGGACCGGTGCGGCTGCGCCACCGCCAACCGCGGCAAGAGCTTCATCGACCCGGCCCGACTGCCCCAGTACGTCACCGAGTTGGACGCGCTCGGCTTCCAGTGTCACTTCCACGCGCTCGGCGACCGGGCCGTACGCGACGCGCTGGACGCCGTCGAGGCGGCCCGCGCCGCCAACGGGCCGAGCGACACCCGGCCGCATCTGGCCCACCTCCAGGTGGTGCACCCGGACGACGTGCCGCGGTTCGCCCGGCTCGGTGCCACCGCAAACATCCAGCCGCTGTGGGCCGCGCACGAGCCGCAGATGGACGAGCTGACGATCCCCTTCCTCGGGAAGGAACGGGCCGGGTGGCAGTACCCGTTCGCGGCGCTGCTGCGCTCGGGGGCGCGGCTCGCGGCCGGCAGCGACTGGCCGGTGAGCAGCCCCGATCCGCTCCAGGGCATCCATGTCGCGGTCAACCGCGTCGAACCGGGCGGCGCCGAGCCGGTGTTCCTGCCGGACGAGCGGCTGAGCCTGGCGCAGGCGCTGACGGCGTACACGGCCGGGTCGGCGTACGTGAACCATCTGGACGACACAGGGCGGGTGGCCGCCGGGGCGCTCGCCGATCTGGTGGTGCTGGACCGCGACCCGTTCGCCGGGCCGGTGGAGGCGATCGCCCGGACGCGGGTGGCCCTCACCTATGTGGGGGGTGAGCGGGTGTACGCGGCGGACGGCGAGTGAGCCGGAAGGCCGGGGGGGCCGGGCCGGTCGTCGCCGACGCGCGATTCCGGCCCCGCGGCCGTCCTCCGGTCACGCGCCCGTTCTCGGGTGGTACGCCCGCTCTCGGGTGACGCGCCCGCTCTCGGGTGACGCTTCCGACCTCGGGCCCCGCGCCCGCGGGTCACATGCAGCCGACCTGCTGCCTGGCCCGCGGCCAGGCCTCCACGCCGTCGGTCGTGCGGACGTAGGCCGTCGCCCGGTCCCCGGTCAGCCACAGGTGCCGGCCCTGGTAGTGGTACCCGGTGTCGTGGGCGTCCGCCGGCATGGGGACGTCCTCGCGGTACGGCGCCTCCAGGAGGCCGTCGAGGACGCCCTCGGGGTCGCGGACGTACGTGCGGCCGTCCAGGTCGAGGAAGTACGCGGAGTCCCAGTCGCAGTGTTCGGGGCCGGAGGAACTGCTGAGCCGGCGCACCGGTACCCGCTCGCCGTCGCCGTCCGTCCAGATCTCCCAGCCCTGGTCGGCCGCGATCCGGGCGGGGAGTTCGGCGGGGTCGCAGGCGGCGCTGGTCTCCGGGCCCCAACCGGGGCGGTCCTTCTGGTCCTTGGCCACGACGACGGCCACCTTGGTACGGCCGTGGACGTCGAAGGAGTACAGCACCCGGTCCTTCTCCCGGCGCTCCGCCCGGTAGCCGTGGTCGGGCTGGACGGGCTGGAACATGTCGAAGTACACCTTCAGCCCTTCCTCCGGTGTGCCGCCGCCGTCTCCCTCGGCCCAGCCGTCGGGCCCCGCCCCCTCGAAGATCTCCCCGTCGCACTCCAGCGCCCGGCCCGCCGCTCCGGAGGACCGCAGCAGGGCACGGGGGCTCTGCCCGTCCACGTCCGTGGTGGGCACGTACAGGGGGCCGCCGTACGGGCTGGCCGGCGGCGTGCCCTCGACCACCACCCGCACGCCGGTGCCCTCGTCGCACCCCACCGCCGTCACGGCCGCCAGTACGGCCACGGCCACCAGTCCTCCGCGCATCCCCGCCCCTGTTCCCCGGCGTCCCCGGCGTCCCGGTCCCCCGGCGTCCCGGCGTCCCCCGTGACTCCCGATGTTTCCGGTCACCCTCGGTGTTCTTCCTTGATCCGTCCGGCCCTACGACGCCGGGGCGGGCCGAAACGTTCGAGGCGGGACGAGTCCGGCGAGGTCGCGGCGACGGGGACCGGCGTGGCCGCCTTCCGGGCCGGCGACGAGGTGTCCGGCAGGCTGCGCGCGACGATCGCGGGGACCTTCCCGCTCGCGAAGGCCGCGAAGGCGCACGAGCCGGGAGACACCGGGCGGACGACGGGCAAGCTGGTGCTGGTCATGCACTGAAACTCGAAGACATATGTCAATCGAACATGCTCAAATTCCTTCCATCGAGGGTAAGTTGACTGTCCAGGAAGCGATTTCCGGGCGCGTGTGGGAGGGGCTGCTGTGGTGCGACAGGAACCCACACCGGTCACCCGGCATCTGCGCGTGCACGAGGACCGCGGGCACACCGTGGTGGAGTTCCGGGGCGAGATCGACATCGCGGCGGCGGCCGAGATCGCACCGCTCCTCGACGCCGTGTCCGCCCGGCCGGGCATCCGCCTGGTGCTGGACCTGGGAGCTGTCGAGTTCTTCGACTGCTCGGGCCTGCGGCTGGTCTACCGCACCCGCAGCCGGGTGCTGGAGCGCGGCGGACAGCTGGCGCTCGTGTGCACCCATCCGCTGACCCTTCGCGTCTTCCGGGTCACCGGACTGACCAGACTGCTGCCGCCCCACCCGACGCTGGACGCGGCCCTGGAACAGTCCGAGGCCGCGTCCGGCTCGCTGTGACGACGACCCGTCAACCACAGGTCCGTACCAAAGTATTGACGCCTTCTTATCTCACTTCTTAAATCAAGAGGCATCACACCCCCACGCGAACGGAGTGTCATGGCCTCCCCACGCCTGCTCCGCACCTGCCTCTTCGCCGCCCTGTCGGCCTCGCTGGTCGGCTCGTTCGCCGCCGGCCCGGTCCGGGCGCAGACCCCCACGCCGGCTGCCGCACCGGTTGCCGCGTCGGCCGCCGCGGCCGTGACGACGTTCTCCGACACCTTCGACGGACCCGCGGGCGCCGGGGTCGACTCCTCGAAGTGGAGCATGGAGACCGGCGACAACGTCAACAACCACGAGCGGCAGTACTACACCTCCGGCACCCACAACGCGGCCTTGGACGGCCAGGGCCACCTGGTGATCACCGCCCGCCAGGAGAACCCCGCGGGCTACCAGTGCTGGTACGGCAGCTGCCAGTACACCTCGGCCCGGATGAACACCTCCGGGAAGTTCAACGCCCAGTACGGCCATGTCGAGGCGCGGATGAAGATCCCGCGCGGGCAGGGCATGTGGCCCGCGTTCTGGATGCTCGGCACGCCGGTGAACTGGCCGGACTCGGGTGAGATCGACGTGATGGAGAACGTCGGGTTCGAACCCTCCACCGTGCACGGCACCATCCACGGCCCCGGCTACTCCGGCTCGGGCGGCATCGGCGCGGGCTACTCCCTGCCGGGCGGGCAGGCCTTCGCGGACGCCTTCCACACCTTCGCCGTCGACTGGGCGCCCGACTCGATCACCTGGTCGGTGGACGGCAACGTCTACCAGCGGCGCACGCCCGCCGACCTGGGCGGCAGGACCTGGGTCTTCAACAAGCCGTTCTTCCTCATCCTGAACCTGGCGGTCGGCGGCTACTGGCCCGGCGACCCGGACGGCTCGACCCAGTTCCCGCAGCAGCTGGTGGTGGACTCGGTGTCGGTGACGACGAGCGACACCGCGGCCGGTGCCGCCATCCGGGGACTCGCGGGCAAGTGCGTGGACGTGGCAGGCGCGAACCCCGCCAACGGCACCCCGGTCCAGCTCTACGACTGCAACGGCACCGCCGCACAGCAGTGGACGGTCGGCTCGGACGGCACCATCCGGGCGCTCGGCAAGTGCATGGACATCACGGACCGCGGCACGGCGAACGGCTCGACCGTCCAGCTGTGGGACTGCTCCGGCGGCACCAACCAGAAGTGGACCGTCACGGCGGCGCACGACATCGTCAATCCGCAGGCGGACAAGTGCCTCGACGTGACCGGGAACAACCCGGCCAACGGGACCCGGCTGCAGATCTGGAGCTGCAGCGGCGGCGCCAACCAGAAGTGGACCGTCGGCTGAGCCGTCCCCGGGTCAGTGCAGCTTCCAGCGGAACTTGTCGCCTCCCACCCAGCGGACCACCTCCGGGTCGTCCAGGTCGTGGATGGTGATCCCGTGGTGGGCGGCCGTCTCCAGCACGTCCGTGATGGAGGTGGCCTCCCTGACCACCTGACCGTCGATCTGCACGATCCGGAACGGCGGCTCACCCGGCTTGCCGGGGCACAACCCGAGCACCAGGATCCGCGGGTGCGAGATGTGGGGAGCTGATTGTTCGGTCATGCAATAGAGCGTAGAACGCGACGCGGGCGGACGACTCGTCCTCGCGAGCCGTACAGGCGAGCCCGGTGGGCCGTCGCCGTGCGCCGGGTGCGGGGCTGGGCAACCCTGGAGGTCCGGGGGGAGAACCCTGGAGGGCCGTGGGAGCTGGAGGTGGCCATGGAACCCGTCGCGGCCCTGGACCGGATCGCCTTCCTGCTGGAGCGCTCGCTCGCGCCCACCTATCGGGTACGGGCCTTCCGCACCGCCGCCCGGGTGCTCTCGGAGCTGCCCGAGGAGGAGGTGGCCCGGCGGGCGGCGGCCGGGACGCTGGAGTCGCTGAAGGGGGTCGGGCCCAAGACCGCGCAGGTGGTGCGCGAGGCGCTGGCCGGGGAGGTCCCCGGCTATCTGCGCACGGTCGAGGAGGAGGCCGGCGGGCCGCTCCCGGTCGAGGGCGGCACCGAGCTGCTGGCCCTGCTGCGCGGCGACTGCCACATGCATTCGGACTGGTCGGACGGCGGCAGCCCGATCGAGGAGATGGGGCGGGCGGCGGCCCGGCTGGGCCACGCGTGGACGGCGCTGACCGACCACTCCCCCCGGCTGACCGTGGCCCGCGGTCTCAGCCCGGAACGGCTGCGCGAGCAGCTGGCGGTGGTGGCGGAGCTGAACACACGGTGGGCGCCGTTCCGGCTGCTCACCGGCATCGAGTGCGACATCCTGGAGGACGGCTCGCTGGACCAGGAGCCCGAGCTGCTGGAGCGGCTCGACGTCGTGGTGGTGTCCGTGCACTCCAAGCTGCGGATGGACGCCCGCTCGATGACGCGCCGGATGGTGGCTGCCGTACGCGATCCGCACGCGGACGTCCTCGGCCACTGCACCGGCCGGCTGGTGACGGGCCGGGGGCGGCCGGAGTCGGAGTTCGACGCGGGCGCGGTGTTCGCCGCCTGTGCCGAGTCGGGGACCGCCGTGGAGATCAACAGCCGGCCCGAGCGGCTGGACCCGCCGCGGCGGCTGCTGCGGGAGGCGGTCGGGGCCGGGGTGCTGTTCTCGGTCGACACCGACGCGCACGCGCCCGGCCAGCTGGACTGGCAGATCCTCGGCTGCGCCCGCGCCGAGGAGTGCGGGGTGCCCGCCGGGCGGGTGGTCACCACCTGGTCGGCGGACGAGCTGCTGGACTGGACGCGCGAGGGCCGCGTACCGGCGAGGGCGGGCCCTCGTGCGGCGTGACCCACATCACGGCAGCCGGTGGAACACCACAACGAGGTTGCCCGTTGAACAGACCGTGGGCGCGGATGGGACAGTGTCCCCGGGCCTCACCATGAGCCCACAGGGACGATCGTTCGGCTGAAGCCCTGTGGAGCCGTTCGCCGAGAGGCGACCGCCATGCGCGCCCACCACTTGGCCGCCCCGGCCGTGATTCCCCCGTCACGGTCGGGGCTTCTCCATGTCACCCCGAGATGCCGCCCCGAGCGCGGTCGCCGTGAGCCCGGTCGCCCCGAGCGCGGTCACCGTGAGCGCGGCGCCCGGTCCGCCAGCGCGGTCCGCCACACCGGGTGCCGGTCGTCGGCGGCCGTCTCGGCGCGACGGCCGCCGCGGGCGAAGAAGTCGGCGAGGGGCAGGATCGCCGCGCCGACGGTGACCGCGTCGGGGCCGAGCCGGCCGAGGTCGATGGTGACCTTGTCGGCCGGGTGGCGCAGGGCGTACGTCGCCGCGTGGCGTCGTACGGCCGGCAGGAAGCGGGTGCCGAGCTGGAGGCCGGCCCAGCCGCCGATCAGGATGCGCTCGGGCTGGAACAGGTTGATCAGGTCGGACAGGCCCGCGCCGAGGTACTCGGCGGTCTCCTCAAGCACCGCGAGCGCGACCGGGTCGGGGTCGGTGCCCTCGGGCGGGTAGGCGGCGGCGAGCATCGCGGTGAGGGCGGTCTCCTCGTCGGTGCCCTCGGGCGGCCGGCCGCCCCCCTCCTGCCAGCGCTCCAGCAGGGACTCGGCACCCGCGTAGGCCTCCAGGCAGCCCGGTGCGCCGCAGCGGCAGCGCCGCCCCCGCACCCGTACGGTCAGATGGCCCCACTCGACGGCCCGGCCGTGCTCCACCTCCGGGGTGACCAGGCAGGCGCCGACCCCGGATCCGAAGAGCACGACGACGGCGTTGCGGGCGCCGCGCCCGGCGCCGAACCACATCTCGGCCTGTCCCAGGGTCTTGGCGCCGTTGTCGATGAAGTACGGGACATTGTCCGGGAGTTGGGAGGTGGAGCGGAGCAGCCGCTCCAGCGGGACCGCGTCCCAGCCGATGGTCTGCCCGTGCACGACCGCCCCCCGGTCGGCGGTGTGCTCGACGATGCCGGGGACACCGACACCGACGCCGAGCAACCGCTCGGGCGCCGCCTCCTGGACCGCGAGGATCTCGGCGATGCCGTCGCGGATGTGACCGGCGATGACGTCGGCGTCGTAGCCCTGCGGGGTCAACGGGCGTTCGGTGCGGGCGAGTTCGGTGAGGGCCAGGTCGAACAGCTCGACGCGGACGCGGGTTTCGCCGACGTCGACGCCGATCATCTGGCCGCTGCGCGGGGACACCCGCAACAGGGTGCGGGGGCGACCGCCGTCGGAGTCGACGCTGCCGGCCTCCTCGACCAGTCCGTCGGCGACGAGGTCCGCGACCACGTTGCTGACCGATCCGGAGCTGAGTCCGGTGGCCGGTCCCAGCTCGAAGCGGCTGAGCGGGCCGTCGAAGTAAAGCCGTTGGAGTACGGCCGTCCGGTTGCCCCGCCTCAGGTCGCGTACCGTACGCCCGTTCCGCCCCGCCATGTCGCTCCCTTCGCCCCCTGCCCGACCTGCAACATACCTCCCGGGACAGGCTGGGGACGACTTTATACCAACCCTTATTTCATGCTCTGAGCTAAGCGGGCGGAGCACCACTCGGCCGGGTCGGCGGGTTCTGCGGGTTCTGCGGGTTCTGCGGGCTCCGCGGGTTCTGCGGGCTCCGCGGGTTCTGCGGGCTCCGCGGGTTCTGCGGGCTCCGCGGGTTCTGCGGGTTCCCCGGGTTCAGCCCGCCGCCTACACGTCCTCCACGTACCGGCCCCCGGCAGCGGCCTCACGCTGCTGGTCATAGCCAGGCGCGAACAGACCACTCGTGAGCTTGATCGTCACCTGGCCCTCACTCACGCATCCCCCCACGGCGGACAGGGCGTCGGCCCTGAGACCGCTGCCGCCGGCCCGTCGGCCTTGTCGTTCAATGGCGCTGTGGAGCGCCGTTGCCGGCAGTACGGTCGAGGAAACAAGGACGACGGTGAGGAAGGGGGATGCTGGCGGAGACCATGACGGCGCTCGCGGCAGCCGGGGGCACGGCGGTGGTGCAGGCTGCGGGCACGGACGCGTGGGCGGGGGCGCGGCAGCGGGTCGCCCGACTGCTGAGCCGGGGCGACGGGCAGCGCGAACACGCTCAGCTGGATCGGCTGGACCGGACCGCGGACGCCTTGGACTCGGCAGGAGGGGACGAGGCGGATCAGGTGCGCCTGGTGCATGCCGAGGGGTGGCGGAGCCGGTTCGAGATGCTGCTGGAGGATCTGGACGAGCCCGCACGTGAGGAGGCTGCCGCCGAATTACGTGCCCTGGTGGCGGAGGCGCACACCGCCGTCGGCAGCAGCAGCACGCAAGTGGAGGGAAACGTCTTCCACGGGCCTGTCGCGATCCAGGTCGGCGACCACAACCGGCAGGACAACCACTTCGGGCCCGGAGCATGACCGCTGCGGCATCCGGCGGCCCCAGGACGGGCGGGGTGTCGGGCAACACCTTCTACGGCGCGACCGCCATCAACGTCGGGGCCGGCAGCGTCCAGAACAACTACTTCCAGCTCGTCACCGACGATCCCGTGGAGGCCGCGGCGCGCGACCTCGCCCGCACGGTGCTGGCGCAGTGGCGTGAAGAGGCACGTGTGCGCGGCTTGTTCGACCCGGTGCCGATTCCGGTGCCCTGGAGGGCCGTGCGGGAGCCGGAATTCGGCGACCATCCCCACCTGACCGGCGGCAGCGCCGAGGGCAGCGGCGCTGAACTGGGTTCATTCGCCCGGGCGTTCCTCGCGCTGCGGCAGCGTCGGCTGGTGGTGCTGGGTGAGGCCGGAGCGGGCAAGACGACACTGGCCGTGCTCCTGGTGATCGAGCTGCTGCAGCTGATGGGCGCCGGTGACGCCGTTCCCGTCCTGCTGCCGATCGCGTCGTGGCGGCCCGGCGAGGAGCATCTGCACACCTGGTTGGAGCACCACCTGCTCCGCGACTACCCGCACCTGACGGCCGAGACGGCACGGGACCTCATCCGCGACAGGCGCATCATGCCCGTGCTCGACGGCCTGGACGAACTACCGCCCGACCAGGCGCCGGTGGCCCTCCAGAGCCTCAACGACACCCTGGCAGCCGGTGGTCCCCTCATCCTCACCTGCCGAACGCGTGCGTACTCGGACACGGTGCGGACCGCATCCGTGCTGCGCTCGGCGGCGGTCGTACGGGCCGACCCCCTGTCCGCCGAGACCGCCGTCGAGTACCTGCGCAGCAGCGCCACTCCGCAGCACGCGGCACGATGGAAACCGGTGCTCGACGAACTCCAGGGGCACCGGCGCGGCGCGTGCGCCGGCCAGGGGAGGGTGCGCGCCCGGCGCACCCTGTCCGTCAGAATCCCGGCCGGGGTTCGGGACGGCATCCGCATCCGGGTGGTCGGGGAGAGCGGTGCCGGCCTCCACGGAGGAGCCCCGGGGGACCTGTACATGGAGGTCCGTGAACGAGAGCAGACCTGATCCCGCGCAGATCGCTCAGCGTGAGCCCCATCTGGGCTCACCCGCGACCGCGTCACCTACCACCTGCGCCGCCTCTCCGCCCGCTGGTCGGCCACCAACCGCACCCAACTGGTCTCCCGCGCCTACTCCCTGGGCATCCCCCGGAAATCCATTGGCCCGTCCTCCGCCACCTAAATAAGATGCCTGAAAACCTAGGACCCCTAGGTAGCTAAGACGCCTGGGCACCTAGGATCCCTAGGTGCGGCATCCGAGAGGACTCCCCATGCGACCGATCACCGAGCAGGACATCCGCGACTCCTTCGTCAACTGCTCCAAGGGGGAGGCCAAGCGGCTGGCGGTTCCACGTGATCTCGGTGAACGCCCGTGGGACGACCTCGACTTCCTCGGGTGGCGGGATCCCGGGGCGCCGGACCGCAGCTTTCTGGTCACCGAGCGGGACGACCGGAACGTCGGTGTGGCCCTGCGCTTCCCGTCCTCACGGCGCGGCTTCCTGCACCGCAGCATGTGCTCGGTGTGTCTGACGACACACCGGGGCGGCGGGGTGTCCCTGATGACGGCGCGAAAGGCGGGCGTGGCGGGCCGCGAGGGTAACTCGGTGGGCGTGTACATGTGCACGGACCTGGCATGTTCCCTGTACATCCGCGGGAAGAAGGTGCCGCAGTCCGGCACCCGGTTCGAGGAGAGCCTGACCGTCGAGGAGCAGGTCGCGCGCGCGGCGGCCAACCTGTCCGCCTTCCTCGACAGGCTGTACGTCTGACACCCTGAGCCGTTCAGGTCCACCATCTGCGGCGTTCGGTGCGTCGGAGGAACGGGAACAGGCCAAGGGATGCCAGAGGAACAGAAGTGGACCGTGCGACTGCGGCGCCTGCTGAGGCGGCACAGGGAGCCGGTGGTCGTCCAGACACTGCGGTCGGCCGCGGCGGCGACGGTCGCCTACGTCATCGCGCTGCGGCTGAGCCCTGAACCGGCCCCGCTCACCGCGCCCCTGACGGCGCTGCTGGTCGTCCAGGTCACCTTCTACGCCACTCTCACCAACGGCATCCGCAGGGTGAACTCGGTGGTGGCCGGCGTCCTGGTCGCGATCCTGTTCAGCCTGCTGGTGGGCCTGACCTGGTGGAGCCTCGCGCTGCTGATCGTGGCCTCACTGGCCGTGGGTCATCTGGTGCGTGTGGACGAGTACGTGGCCGAGGTGGCGATCAGCGCGATGCTGGTGCTCGGGGTCACCACCGTCGGGTTCACCGCGTGGGCGCGGATCGTGGAGACCCTGATCGGCGCGGTCGTCGGCATGGCCTGCAACCTGCTGCTGCCGCCTCCGGTGTGGGTGGACGAGGCGGCCAGTTCGATCGAGGGGCTGGCCCGCCGGGTGCGGCAGTTGATGCTGCGGATGGGCGAGGAGGCCGCGGGCCGTATCCCGTGGCAGCAGGCTGCCGCGCGGCTGCACGAGGCGCGCCGCCTGGACCACGACATCTCCCAGGTGGACGCGGCGCTGCGGCAGGCCGAGGACAGTCTGCGGCTCAACCCCCGTGTGCGGGAGGGCCTGCTGCACCGGGTGGTGCTGCGCACCGGCCTGGACACCCTGGAGATCTGCACGGTCGTCCTGCGGGTGCTGGCCCGTTCCTTCACGGATCTGGCGAAGGCCCGCGGTTCCGAGGACCTGTTCCCGAACCGGATCGGGGCGACCGTGGAGCAGTTGCTGTCCGAGATCGCGGACGCGGTGGTGAGCTTCGCCGTGCTGGTGACCACCGACCTCAGCAAGAACGCCGAGTCGGCCGAGGCGCGCCTGACGGCCGAACTGCACACGGCGGCGGCCACCCGGGACCGGCTCGCCGCGCTGCTCCACGCGGAGGTCCGCGCGGGCGCGGAGAACTGGCAGCTGATGGGCGCGGTGCTGACCGAGGTGACCCGGATCATCGACGAACTCGACACCGAGCACCGCACCCGCCGCCTGTTCGAGGAACTGGACCAGGTGTCCCGGGAGCAGCGGGCGAAGCGGCCGTGGGTGCACCGCATACGCGAGCGCCTCGGCATCCAGGACGACCTGTGGCGCAACCGCGCGGGGTTCGGCGAGCGTTCTCGGTGAGGGGCGCCGGTGCGCACCGGCCTCTTCGGGTACGGGTCATTTCGGGTACGGGTCATGACGAGGCACCAGGCATCACAGGGCGTCGCGCTGTACGCGCTGTACGCGCTGCACGGGAGGGAGCGGGCCGATGGCCGACACGGGTGTACGGATCGACGGGAACACGGTGAGGCTGGGCGGCGGGGTGGCGGTGCGCTTCGTGCGCACGCTCCGGCTGCCCGAGTCGGGCACGCATCCGCTGCCGCCGGGGCTGGGCGAGTTCCCCGTCCGGCGGGTGGCGGACTACGCCGACTCGGTGCCGGAGCAGTGGCGGGCGCGTGGTGGCGTGATGCTGCCGGTGTACCTGCGTGAGGCGATGTGGCTGAGTTTCGCCGGTACGACGGAGCCGGCCGCCCTCCAGGTCGGCGTGGGCAAGGTGTGCGCCGTCTCCGGGAAGCCGTGGCACGACGGTCTCGCGCGCACACCGCAGAACTACCTGGTCCTGCCCCGCCAGCCGTGGCTGGACGGCATCAACTCCGGAAAGGGCACGGTCCGCCAGTTCGTCGCCGTACCGCTCGGGCTCGGCGCGACCGTCGAGGGGCAGGTCACCGGCGAGGAGACGTGGGGCGGGGTCCAGTTGCAGGCGTTCGGGCTGCGTGAGGACGTCCTCGCCGAGTGGCGGCGCCGGGAGCGTGAGCAGCGCGCGCGGGCTCGGGCGGCGGGCCCGGCCGTCGGCTACGGCGGCCCCCTGCCCGCCGGGGCCTATGGCGGCCCGGCGCCCATGGCCGCCGCCGCGCCCGGCGGGCCGATGCCCTCGGCGCCGGCCGCCGCGGGTCCCCCTCCGCGTGCGGCGGCCATGGGCCTCGGCGTGGGCGGTTCGATGCGCCAGGAGGTGTACCGGGACGACCAGCCGCTCACGGACTGGGCCGGGACACCCGCCGGCCGGGTCTTCGTGCATCTGGTCACACCCCCGCAGTGGCAGCGCATCACGGGCGAGGCGCCCCCGCCCTCACCGGTGGACCGGGCGGCGTACACGAACGCGGGCCTTCCCTGGTACGACTACTACGACGAGGACGCCGAGGACCTCTCCCCCACCGGCACCCTGGAGTCCGTGAAGCCGGTCGGCGACTGGCTCGGGGACGACCTGGACCCCTGGCAGCAGCCGTCCGCCGGGCAGGTGGTACCCCTGAAGGACGCCCAGGGCAAGCCGGTCGAGGACGGGGACTGGTGACTCCGTAGCGCATCGGCGCATCGGCGCATCGACCGGCGTTGCGCTGTTTGCCATGGCGATGGCTCGTCTTGCCTTTCCGGTGGGTTCCGCGCCAAGGTGGCTGTCACGGCCGGGGCACGGACGACCTGAGGTACGGCATGGACGGCATGGACGGCACGGACGGCATGGACATGGGCGAGCGCAAGGGGCTGAGCAGGCGCCGGTTCGTCGGAGGCCTGGCGGGCATGGCCGCCGTCGTGGCGTTGCCCGCCCCGGCGGCCCCGCCGTCGCACGGCGCCCCCTCGGACCGCACCCCGCCGAACCGCACCCCGCCGGACCGGGCCCCCGCCCCCGACGCGCGGACGGCGGCGCCCCGGAAGGACTCCGGTCCTCGTCCCCTCTACATCGGCACCTACACCTCGGTCCAGGGCGGCGGCACCGGCATCGGCCTGGCGACGTACGACCCGACGACGGGCCGGATCACCGGGTCGGGGACGCTGACCGGCGTCCCCGACCCCTCGTACCTCGCCGTACATCCCGACGGCCGCACGCTGTACGCGGTCGACGAGCGGCAGGACGGCGCGGTCACCGCCGTACGCCTCGCCGACCGGCGTGTCCTCGGCAGCCGCGGCACGGGCGGCGCCGGACCCTGCCATCTGTCGGTCCACCCCACCGGGCGCTGGCTGCTGAGCGCCGACTACCAGTCGGGCAGCGTGGCCGTGCACCCCATCGACGCGCAGGGCGCGCTCGGCGAGCGCACCGCCCTGGTGACCCACTCGTCACCGGCCCCGGGACCCGGCCAGCAGGGCCCGCACGCGCACCAGTTCATCACCAGCCCCGACGGCGGTCACGTCCTCGCCGTGGACCTCGGCACCGACACCGTGTACACGTACCGGCTTGACCTGTCGAAGGGCACGCTCACCGAGGTCGCCCAGGCGCACACCCGGCCGGGTGCCGGTCCACGCCATCTGACCTTCCACCCGGGTGGCCGCTACGCCTACCTGGCGAACGAGGTGGACGACACGGTCGCCGTCTGCGCCTACGACCCCGCCTCGGGCCGGCTCACCATCGGCACCCCCCAGTCCACGGGTTCGGCCGGCGGCACCAACTACCCGGCCCAGTTCCTGGTGACGGCGAACAGCGCGTACGCCTTCCTCGCCAACCGCGGCCACAACAGCCTCGCCCGCTACGCCGTGGAGGCCGACGGCGCCCGGCTGCGTCTGCTCGGCACGGTACCGGTCGCGGGGGACTTCCCCCGGCAGATCGCCTTCTCACCGGACGGCGCCCTGCTCTTCGCCGCCAACCAGCGCTCCGGCACGGTCAGCGTCTTCCACGTGGACGCCCAGAGCGGTGAACTGCGGCTCGCGGGCAAGCCGTTCGCCTCCCCGATGGCCGTCTGCGCGCTGCCGTTGTAGCACCGGGGGCTTCGCCCTAGGGGGTGTCGCTGTCCGTGCGCTGCCGTTGCAGCGCACGCGGGCAGGCGGGGGTGGCGCTCGCCTGGGTCAGGAGCGCGTGCATGCGCTCGGTGAGTTGGCTGACGTCGTCGGCGGGGGTGTGGAACGGCAGCCGTACGTCGCCATGGGTGCGGGTGCGTTCGATGCGGAGGGTGAGGCCGTGCCGGTCGACGGCGAGGGGCGCCACCCGGGTCGCGGCGTGCAGGCTCTCGGGCCGTACGAGCCGGGTGAGCCGCTCGACGGCGTCGGGGTGGGCGTCGGCGAGGTGGGTGAGGAGGTGGGCCTCGGCCGTGGCCAGCGGGTCGGGCCGGGCGGCGGCGAACTCGTCGAGGCCGACGAGCACGGCGCCGGAGGACTGCCGCAGCACCACCCGGGTGGGCCGGAAGAGCAGCGAGGCGTCGGCCGCCGGGGTGAAGCAGCCGGCCAGCCACAGGCGGGCGCGGATACGCTGCCGTACGGGTACGGGGGCCGCGTCGGCGAACTCCAGCACGGCGTGCGGCTCCGCGCGGGGCGCGCACAGCACCGCCGCGAGCAGGGCGCTGTCCTCGGGCACCGACAGCAGCACCCCGCCGTCCTCGCTCACGCGGTGCGCGCCGACGTACTCCTCGTGGGCACCGTCCGCGCGCACCTCGCACGACCACACGGTGGCGAGCAACGATCGGGCCCGCTCCGCCGCGCCGGGTCCGGCAGCCCAGTCCTGTGTGTCAGCCATCCGAGATCTCCTTAGGTAAGCCTTGCCTAACCTATCGAAGATCCGGGCACACGCCAACCACGCCCCACCGGCAGGAAGGCCTGGACGGGACCGGACAGGGCCGGACAGGGCCGTACGGGTCGGACGGGGCCGGACGGCGTGGGAGCGGGTCGGACGGGGCCGGACGGGTCAGGCCAGGACGCCCAGCAGTGCGCGGGCGCACAGATCGCGGACCTGTTCCCGCGTCAGCGCGTCGTCACGCAGCCACTCCAGGCAGACGGCGGTGGTGAAGGCGAGCCAGCCGCGTACGGCCAGCCGCACCTCGGGCGCGCCCTCCACGACCGGCCCGAACTCGGGGTCGGCGGCCAGGGCGGCGAGGATCTGCTGCTCCTGGGCGGCGAGGGCCCGCTGGTAGACGCGGCGCACGGCCTGGTCGCCGGCCGCGTCGGCGCGATGGAAGGCGCGAAAGCCGTGGGCGTGGGCCTGGACGTAGCCGAGGTAGGTGTCGAGGCCGGCGGTGAGCTGCCCGCGCACCGGGACACCGGGCACCGCGGCCGTCATGCGCAGCATCCGCGCGCTCTCGCGCTCGACGACCGCCGCGAAGAAGTCCCGCTTGTTCGGGAAGTAGTGGTACAGCAGCCCACGGGAGACCCCGGCGATCTCGGCGACCTGCTCGATCCACACGTCGTCGTACGGACTCTCCGAGAACAGCCGCGCCCCGACGGACAGCAACTGCTCACGACGTTCTTCGGTGCTGAGTCGACGCCGGGCGCGTTCCCCCTGGTTCGCGGGCATACGGCCACTTTACTTGACGTCGGTTCAACAAGCGGACCAGACTGAAACCTGTTATTGAACTCATGTACAACACGTGCGACACGGCACAACCGTCCGCTGGATCAAGGGAGATCGCGTCATGGCGGAGACGACGGAGACCGGGCTGCCGAAGGGGTTCCGCAGCGCCGAGCACGGCTGGCCCGAACTGCACCGCATCCCGCATCCGGCACGCCGGCTGCCCCTGGTCGGCGACGTGGTGGGCGTCGACCGGCGCCGGCCCCTGCAGGACTCGCTGCGCTTCGGGCGCGAGCTGGGACCGATCTTCCGGCGGCGGGCGTTCGGCAAGGAGTTCGTCTTCGTGTGGGGTTCCCGGCTCGCCGCCGACCTCGCGGACGAGTCCCGGTTCGCCAAGCACGTCGGCCTCGGGGTCGCGAACCTGCGGCCGGTCGTCGGGGACGGACTGTTCACCGCCTACAACCACGAGCCGAACTGGCAGCTCGCACACGACGTCCTGGCGCCCGGGTTCAGCCGGGACGCCATGGAGGCCTACCACGCGATGATGCTGTCCGTCGCCGGACGGCTCACCGACCACTGGGACGGCGAGCAGGCGGCCGGACGCACGGTGGACGTGCCCGGGGACATGACCAAGCTGACCCTGGAGACGATCGCGCGCACCGGGTTCGGGCACGACTTCGGCTCCTTCGAGCGCGACCGGCCCCACCCCTTCGTCCGGGCCATGGTCGGCACCCTGACGTACGCCCAGCGCCTGAACAACGTTCCCGGGCCGCTGGCCCCGCTGCTGCTGCGCGGCGCCGCCCGGCGCAACGCGGCCGACATCGCCTACCTCAACCGCACGGTCGACGACCTCGTGGCCGCCCGGAACGGCACCGGTGGCGGCGCCGGCACGGGCACTGGCGGCGGCACCGGCACCGGCACCGGGGACCTGCTGGACCGCATGCTGGAGACGGCCCACCCCGAGACCGGGGAGCGGCTGTCGCCGGAGAACGTCCGCCGGCAGGTGATCACGTTCCTGGTGGCCGGCCACGAGACCACGTCCGGCGCGCTCTCCTTCGCCCTGTACTACCTCGCCCGGCACCCCGAGATCGCCGCCCGCGCCCGCGCCGAGATCGACCGCGTCTGGGGCGACACCCCGGAACCGGGCTACGACCAGGTCGCCAAGCTGCGCTACCTGCGGCGCGTACTGGACGAGACGCTGCGCCTGTGGCCCACCGCTCCCGCCTACGCCCGCGAGGCCACGCGGGACACCGTGCTGGCCGGGGACCACCCGATGCGCCGGGGCGCGTGGGCGCTGGTCCTGCTGCCGCTGCTGCACCGCGATCCCGAGGTGTGGGGCGAGGACGCCGAGCGCTTCGACCCGGACCGGTTCGACGCCAAGGCCGTACGAGCCCGCGCCCCGCACACCTTCAAGCCGTTCGGCACCGGCGCGCGGGCCTGCATCGGCCGCCAGTTCGCGCTGCACGAGGCGACGCTGGTGCTCGGCCTGCTGCTGCGCCGCTACGACCTGCGGGCCGACCCGGACTACCGGCTCCAGGTCACCGAGCGCCTCACGGTCATGCCCGAGGGCCTGCGGCTCGGCCTGGAGCGCCGCACGGTGGGCGCGGGCGCCGCTGCCGGTACCGGTGCCGCTGCCGCTGCCGCTGCCGCTCCCGTGACCGTTCCGGACGACGGAGCCGGAACCGGGGCCGAGTCCGGGGCCGGGTCAGCCGGCCGTTGTCCAGTGCATGGGGCGGGTGAGTGACGGGGAGAGCCGGGTGCCCGCGCTGCCGCGGGCCGCGTTCAGCTGCGGCTGGGTGAGGAAGAAGGCTCCGGTGAGGTCCGCGTCGGTCAGGTCGGCGTCGCGCAGATCGGCACCGATCATGTCCGCGTCGCGCAGATCGGCGCCGGTGAGGTCGGCCGCGATGAGGTAGGCACCGCGCAGGGTGGCCCCGCGCAGGTCGGCGCCCCGGAGCCGGGCACCGATCAGGTCCGCTCCCCGGCGATTCTTCCCCTTGTCAGCCTTCTTGCCGGCCTTCTTGCCGGCCTTCTTGCCGGCCTTCTTGTCACCCGCGCCGAGGGCGGCGGCTCGGGCCAGCTCGCTGGTGCGCAGCAGCAGGACGTTGACGTCCTGCCGGTGGGCGGCGACATCCAGCGCGGCCAGTTCCCCGGGCGTGCCGAGGGTGAGCCGCTCGGTGTTCTCCAGCGCCGTGCGCAGCTCGGGGTGAACGGGCCGGGCGGCGTCCAGGCCCAGCGCCTCGTTCAGGTACCACAGCAGTTCGTGGAGCTGACGGACGACCGGGAACACGTCGAACATCGAGCGGGCCCGCTCCGGGGACCCCGTCCGCCAGTCCTGCCCGCCGAAGGTGACCTGCGAGACCTTCTGTCCCGCGCCGAGGCAGTCGTAGACCGTGCACCCGGTGAAGCCCTTCGCGCGCAGGTCGGTGTGGATGCCGCAGCGGTGGTCGCCCCGCAGGTTGGGGCAGGGCTTGCCGGCGGGCTTGTCCAGCGCGAAGTCGGCGGAGGCCGCGAAGGGCAGCGCGACGCAGCACAGCCCGAAACACTGTGCGCAGTCGCCGCGCAGGTCAAGACTGTCGGTCGGTATGTGTTCCGGCATGACCACAAGCCTACTGACCTGCACGACTTCCCTGCGGGGCTGTTCTGAGGTGCTGCCCTGCGCGGCTGTTCTGCGGAGCCGCCCTGCGCGGGTGCCTTGCGCGCCTGTCCTACAAGGCTGCCCTGTACGACTGTCCTGCGGGGCTGCCCTGCGCAGCTGTTCTGCGGAGCCGCCCTGCGCGAATGCCTTGCGCGCCTGTCCTACGGGGCTGCCCTGTACGACTGTCCTGCGGAGTTGCCCTGCGGAACCGCCCTGCGCGGCTGCCCAGGGCGACTCCCCTGCGCGGCCGACCTCTGCGGGACGTACGCGGCGGCGGCGCCCGCCGAGGCCCTTGGCTATTGGCTATTGGCTATTGGCTATTGGGCCTCATCCCCCGGTAAACCGGTCGATCTCCTTGAGTACCACGCCCGGTCGGTCCTCGGTGGACATGTGGCGGGCGCCCTGTGCGGCGGCGCGGGAGTAGGCCTGCTGATTCGTCACGCGGCCGAGGGCGGCGGCGAGGCGGTCGGCGGTGAGGGCGCGCATCGGGATCGGCGCGGGGGCGGCACCGGCCGCGGCGAGGCGGGTGGCCCAGAACGGCTGGTCCGCCGTGACCGGCACCGCGACCGACGGCACCCCGGCGCGCAGCGCGGCAGCCGTGGTGCCCGCACCCGCGTGGTGCACGACCGCGGCCAGTCGCGGGAACAGCAGCGCGTGCGGCAGGTCCCCGACGGTGAGCATGTCGTCGGCAGTGGTGTCGGCGGCGAGCCCGGCGGCACCGGATTGCAGGATGCCGCGCAGCCCGGCCTGCCGCAGGGCCCGTACGGCGATCTCGCTGAGCCGTTCGCCCTCGCCGCTCGCCATGCTGCCGAAGCCGACGAGGACCGGGCGGGGCCCGGCCCGCAGGAAGTCCTCGACGGCGGCGGGCAGTCGTGCGCCCGCGTCGACGTCGGGCCAGAAGGTGCCCGCGATCCGCAGGCCCGGACGCCAGTCGGCGGGGCGGGGCACGAGGGCCGTGCTGAAACCGTGCAGCACGGGCCAGTCCGCCGTGTCCAGGCGCCGGCGCGTCGCGCCCACGGACAGCGGCGCAAGACCGAGGTCCCGGCGCAGCTCGGTGACCGCCTGCGCGTAGATCCGGTCGACCATGCGCAGGGCGAACCGGCCGGCCAGCCGGTTGCCGGTCCGGCCCAGCGGACGGGCGGCCATGACGGCGGGCGGGAAGTCACCGGTCGGCGCGTTCGGCTGGAGGTAGGCGCCCAGGCTCGGGATGCCGGTGGCCTCGGACAGCTGCCAGCCGAGCGGTGCCGTCGTGGCCGACAGGACGAGCAGGTCCGTGCCCTCGGCGACCGCGTCGGCGAAGCCGCGGCCGAGTTCGGTGACGAACGCGGCGGCCGTACGCATCAGTTCGCGTCCACTGCCGGCTCCCCCGTGCCCGCGCGGGTCGGCGGGCAGCCGCCGGAATCCCAGGCCCGCGCCACGCGCGAGGGAGGCGAAGGTGTCGGTGGTGGCCAGGGTGACCTCGTGCCCGGCGCCGGCCAGGGCGGCGCCCAGACCGGTGCAGGGGGCGACGTCGCCGCGTGATCCGGCCGTGGCGATCAGGATTCTCACGGATGCTCCTCGTCGTCGGTGCGGGAGCCGTCACGGCGGCCGGCGTTGGCGTGGATCGCCTTGCTCACATAGGCGGCGAGGCCGGGGCGTTGCTGTGAGGGCGGGACGAGGAGGGCGAAGGCGCGCGGGTCGGCGGCGAGGTCGTCGGCGACGCGCCGGTGCATGTCGGGCGGGCAGGGCGTGAACCAGCGGGTGAGATGGCGGCGGTGCTCCTCGGCGAGGTCCGTCGCCCGTTGCCCGTCGGCGGGTTCACCGGCGTCGAAGGCGGCGAGCAGTTCCTCCCACCAGTCGGCGGCCTCGCTCATGATCTGCCGCCAGTCCTCCTCGGTGTGCGCCCCGGCGCGAGCCATCGCCTCCCGGTACGAGGCGGAGTGCTGCCATTTCAGCTGTGCCTCGGTGGCGTAGCTGAGGTCGAAGGAGATCTCGCCGAAGACCTCGAACCGTTCCTCGGGCGTGAGCGCCACTCCGGTCCGCTGCACCTCGATGGCGTGCTCGGCCACCTCCGCGAGACGCTCGAGCCGGTCGATCTCCTCACGCAACTGCCGCTGCCGGGACCGCAGATGGTGCAGTGCGCAGGCCTGCGGGTCGCGCAGGACGACGGCGATCTCGTCGAGCGGGAAACCCAGTTCGCGGTAGAAGAAGATCTGCTGGAGCCGCGCCAGGTCGGCGTCGTCGTAGGAACGGTATCCCGCGGGACTGCGGTCGCTCGGCGAGAGCAGCCCCGCCTTGTCGTAGTGGTGCAGCGTCCGCACGGTCACCCCCGCGAACGCCGCCACCTGCCCCACCGAGTACCCCATGTGCCTGCCCTCTCGTCCGCTCACAGCTTCGAGCCTGACGTAAGGGGAGGGTCAAACTCGCCGGTGGTACCACGGTTCACCGGTGGTATCACGGTTCACCGGTCGTACCGCTGTTCACCGCTGGTGCCACCGTGTGGCTCAGGCCTCGTCGCGGCTCAGGGCCAGCAGCCGGTCCAGGACGCGCGGTGTGCCCGTGCGCAGGCCGTCGTGCTCGAACTCGTCGGTGACCCAGGTGCGCAGGCCCCGGATGGCGCGGGCGGTCTCCAGGGAGTGGGTGCTGTCGACGTACATGTCGTCGTGGTAGACGGCCGCGGCGACCGGTACCTCGTTGGCGGCCAGGCGCGCGGGGTCGTACAGGGGCTCCCAGTCGGTGCGGGCGGCGAGCAGGTCGGCGGTCTCGCGCAGGGGGCGCAGGGCGGGGTCGTTGTCGAAGGTCCAGGGGTGGACCGTCTCGCCGGTGAACAGGACCGGGGCGTCCCCGGCGAGCGCCTTGACCGCGTCGAACTGCGGGAACTCGGCACGCACCCGCTCGGCGGCCCAGTCGGTGGGACGGCTGTCCTGGCCGTAGATCGTCTCGTGGACGAGCGCGTACAGCGGGTGGCCCGCGTAGGACAGGAGGCCGCGCACCTCCTCCTGGAACGCGTCGGACAGCTCCGTGCCGCCTGGGGTGCGGACGAAGGCGTCCTCCAGGAGGTAGTGCAGGCGGTGGCTGCCGTCGCTCATGCCGAGCATCAGTCCGAGGGACTGGAAGGCCTCCACGGTGAGGCGGTAGCCGCCCGGCAGGACGACGTCACGGGTGAGCAGGTGGTCGGCGATGCGGCGGGCCCGGTCGACGTCCTGCGGGTAGCGGGCGTAGTGGGCGCTCACCTTGCGTTCGACGCGCGGGTAGGCGGCCCGGTAGACGTCGTCCGCGTGGGCGTGCAGGGAGGGCAGACCGCCGGTGACGAGCGCGGCGGCCATGCCCTCCGGAGCCAGGGAGAGGTACGACACCGTGCAGAAGCCGCCGAAGCTCTGGCCGAGCACGGTCCAGGGGGCGCCGCCGGTCACCTGCGGGCGGATGGCCTCGCAGTCCCGGACGATCGAGTCGGCGCGGAAGTGGCCGAGGTGGGCGGCCTGTTCGGCCGGGCCGCCGCGCAGCGGCAGCGTCTGGCGGTTGGCGGGCGTGGAGCGGCCGGTGCCGCGCTGGTCGAGGAGCAGGACCCGGTAGTCCTTCAGGGCCCGGTCGAGCCAGGACTGCCGTCCGGAGAAACGATTCGCCCCGAAGCCGGGACCACCCTGCAGATACACCAGCCACGGCAGGTCCTGCCCCGCCTTGTCACCCGCCACCACCTCGCGGGCGAACAGCTCGATGGTCTCGCCGCCCGGGTCCGAGTGGTCGAGAGGCACGGTGAAGTGGCGGTCGGTGAGGACGACGCCGGGCTGGCGGTAGCTGAGGCTCAACGGGTCTCCCGGGACGGATGGGACGGTCGAGTCCCAGTTCAGCACATGGAGGCCCCGGGCCCGAGCGTGGGGATCATGGAATCTTGCTGAACATCGGGTCAGCGGGCGCCGGGCCGGTGCTGCGGGCTGGGACTGCGCACGACAGGTCCGGGGCGCCGCGCCCTCTCCCGTCGCGCGATGCCGTGCCATTACCCTGCACTGGTCCGATGACCGACCGCGAGGAGCCGCGATGCGCGTCGCCCTTTTCCTGACCTGCGTCAACGACACGCTGTATCCGGACACCGGGCGCGCCGTAGTGAAACTGCTGACCAGGCTGGGTGTCGACGTGGACTTCCCGATGGCTCAGACGTGCTGCGGGCAGGCGCACTACAACACCGGCTACCGGCATGAGGCGGAGCCGCTGGCGACTCATTTCTCCGATGTTTTCGGGGAGTACGACGCGATCGTGACCCCTTCCGGGTCGTGCGCGGCGATGGTCCGGGAGTTGTATCCGCGGATCGGCGAGCGGGCGCGGGCCGAGGGGCGCGGGGACGGGCCGGCCACCACGCTGGCGCCCGTGGTCCCGAAGACGTACGAGCTGACGGAGTTCCTGGTGGACGTGCTGGGGGTGACGGACGTGGGCGCCTTCTATCCGCACACGGTCACCTATCACCCGACCTGCCACGGGCTGCGCGGCCTGCGTCTCGGCGACCGTCCGCTTCGGCTGCTGCGGGCGGTGAAGGGGCTGGAGCTGGTCGAGCTGCCGGGGGCGGAGGAGTGCTGCGGGTTCGGCGGGACCTTCGCGGTGAAGAACCCCGAGGTGTCGGCGGCGATGGGCGCGGACAAGGTCCGCAACGCGGAGTCGACCGGCGCCGACGTGCTGTGCGCGGCCGACAACTCGTGTCTGATGCACATCGGCGGGACCATGAGCCGGCTGAAGGTGGGCATGCGGCCGGTGCACATCGCGGAGATCCTGGCGAGCACGGAGGAGGAACCGGCCGTATGAGCGGAACGTTCGTGGGGATGCCGGTGTTTCCCCCGCCCACCTACCCAGCCTTTCCGACGGCGGCGGCGGAGGCCGTCGGCAATGCCACCCTGCGTGCCAATCTGCGGCACGCGACGCACACCATCCGCGCCAAGCGGGCGAACGCCGTGGCCGAGGTGTCCGACTGGGCGGCGCTGCGGGAGGCCGGCAAGCGGATCAAGGACCACACGCTGCGCCATCTCGACCGGTATCTCGTCGAGTTGGAGGAGTCGGTGACGGCCGCGGGCGGCACCGTCCACTGGGCGGCGGACGCCGACGAGGCCAACCGGATCGTCGCCGAACTGGTCAAAGCGACCGGCGAGTCGGAGGTCGTCAAGGTCAAGTCGATGGCCACGCAGGAGATCGGGCTCAACGAGGCGCTGGAGGCGGAGGGCATCCGGGCCTACGAGACCGATCTCGCCGAGCTGATCGTGCAGTTGGGCAAGGACCGCCCCTCGCACATCCTGGTCCCGGCGATCCACCGCAATCGCGGCGAGATCAGGGACATCTTCCGCTCCGAGATGGGTGAATGGGGCCGCCCGGCCCCGGAGGGCCTGACCGACACGCCCGCCGAACTCGCGGAGGCGGCCCGGCTGCATCTGCGGGAGAAGTTCCTGCGGGCCAAGGTCGGCATCTCGGGCGCCAACTTCATGGTGGCCGAGACCGGCACGCTGGTGGTCGTGGAGTCCGAGGGCAACGGCCGGATGTGCCTGACCCTGCCCGAGACGCTGATCTCGGTGGTCGGCATCGAGAAGATCGTGCCCACCTGGCGGGACCTGGAGGTCTTCCTTCAGACACTCCCCCGCTCCTCGACGGCCGAGCGCATGAACCCGTACACGAGCATGTGGACGGGGACGACGGACGAGGACGGCCCGAGCGCCTTCCACCTGGTACTGCTCGACAACGGCCGCACCGACACGCTCGCCGACGAGGTCGGCCGGCAGGCGCTGCGCTGCATCCGCTGTTCGGCCTGCCTGAACGTGTGCCCGGTGTACGAGCGGGCCGGCGGCCACGCCTACGGCTCCGTCTATCCCGGCCCGATCGGCGCCATCCTCAGCCCTCAACTGCGGGGCACGGCGAGCGAGATCGACGCCTCGCTGCCGTACGCGTCCTCACTGTGCGGGGCCTGCTACGACGTGTGCCCGGTGGCCATCGACATCCCCGAGGTGCTGGTGCATCTGCGGGAGCGGGTCGTTCAGGGCGGTCCGGCGGTCCGGCAGGGCAACCGGGTGGTGCTGAAGCCGGCCAAGGGCCACGCGGCCGAGCGGGCGGCCATGCGGGCGGCACGCTGGACGTTCGGGCACCCTGGAGCCCTGCGCACCGGGCAGCGGCTCGCCTCCCGGACCCGCCGGCTGCTTCCGCGCGGTCTGCCGGGGCCCGGCCGGGCGTGGAGCGGGACCCGGGACCTGCCGGCCGTGCCCGCGGAGCCGTTCCGGGACTGGTGGCAGCGGACGCACGGCGGGAAGGACACCAAATGAGCGGCAGGGAACGGATCCTGGGCCGGGTGCGGCGCGCGCTCGCGGACGTGCCCCGGGACGAGACGCCGTACGAGCGGGCGGTTCCACGCGACTATCTGCGCGAGCACGGGTCCCGGACCACCAGGGAGAGCGTGGATCTGCTCGCCGAGAACCTCGCGGACTACCGGGCGATCGTGCACCGCAGCACCGAGGACGAACTGCCCTACGACATCATGCGGTTGCTGGCCCGGCGCGGGCCCCGGTACGTGCTGGTACCCCCGGGGCTCCCACCGGAGTGGATGTCGGCCGCCGATCCGGCACGGGTCCATGACCGTGCGGTGAGCACGGCCCGCGAACTCGACCAGGTCGACAGCGTGGTCACGGGGTGCGCGGTCGCCATCGCCGAGACCGGCACCCTCGTGCTGGACGGCTCACCGGACCAGGGCCGGCGCCGCATCACGCTGATCCCCGACCATCACATCTGTGTGGTCCGGGTCCCCGACCAGGTCGTGGCCTCCGTCCCGCAGGCGCTCGAACGCCTCGACCCCTCCCGTCCGCTGACCTGGATCTCCGGCCCGTCGGCCACCAGTGACATCGAGCTGGACCGGGTCGAGGGGGTGCACGGGCCGCGCACTCTGGAGGTGGTGCTGGTGAGCGCGGACTGACCGGCGCGGTTACCGTGGGTGAATGATCCGCTTCGATCAGGTCACCAAGCGGTATCCGGACGGTACGACGGCGGTGGACGACCTCTCCTTCGAGGTCGGCGAGGGCGAACTCGTCACGCTCGTCGGCCCGTCCGGCTGCGGCAAGACGACGACCATGATGATGGTGAACCGGCTCATCGAGCCGACGTCCGGGCGGATCTTCGTGGACGGCGAGGACGTCGCCGACGTCGACCCGGTGCGGCTGCGCCGGCGGATCGGCTACGTCATCCAGCAGGTGGGGCTCTTCCCGCACCGCACGGTGCTGGACAACACGGCGACCGTGCCGGCGCTGCTCGGCTGGAGGCGGGCGAAGGCGCGGGCGCGCGCCGCCGAGCTGCTCGATCTCGTCGGTCTCGACCCGAAGACGTACGGGCCGCGCTACCCGGAACAGCTGTCCGGCGGGCAGCGGCAGCGGGTCGGCGTGGCGCGGGCGCTCGCGGCGGATCCGCCGGTGCTGCTGATGGACGAGCCGTTCGGCGCGGTCGACCCGGTGGTGCGCGAGCAGTTGCAGGACGAGTTCCTGCGGATGCAGGACGCGGTGCGCAAGACGGTGCTGCTGGTCACGCACGACATCGAGGAGGCCGTCCGGCTCGGCGACCGGATCGCCGTGTACGGGCAGGGCCGGATCGAGCAGTTCGACACGCCCGGGGCGGTGCTCGGGGCGCCCGCGACCCCGTACGTCGCCGGGTTCGTCGGCGCCGACCGCGGTCTGAAGCGGCTGTCGGTCACCGCGATCGAACCGGACGACCTGGAACAACCGCCGGTGGCCCGCCCGGACGAGCCCGCCGGGCGTGCCGTGGAGCGGCTGCGGGCCGAGGGCGCCCGGTGGGCGGTCGTCCTGGACCGGCACGGCGATCTGCACGGCTGGGTCGGCATCGACGAGCTGGCCGCCGGCGGCACGGTCGGGGACCTCGCGCACCGGATGACCGCGTGGGTGCCGGTGGGCGCCCCGCTGAAGCAGGCGTTCGCGGTGATGCTCCAGTACGACGCCGGATGGGTCGCGGTGCTGGACGGGGCACGCTTCCTGGGCGTGCTCACCCCGGCCGGGCTGCACGAGGCGCTGCGCCGCTCGGTGGACGCGGACGCGCGGGGTGTCGCGCGGGGTCAGGTGTCGTTCGACTCGATCGCGGACGCCTGAGGGGTCCGGTGCCTCACTTCAGCAGGCCCTTGTCCTTCAGGTACGTGTGCGCGACGTCGGCGGGCAGGCGGCGCCGGCTGTCGACCTGCCGGTTGAGGCCGGCCAGGTCCTCGGTCGTCAGGACGGAGTTGAGCTTGCCGAGCGCCTTGGCCACGCGGGGGCTTCCGGCGCGGGAGCGGTTGACGACCGGGACGACGTGGTCGGCGTTCTGCAGGTGCTTGTCGTCGGCGAGGAGGACGAGACCGAACTGGTCGAGGGTGGCGTCGGTGCTGGTGGTGAGCACCATCTGGTCCCGCCCCGACTGCACGGCCCGTTTGGCCTGGGTGGTGCCGACACCCTTGGGGTCGATGCCGGTGACGTCGATGCCGTACACCTTCTTCAGGCCCGGCTCGCAGTACGGCCGTTGTACGCACTCGTCCCCGGCCGCGAGCCGCACTTTCAGCCCGGAGGCGCCGAGGTCGCTGAGGGTCTTGAGGCCGTGCTGCCGGGCGTAGGCGGCGGTGACGGCGAAGGCGTTCTGGTCGACGGCCCGGCCGGGCGAAAGGACGGTGAGTCCGCGGGGTTCCGCGAGGGAGCGCAGGGCTTTCATCGTGGTGTCGAGAGCGGGTGAGCCGACGGGGCGGGCGCCGGGGCCGTGGGTCTTGGCGTTGAGCCAGTCGGCGAAGGTGGCGGCGTACTCGGGGACGACGTCGATCTGGCCGGATTCCAGGGCCGGTTCGTACAGTTCCCGGTTGCTGACGGTGAGCAGGGACGTCTTGTAGCCGGCCTGGTTCAGCAGCTGCGCGTACATCTGGGCGAGCAGGTCGCTCTCGGTGAAGCCCGCCGAGCCGATGGTGAGGTGGTGGCTGTCGCCGGGCGGCGCGGTGACCTGGCCCCGGTTCTCCAGGGAGGGGCCGGCGGTGCAGGCGGTCAGCGCGAGGAGCACGGCTGCCGCCGGCAGCGCCCCGCACTTCATCGCCCGCCCCTGGCCCAGGCCGGTGCCAGGCGTTCGGCGATCTCGAAGACGGCCTCGACGACGAGGGCGAACACGGCGACGAGGAGGGCGCCGGCGACGACCTGGGGTGTGCTGGCCAGGTTGAAGCCCGCCGTGATGATCCGGCCGAGTCCGCCGCCGCCCGCGAGCGCGGCGATGGTGGCGGTGGCGACGAGCTGGACGGCGGCGATCCGCACACCGTTGAGGACCATCGGGAACGAAAGGGGCAGTTCCACGTGAAACAGTATCTCCCGCCCGGTCATCCCCATCCCCCGCGCCGCCTGGACCACGCTGCGGTCGACCTCGCGCATGCCGACGTAGGCGTTGGTGAGCAGGGGTGGTACGGCGAACAGCACCAGCGCCACCACCGTGGGCCCCTCGCCCCACTTCCCCACCGGGGTCAGCAGGAGCAGGACCAGCACGGCGAAGGTGGGGACGGCCCGGCCCACGTTGGAGATGTTGACGGCGAGTGCGCCGCCCCGGCCGAGGTGGCCGAGGACCAGCGCGACCGGCAGGGCGATCAGGCAGCTGACGACCAGGCAGACGACGGTGAGCAGCAGGTGCTGGAGCAGCCGGTGCCGGACGCCGTCGTCACCCGACCAGTGCGCGGGGTCGGCGAGCCAGTCCCAGGTGGCGTGCAGGGTGCTCATGTGCGGGCCGCCCGTCGCGCCCACGGCGCGATCAGCCACTGCACGCCCAGCAGGAGCAGGTCGGCGGCGACGGCGATCACCACGCACAGCACGGACGCGGTGAGGACCTGGGCCTTGAAGTAGGTGTTCATGCCGGAGTAGATCAGATTGCCCAGCCCGCCGAAGCCGACGATGGCGCCGACCGTGACCAGGGAGACCGCCGAGACGGTCGCGATGCGCAGGCCGGCCATGGCGGCGGGCAGGGCGAGGGGCAGTTCGACGGTGAGCAGGAGCCGGATCGGGCCGTAGCCGAGGCCGCGTGCCGCCTGCCGGGTCTCCTCGGGGACGGCGCGCAGCCCGGCGAGGATGTTGCGTACGAGCAGGGTGAGCGAGTACAGGACCAGTCCGGCGACGACGAGGGGGGCCGAGAGGCCGTAGACGGGCAGGAGCAGGGAGAACATCGCCAGGGACGGGATGGTGTAGAGGATCGTCGTCACGGCGAGGACCGGTCCGGCGGCCCAGCCCCAGCGGCGCGCCAGCACCGCCATGGGTACGGCGATCACGAGGGCGACGACGACCGAGACCGTCGTCAGTTCGAGGTGCTGGACGACGGCGTCGAGCAGGATGTGGCGGCGGGTGGCGAGATAGGCGCCGCAGATCCAGTCGTTGCGCGCGAGGCAGTCGTCCGGAGGCGCGGTCGTCACCCGTCCATTGCACCGGCTGGCCGAGCGGGTCGGCGCGCTGGGGTGACCCGTTCGGGGCCGGGGCCGCGGCGGGGGCCGGGGCTTCGCGGGGGCGGAGCCGCAGCGGGAGTCGGGGCCGCAGCGGGGCCGGGGTACAGGCCCCCGGGGTGGCGGCGAATTCCGTGACAAGGGTGCTGAACAAGCGCTTAGATAGTTAGATAGTGGGAGCACGCTGGACGCAGACCGCGGCACGCGGATCCCGACCCCTCCGGAGGCCCCGTTGTTCACATCCGTCGACGACGTCTCCGCCCGCCTCGCCGAGACGGGGTACCTCGCCTCGCCCGCCGTGGCCACGACGGTCTTCCTGGCCGCCGAGCTGGGCAAGCCGCTGCTGGTGGAGGGTCCCGCCGGGGTCGGCAAGACCGAGCTGGCGAAGGCCGTCGCCCAGATCGCGCGGGCCCGGCTGATCCGGCTCCAGTGCTACGAGGGCGTGGACGAGTCCCGGGCGCTGTACGAGTGGAACCACGCCAAGCAGCTGCTGCGCATCAGCGCCGGCCGCGACGAGAACTGGGACGAGACCCGCACCGACATCTTCAGCGAGGAGTTCCTGCTCCCCCGCCCCCTGCTGACCGCGATCCGCGGCGACGAGCCGACGGTCCTGCTGATCGACGAGACCGACAAGGCCGACGTCGAGATGGAGGGGCTGCTGCTGGAGGTGCTCAGCGACTTCCAGATCACGGTCCCCGAGCTGGGCACGGTCACCGCGACCCGCCGCCCGTTCGTCGTGCTCACCTCCAACGCCGGCCGGGAGCTGTCCGAGGCGCTGCGCCGCCGCTGCCTGTTCCTGCACATCGGCTTCCCCGACGAGGAACTGGAGCGGCGGATCGTACGGCTGAAGGTCCCGGGCCTCGGCGAGGCGCTGACCGAGTCCGTGGTGCGGGTGGTGGGGGCGCTGCGCGCGATGGACCTGCGCAAGGTGCCCTCGATCGCCGAGACCGTCGACTGGGCCCGCACCCTGCTGGCCCTGGGCGCCGACACGCTGGACGAGACGGTCGTACGGGACACCCTCGGCGTGATCCTCAAGCACCAGGAGGACGTGCAGAGGGCCGCCGCCAAGCTGGACCTGAGCACGCTGTGAGCGCGGGCGAGGAGCGGGGCACCGACGTGGAGGCGCCGATGACCGGTGTCGAGGCGCGGATCACCGGTCTGGTCGGCGCGCTGCGCGCGCACGGCGTGCGGATCGGCACCGGGGAGACCGTCGACGCGGCCCTCGCCGCCGAGGCGCTGGGCTTCGCCGACCGGGAGGTGCTGCGCGAGGGACTGGCCGCGACCCTGCTGCACGGCTCCGGGCAGCGGACGGTGTTCGACCCGGTCTTCGACCTGTACTTCCCGCGCGACGTCGGCGCCCCTCTCACGGAACGCTCGGGCCGCGAGGAACTGCGCGACCGTCTCGCCGACGCACTCGCCGCCGACGACCGGGCGCTGCTGGCCAGGCTGGCGACGGAGGCGGTCGACAGCCTGGGCGGCTACGGCGCCACGCCGGGCTCGGACGGCTCGGACGGCTCGGACGGCTCGGACGGCTGGTCGGCGTACCAGACCCTGGACCGGCTCCGCCCGGGAACCCTGCTGGCCCGGGTGCGCTCCGACGTGCGGGCCCGGGGCGGGGCGGCCGGGTTCGCCGACCGGCTGCTGGACGACGAGATCCGCCGCCGTATCGAGGAGTTCCGGCGGCTTGTCGGCGCGGAGGCGCGGCGCCGGGTCGCCGAGCGGCGCGGGCGGGACCGGATCGCCCGGCGGGCCGTCGCCCCGACCGCCGACCGGGTGGACTTCCTTTACGCCGGCCGGGACAAACTCGCCGAGCTGCGCAGGACGGTGCGGCCGCTGGCCCGCAAGCTGGCGACGCGGCTGGCCGCGCGCCGCCGCCGGGCCGCACGCGGCACGATCGACCTGCGCCGCACCCTGCGCTCCTCGCTGTCCACGGGCGGGGTGCCGATGCGGCCGGTGCTGCGCCGGCGCCGTCCGGTCCGCCCCGAACTGGTGCTGCTGTGCGACGTGTCCGGCTCGGTGTCCGGCTTCTCCGACTTCACGATGCTGCTGGTCCAGGCGCTGCACGACCAGTTCAGCAAGGTGCGCGTGTTCGCCTTCGTCAATCGCGTCGACGAGGTGACCGGCCTGCTCGACCACGGCCGGGCCGACCCCGACGGGCTCGGCGCCCGCATCCGCGACGAGGCCGCGCTCACCGGCTGGCACGGCAGCAGCGACTACGGCGTCGCGCTCGGCGAGTTCACCGAGCGGTACGGCGCCGCGGTCGGCCCGCGCACGACCGTCTTCGTGCTCGGGGACGCCCGCACGAACATGGGCGACCCGAACCTGTCCGCCGTCCGCGACCTCACCCGCAGCGCCCGCCGCGTCTACTGGCTCAACCCCGAACCCCGCGCCCAGTGGGGCACCGGCGACTCCGCCGCGCCCGACTACGCCGAGCTGGTGGAGATGCACGAGTGCCGCAACGCCATGCAACTCGGCACGATCGTCGGACGACTGCTGCCGGTGTGACGGCGCCGCTCCCGCCGGACCTGGGGGTACCCAACCCTTGGCGTACCTAGCCCTTGGCGTACTCGTTCGCCATGGTGCCCGCGAAGTCGAACACCACGACCTGCTCGTCGCCGACGACCCAGGCGTCGTGGCCGGGCGAGCAGACGAAGACGTCGCCGGGGCCGATCTCCGCCTCGCCGCCGTCGTCCATGACGAGACGCATCCGGCCCTGCACCACATAGCCGTTGTGATGGACCATGCAGCTCTCCGTGCCGGCGAGCCGCGCCACGGACTCCGACCAGCGCCATCCGGGTTCGAAGGTGCCCACGGCGAAGTCGAGCCCGGTCAGGTGCAGGGCGTCGAGGTGGCCGCGGGGGAAGTCACGCCGCTCGTCGGGCTTGTCGACCGTCTTCACTTCCAGCATGACGGTGTCCTCCCTTCCGGCCGCTCACCGCGGCCAGGGACGGCCTCCGTGCCCCCGGCGCCTCGGACGGTGCCGACGCTGCGACGGCGACCGCACCCCACGCCCCCATCGTCTGCCCGGCCCCACGAAGCTGCCAACCGGTCGTAGGCTGGCGTCCCCCTTCCCCCTGGCACGAAGTTCCCCCTCGCTCAAAGGTGACCATGTACACGATCCCCCTCGGTGACGACGGCTCCGAGCTGTGTCCCCTCCAGCCCTGGCGGGCCGGGGAATTCCTCGACCATGTCGAGCGTGGGCGGGAGTTCATCGGCCGGTTCAACGGGCTGCCGGACGTGGTCGCGGATCCGGCGGGCGCCGAGGCGTTCCTGCGGGCGTACGCCGAGAAGGAGGCCGCCGACGCGGGCCGCATCGCCGGGATCCGGTACGACGGCACGCTCGTCGGTGCGGTGATCCTGCGCCGGATGGACGTGGCGCAGGGCACCGCGGAGGCGGGCTGCTGGCTGGAGCCGGCGGCGGTGGGGCGGGGCCTGGTGACCCGGGCGGCCCGGGTGCTCATCGACTGGGCGATCCGGGAGCGGGGCGTCCACCGCGTCGAGTGGTGGGTGTCCCCGCAGAACACCCCGAGCATCGCGGTCGCCCGGCGGCTCGGCATGCGCAGGGACGCCGTGCTCAGGGAGAGCTACCTGTACCGGGGCAAGCGGCACGACGAGGAGATCTGGTCGGTGCTGGCCCCGGAGTGGACCGGAGCCGGCCACCAGAACGGAGCCGGGCGCCCCGGCCACCGTGCCGGAGCGCCCAGCCGACCAGCTACTCAGCGGCGCTGTCGCTCAGCTACGAACTACGCCCCGGGGTGGGCGAGTTCGATGTCGTGGTCGCCGATGTCACCGCGGAGGGTGACTCCTGCGGCCCGCGGCGGATAGCCGGCCGCGATCACCGTGTACGTCCCACCGTCCAGGTCGCAGAAAGCGTACGCGCCGTCCTCCCCGGTCGTGGTCGTGGCGACGACGTTGCCCGCGCCGTCCACGAGCGTCACCCGGGCGTCGCCGAGCGGCCCGCCCGCGCCCTGCACCGTGCCGCGCACCTGCGCGCCGGCCCGCAGCTCCACCTCGGCACGGGTGATCCCGTCGCCGGTGATCTCCACGGGCAGGGCGAGGGGGCGGTGCTCGGGCGAGCTGACGGCGAGGGTGATGGTGCCCGGCACGAGGTCGCCGAGGGTGAACTCGCCGAGCCCATCGGTCTCCGCGCTGCCCAGCACGTCCCCGCGCACGTCGGTGACGACCACCAGCGCCGCGGCGACGGGTGCCCCGCTGTCGGCCGAGCGCACCAGCCCGGCCAGTCCGCCGACCCCGCCGAGCAGGATGTCGTACGCCACCGGGTCCGTGCCGACGACCAGGGTGGTGGCCCAGGGGCGGCGGCCGTCCGCGGCGGCGACGAGGACGTACGTCCCGGCCCCCGGCGCCTCGACGGCGTAGGAGCCGTCGGCCCCGGCGACGGACCGGCCGACCTGCCGGCCGCCGAGCGAGATCAGCGTCACCGCGGCGCCGCCGACGACCGCGCCGTCCGCCCCGCGGACGGAGCCGCGCACGGGTATGCCCCCGCCCGTCACGGGCGGCTCGGGGACATCGACGGGCCGTACGTCGTCGTGCTCCACGCCACCGGCCACCGGCCCCCCGGCAACATGGCTGCCGACACCACCGCCGACACCGCCGACACCGCGAGCGTCCTGCGCGGGCTTCACCCGCCGGGGAATGAACGCGGCCACGAACAGCGCGAGCACCGCCGCGCCCGAACCGATGGCCATGACGACCTTGAAGCCGTTCTCGGAGGGCAGCTTCACCGTGCCGAAGGTCGTGGTCATCTGGGCGAGGATCACACCGGCGACGGCGCTCGCGGTGGAGGTGCCGATGGACCGCATGAGGGTGTTGAGACTGTTCGCCGCGGCGGTCTCGGACGGGTCGACGGCGCCCATGATCAGCGCGGGCATCGCACCGTAGGCGAGCCCGATGCCGGCGCCGATGACACAGCTCGCCAGGAGCAACTGCCAGACGGCGCCCATCATCACGACGCTGAGGCCGTACCCGCCGGCCACGACGACCGCGCCGCACATCAGGGTGACCTTCGGGCCCCAGGTCCGGGAGATGAGCGCGGACACGGGCGCCGTCGCCATCATGACCAGGCCGGGCGGGGCCATGACCAGGCCGGCGTCGAGCAGCGACTTGCCCAGCCCGTATCCGGTCGCCCGAGGCAACTGCAGGAGCTGCGGAAGGACCAGGGACATCGCGAACATCGAGAAGCCGAAGGCTACCGAGGCGAGGTTGGTGACCAGGACCTGGCGGCGGGCGGTGGTGCGCAGGTCCACCAGCGGCTGCGTGGTGCGCAGTTCGTAGATCCCCCAGGCGAACAGGACGACGACGGCCGCCGTGAACAGCCCGAGGGTGGTGGCACTGCTCCAGCCCCAGTCCGCGCCCTTGGAGATCGCCAGCAGCAGGCAGATCAGGCCGGCCGCCATGCCGAGCGCGCCGATCAGGTCGAACCGCCCGCCGGAACGCACCGCGGATTCGGGAACGAGGAGCAGGACGAGGACGGCGGCGACGACGCCGAGCGCGGCCGAGGTCCAGAACAGCGTGTGCCAGTCGTAGTGGTCGGCGATGAGCGCGGCGGCGGGCAGGCCGAGGGCGCCGCCGACGCCGAGGGAGGCGCTCATCAGGGCGGTGGCGGAACCGAGCCGTTCGGCGGGCAGTTCGTCGCGCATGATGCTGATGCCGAGCGGGATGACGCCGGACGCAAGGCCCTGCAGCGCCCGTCCGATGATCATCGGGGTGAGCGTGTCGCTGAGCGCGGCCGTGACCGAGCCGGCGACCAGCATGAACAGGCTGGTCAGCAGCATCAGGCGCTTGCCGTACATGTCGCCGAGCCGGCCCGTCACGGGCGTGGCGACGGCCGCCGCGAGCAGCGTGGCCGTGATCGCCCAGGCCGCGTCCGAGGCGGAGGCGTGCAGCAGCCCGGGGAGTTCCGGGACGATCGGGATGATCAGGGTCTGCATCAGCGAGACCACGATCCCGCCGAGGGCCAGCACCGCGACGACGACGTTCGCGCGGGGTGCGGCGGTCAACTCCCCGGCCTGGTCGGGCCGGGGTCGTGCAGGGGTCATGGTCGGGCCTCCGTCGGGGCACGCGGATCTGGGGCAGGACACGCAGAATGTAGGTCCGTTGATTGACTTAAGCAAGGAGAGCGCCGCCGGACGGGCTCGCTCCACGAGAGCCGGGTCCGCGGTGGCGCGGCAGCGCGGGCCGACTGCCACTAGGTTGTGCGGCATGAGCAACCTTGACCGCGCGCCCGAACCGAGCGTGTGCGGCGGCCGCGGATTCGTCGTCGCCGAACCCGTCCGCGAACTGCTGAGCCCCCGTCGCGTACCGCTCGGCGAGTCGACCGAGGTGCGCCGGCTGCTGCCGAACCTCGGCCGGCGCATGATCGGCGCCTGGGCCTTCGTGGACCACTACGGCCCCGACGACATCGCCGACGAGCCCGGCATGCAGGTCCCGCCGCATCCGCACATGGGGTTGCAGACGGTCAGCTGGCTGCACGAGGGCGAGGTGCTGCACCGCGACTCCACCGGCAGCCTGCAGACCATCCGGCCCCGCCAGCTGGCCCTGATGACCTCGGGCCGGGCGATCAGCCACTCCGAGGAGAGCCCGCGCCCGCACGCCCGGTTCCTGCACGGCGCGCAGCTGTGGGTCGCCCTCCCCGACGAACACCGCCACACCGAGCCCCGTTTCGAGTTCCACGCGGAACTGCCCACCGTCACCGCACCGGGCCTGACCGCCACCGTGCTCCTCGGCGACCTCGACGGCTCGACGTCACCCGGTACGGCCTACACCCCGCTCGTCGGCGCCGACCTCGCGCTCACCCGGGGCGCCGACGTCCGCCTGCCCCTGGACCCCGACTTCGAGTACGGCGTCCTGTCGATGTCCGGCGAGGTCCACGTGGACGGCGTACCGGTCCTCCCCGGCTCGATGCTCTACCTCGGCTGCGGCCGCACCGAACTCCCCCTCCGCGCCGAGTCCGACGCCGGACTCATGCTGCTGGGCGGCGAACCGTTCGCCGAGGAACTGATCATGTGGTGGAACTTCATCGGGCGTTCGCAGGACGACATCACACAGGCCCGGGAGGACTGGATGAACGGGTCCAGGTTCGGGGAGGTGAAGGGGTACGACGGCGCTCCGCTGCCTGCGCCGGAACTGCCGGCGGTGCCACTGAAGGCGCGGGGTCGCGTGCGCTGAGTCGGCGTTTCCTGGTGTGGTGGCCGCATAGGTTCACCAGGTTGTGGGTGCGCCGGCGGCCTGGTGACCACCCGGGACAGGGTTCGCGCGCTCACCGCGTCCGGTGCGGCCTATCGCTCGGACAGCGGGTCGTGGTGCGCCGTCGCCGAGAGGGGCGATTCGGAGTCGAAGTCGAAGGTCTCCGTGGCAGCGTCGGCGGGGAACTCCCGGTGGTCGCGCCAGATGTGGGCGAACGCGACCAGAAGGTTCCATGAGGCGGTTGCGTGGAGTTCGGTCTCCGCGGCCTGCTGAGGCGGGGAGGCCCGATGGAAGCGCACCGCCGCGACCTGTGTGGTCGCGGCCAGCCGCAGGGCTGCCGTGGCGACGACGCAGGCGACGGCGGTGAACGGCTGAACGTCGACACGACGCACCACCAGCTCCAGCCCGGCGACCGGCTCCTCCTGTACACCGACGGCATCGTCGAGGCCCGGGACGCGGAAGGACGTGAGTTCGGCCGGGACCGCTTCGTCGACTTCATCGTCCGCCACCACCACGGCCACCAGACACTCCACGAGACCCTGCGCCGGCTGATGCACGCGGTCGTCGAACATCACGCGGGCCGCCTCGCCGACGACGCGACCGTGCTCCTCGCGGAGTGGCGCGCCGGCCACCAGGACACGCTCACGCCATGACCGCGGCGCACCCCGCCGGGCCGGAACCAGGTTTCACACCGGGCCCGTTGGACACTCCGAGGCCGACCGCCGCAGCCCCGCGTCGGTGCCGGGGCGCGGGCTCAGGGCTGGCTGCTCATGTCGGTGATCATGTCGGTGACCTCGGCCAGGCCGCCCCGGGCCAGCGCCTGCCGTTGCCGGTCCGCGCCGGTGCCCTGTTGAAGCAGGCGGTGCACCAGTGCTCTGACCTCCCGGGCGTCTCCCGTGTCCTCCAGGGCCCGGCCGACGTGACGCATCAGGCGGCAGACCACGTCTCCGGCACGTCGCCGTTCGCCGTCCGGATCGATCAGGTCCCCGGAGAGTCCGTGCCGGGCGGCCTGCCACATGGCCGCCTTCAGCAGTTCCGGATCCTGGTGCCGTTCGGGCTCACCCGCGGTGGCGTCCCACATCGCGCGTTGCACGAGGGCCCGTACGACACCGGCGAACATCGCGGCCTCGTCGGTACGCAGCTGGACGTCGAAGCAGCGGATCTCGATGGTCGGATAGCGCTCGGACATCCTGGCCTGCCAGTAGAGCTGGCCGGTGTCGGTGATGACGCCGGTGTCCAGCAGGTGCCGGATCCTTCGGTCGTAGTCGATGTCGTCGGCGAAGTACGGTGGGACGCCGCTGACGGGCCACCGGTCGTAGATCAGGGTGCGCCATGTGGCGAAGCCGGTGTCCTCGCCCTCCCACAGGGGCGAGTTGGCCGCCATCGCGGTCAGCACGGGAAGCCAGGGCCGGATCCGGTTGAGTACCTGCACGCCGGTGGGCCGGTCGGGCACGGCGGCGTGGATGTGCATGCCGTTGACGAGCTGCTCGGCGACCAGTTGCGGAGCCTGCCGCTGCATGGCCCGGTAGCGCGGGGAGTCGGTGACCGGAACGGACTGGGTGCGCGACGGGGGCGTGCCGCTGGCCAGGACCCGGCAGCCGAGCGCCTGCCCCGCCGCGGCGACGGCATGCCGCAGCCGCAGCAGATGGCCGCCGACCTCGTCGAATGTGCCGCAGACGGGAGTCACCGCTTCCACCTGGGCCTGGGACAACTCCGTATGCAGTTCCTGGTCGGCCACCAGTGACTTCAGCCCCGCCGCTGTGCGCACCTTGTCCCCGTGCGGGGCCAGCCGGCCGGTGACCGTGTCGATCAGCAGGTATTCCTCTTCGACACCGAGGGTGATCACATCCGTGGCGCCTTCCGTATCTCGGCAGGGCCCGCCGCCCGCGGCGACGGGAGCGTTGTCTCCGGCGATACCGCAGGCACCGGATTGCCGCCCCTCTCCCAGAGGGGGCCCCGACCAAGTGACCGCAAACGCCGGGGCACAAACGTGGCCGACGCCCACCGGGGCGCCGCTCCCGGGCGCCTTCCTGGTGGGCTTCCCGGGCACCCGCCCGCAGAGGGCCACGGGAAAAGTACGCCGCCTTCCGGAGTCCGGTCGCGCCGGGGCACACCGCACGGCAGGACGTCTTCTCGTAGGCTGCCGCCATGGCCTCCACCCCTGTCTCCCCCGCTCAGGCCGTCGACGCTCTGCTCGCCGGCAACAGGCGGTTCGTGGCGGAAACCCCCGATCATCCGAACCAGGACGCCGCGCGGCGGGCAGAACTCGCACCTGCGCAGAAGCCCTTCGCCGTCGTCCTGGGATGCTCCGACTCAAGGCTGGCCGCCGAAATCATCTTCGACCAGGGCTTGGGCGATCTGTTCGTCGTCCGCACCGCCGGACATGTCCTGGGGCCGGAAGTCCTGGGCAGCATCGAGTACGGCACCAGTGTGCTGGACTGCCGGCTCGTGGTGGTTCTGGGCCACGACTCCTGCGGTGCCGTCGCCGCGGCCCGCGCCGCCGTCGAGGACGGGACGACCGCCACGGGGTACGTCCGCGACATCGTGGACCGCGTCACCCCCAGTGTGCTCGCGGCCCGCGCCGCCGGCCGAACGGAGGACAGCGACCTCATCGACGCCCACATCCAGCACACCGTGGACCTGCTGCTGGAGCGGTCCCGTGTCCTTGCCGACCAGGTGGCCTCCGGCCACACCGGCGTCGTCGGCCTCGCCTACCGCCTTGCCGAAGGCAACGCACGGCTCATCACCGCCCACGGCATCCCCACCGCGGCATCGTGAGGGCACTGCGCGGGATCGGATGCTCGGCACGACGAACGGTGAAACACGCACGCTGAGTGGCGGATCGACATCGCATGGTCACAGGTAGTGGTAGTGACTCCCCCGTACGCGTGCTGCTCCAGTGGGGTGGAGGCAGGTCGTTCCGCTCGCCTGCACACGGACAGGAGCGGCATCAGCGACAGCCGTCAGCGGATGAGCCAATTGACTGATGCCGTGACGCCGGTTCAGCGGTGACGATGGCCCGCACCGGATCGACCTGTCACCAGGAGGAAGCGTCATGATCCAGCGGCATCGTCCTTTCCTCGCCTACTGGGACTGGCAACGGCACGCACTCTGCCGGGACATGGACAGCTCAGTCTTCTTCTCTCCGCCCGGCGAGCACCGTACCGACAGGCAGGCGAGGGAGAAGAAGGCCCGGGACGTGTGCAGGCGTTGCTCTGTGCAGGAGGCCTGCGCCTGGACCGCGATGGCCGGGCCTGAACCGTACGGCGTCTGGGGAGGCTTGTCCGAGGGGGAACGCAGACAGCTTCTGCAGCTGCGGCTCCGCAAGGACGTCACGACCGAGTCCGAGTCGCCGGGATCCGAGTGAAGTTCTGTGTGGGGAGGACGCACGATGACGGGGAACGGCAGCGACCCGGACGCCGAGCGGCAGCGGCTGGCGGAGGCCGACGCGGGGCGGGTCGCATGGCGGCGCTGGGGGCCGTATCTCAGCGAACGGCAGTGGGGGACCGTCCGCGAGGACTACAGCCCCGGCGGGGACGCCTGGTCGTCCTTCACCCATGACCAGGCCCGGTCCCGGGCGTACCGCTGGGGCGAGGACGGCATCGCGGGCGTCAGCGACGACAAGCAGCGGCTGTGCTTCGCGCTCGCCCTGTGGAACGGCCGCGACCCGATCCTCAAGGAGCGGATGTTCGGCCTGACCAACGCCGAGGGCAACCACGGGGAGGACGTCAAGGAGTACTACTTCCACCTCGACAGCACGCCCACCCACTCGTACATGAAGTACCTCTACAAGTACCCGCAGCGTGCCTATCCCTACGACGACCTGGTGAGCGTCAACGGGGCCCGGGGGCGCAACGATCCCGAGTACGAACTCCTCGACACCGGCGTCTTCGACGAGAACCGCTACTTCGACGTGTTCGTCGAGTACGCCAAGGCCGGCCCGGAGGACCTGCTCGTCGAGATCACCGCGCACAACCGCGGGCCCGACGAGGCCGTGCTCCATCTGCTGCCCACACTGTGGTTCCGGCACACCTGGTCGTGGGCGGGCGGGGAGGCCGTGCCGAGCCTGCGGGACGTCCCGGGGGCCATCCGCGCCGACCACGAGGAACTCGGCGCCCGGTGGCTGTACTTCTCCGGGGACGCGCGGACCCTGTTCACCGAGAACGACACCGACAACGAGCGCGTCTTCGGCAGCCCCAACGCCGGCCCGTACGTCAAGGACGGCATCGGCCGGTGCGTCGTCGAGGGCGAGACCGGGGCCGTCAACCCGGAGCGGACGGGCACGAAGGCGTCCGTCCACCATGTTCTCACCGTGCCCGCCGGTGACAGTGCCACCGTCCGGCTGCGGCTGTGCGACACCCCGCCTGACGTGTCTCGGTCGGAGTTCGGGCAGGTCATGGAGGCGCGGCGGGCCGAAGCCGACGTCTTCTTCGAGGGTGTCGTCCCGGACAGTCTCGGCGAGGACGAGCGCCGGCTGGTGCGGCAGGCGCTCGCCGGGATGCTGTGGAGCAAGCAGTACTACTACTTCGACGTCGAGCGCTGGCTCGCCGAACACGGCGTCGATCCGCTGGCCGCCGACCCCCGTGTCCGCAACAGCGCCTGGTTCCACATGGTCAACGACGAGGTCATGTCGATGCCCGACACCTGGGAGTACCCCTGGTTCGCGGCCTGGGACCTCGCCTTCCACACCATCACCCTGTCCATGGTCGACATCGGTTTCGCCAAGGCACAGCTGGAGTTGCTGCTGCGCCGTCTCTACCTCCACCCCAACGGCCAGATCCCGGCGTACGAATGGAACTTCGGGGACGTCAACCCGCCGGTGCACGCGTGGGCCGTGCTCTTCGTCTACGAGCTGGAGAAGCACCGTACCGGCCGCGGCGACCGCGTCTTCCTGGAGAACGCCTTCCAGAAACTGACGACGAACTTCACCTGGTGGCTCAACCGCAAGGACGTCGACGGCAACAACGTCTTCCAGGGCGGCTTCCTCGGCCTGGACAACATCGGCGTCTTCGACCGCTGCGCCCCGCTGCCCACCGGCGGCCACCTCGACCAGGCCGACGGCACCGCGTGGATGGCCCTGTACTGCCAGAACCTCCTGGAGATCGCCCTCGAACTGGCCGCGGACAACCCGGTCTACGTCGAGCAGGCGCAGACGCTGTTCGAGCACTTCGCGTGGATCTCGGTCGCCATGAACCGCATCGGCAACGACAACCACAGCCTCTGGGACGAGGAGGACGGCTTCTTCTACGACGTCCTGCGCCTGCCCGACGGCAGCGCGACCCGGCTGAAGGTCCGCTCCCTGGTCGGGCTGATCCCGCTGGCCGCGACGAGTGTGGTCGGCGCCTGGACGGATCGGCGGTTCCCGGAACTGGTTTTGAGCGCACGGGAGTTCGTGCGCGGGCATCCCGCCGTCCAGGCACTCGTCTCCTCCCGTGACGCCCTCGGTCCGGGCGTCGACGGGCGGCATCTGTTCGCGCTGTTCGACGAGGACCGGCTGCGCCGCGTCCTGGCCCGGATGCTCGACGAGGACGAGTTCCTCGGACCGCACGGCATCCGCTCCCTCTCCCGGTACCACGCCGCCCATCCGTACTCCTTCGGGGTGCACGGCGAGACCTACGGGGTCGGCTACCTGCCCGCCGAGTCCGACTCGGGCATGTTCGGCGGCAACTCCAACTGGCGCGGCCCGGTGTGGTTCCCGGTCAACATCCTCCTCGTCCGCGCCCTGCTGAACCTGCACGCCTATCACGGCGACGACTTCACCGTGGAGTGCCCGACCGGCTCCGGCCGGAAGATGAACCTGTACGAGGTCGCGCGCGACATCGCGGACCGGCTCACGTCCACCTTCCTGCGCGATGCCGAGGGCCGCCGGCCGGTGCACGGTGCCCAGCCCCGGTTCGCCGAGGACCCGCACTGGAAGGACCTGATCCTGTTCTACGAGTACTTCCACGGAGACAACGGCTCGGGTCTGGGCGCCTGCCACCAGACGGGCTGGAGCGGCCTGGCCGCGGTCACCGCCACGCTGTTCCACCTCGTCGGCGCCGGCGACGACCGGGGCGCCCGGAGAGAGGAGCCCCTGTCATGACGGCGATCTACGAGATCAACACCCTTGTCTGGCTGCGCGAGTTGAGCGGGCGCTACGGGCGACGGGTCACGCTCGGCGACGTTCCGGGCGAGGTCTGGGACGAGGTCGCGCGGCCGGGCGTCGACACCGTCTGGCTGATGGGCGTGTGGGAGCGCAGCCCGGCGGGACTGCGCATCGGCCTGCGCGACGACCGTTTGACCGCCTCCTTCCGTGACGCCCTGCCCGACCTCGTCCCGCAGGACATCGCCGGGTCCCCGTACTGCGTGCGGAACTACGTCGTGGACGAGGGTCTCGGCGGCCCCGAGGGGCTGGCCGGGGCGCGCGGGCAGCTCGCCGCGAGGGGCGTACGCCTGATGCTCGACTACGTGCCCAACCACGTGGCCCCCGACCACCCCTGGCTCACCGAGCACCCCGAACACCTGGTCCGGGGGACACCGGAGGACCTGGCCGGCGCTCCCGACGCCTTCCTGGACGTGGGCGGGCAGGTGTACGCGCGCGGCCGGGACCCGTACTTCCCGGCGTGGCCGGACGTGGTCCAGTTGAACGCCTTCAGCGAGGACCTGCGGGCGGCGGCCGTGGACACGCTGCTGGCGATCGGCGACCAGGCCGACGCGGTGCGCTGCGACATGGCGATGCTCCTGATGAACGACGTCTTCGCCAAGACGTGGGGCGAGAGGGCGGGCCCGGTGCCCGCCGAGGACTTCTGGCCGTACGTCCTGCCGCGCGTACGGGCACGCCACCCCGGTCTCCTGTTCGTCGCGGAGGCGTACTGGGACCTCGAACGGGCCCTCCAGCAGCAGGGGTTCGACCACTGCTACGACAAGCGGCTCTACGACCGTCTGGTCCACGAGGACGCGGGATCGGTCCGTGCCCACCTCGGCGCCGGCCTCGCCTGTCAGCGCGGGCTCGTACGGTTCCTGGAGAACCACGACGAACCCCGGGCGGCAGCCGTCCTGCCCGGCGAGCGGGAACGCGCGGCGGCCGTCGCCGTCGCCACACTGCCGGGCGCGACGCTGTGGCACGAGGGCCAGTTCGACGGCCGCCGGATCCGCCTGCCGGTGTTCCTCTCGCGTCGCCCACAGGAACGGGCCGACGCCTCGCTGCGTGACTTCTACGGTCGCCTGGTGACGGCCGTGGCGCCCGTCCGCGAGGGCGACTGGCGGCTGCTGACCTGCACGGGCTGGCCGGACAACGACACCCACCACAACCTGCTCGCCTGGTCCTGGACCGCCGGCCGGCAACGGCACCTCGTCGTGATCAACTACTCCGACCGGCCCGCCCAGGGGCGGGTTCAGCTGCCCTGGACCGATCTTCACGGGCGTTCGTGGGAACTGACCGGACTGCTCGACGGGACCACCTACGAACGGGACGGCGACGAACTGACCGACCAGGGCCTGTTCGTCGCCCTCGACGCCTGGCACTGGCACCTGCTCTCGCTCAGCGGGTAGGTGGGGCTGCGGCTTCCGTCCGTGCCTTCGGTCACCGACACGGTCGACTGTTCCGGCGCACTCGCTCCCGCTCCGGCTCCGGCTCCGGCTCCGGCTCCGGCTCCGGCTCCGGCCAGGAGGACGGCTTGATCGACTGAGAGGCAACTGAGAAGTGGTCGTGCGAACCTGGCTCGCACCCACCCCCTTCTCAGGAGCTCCTCGATGAGTCTGATCAACGGCCTGCCCGCCCATGTCCTGCTGGTCCATGTGGTCGTCGTGCTGATCCCGCTGACCGCGCTGGCCCTGGTCACGGCCGCGCTGTGGCCGCGAGCCGCCCGGCGGATGGGCCCGCTGGTGCCCCTGCTGGCCCTCGTCGCCCTGATCAGCGTGCCGCTGACCACGCAGGCGGGCGAGTGGCTGGAGCGGCACGTGGACAGCGACCCCCTCGTGCGCCGGCACACCGAGCTGGGCGACGGGCTGCTCCCGTGGGCCCTGGCCCTGTTCGTGCTGGCGGCGGTCGTGTGGTGGGCGGGCCGGCGCCCCGCGGCGGAGCCCGGACAGGGCGGCGGCGGTCTGCGCTGGTCCGCCCTGCCGGTGCGGATCGTCGTGGGCGTGCTCTCGCTGGCCGTGGCGGTAGGGGCCGTGGTGGACGTCTACCGGATCGGCGACTCCGGGGCGAAGGCGGCCTGGCACGACGGCTACTCGAAGACGGCGACGGGGACGCCGGACGGCTCCTGATCCGGCGCAGCCGGCACGGGACGCTTCGGCCCCCGGCGTATGGCCCGAGTGGCACGTGGCGAGCCGGGCCGGGCTCGCCCACCCTGGAAGCAGAAGCCATGAAGGGAGCCGGTGCGATGACCTCCACCACCAGCAGCCCGCACCGGGTGGGTGACGTGATGACGCGCGCCGCTGTCGCCGTGGGCCGCGGGGCTCCGTTCAGGGACGTCGTCGAGCACATGAACCAGTGGCAGGTCAGCGCCCTTCCCGTGCTGGAGGGCGACGGCCGGGTGGTCGGCGTGGTGTCCGAGGCCGATCTGCTGCCCAAGGAGGAGTTCCGGGACAGCGATCCGGACCGGTTCACCCAGCGGAGCCGCCTGACCGACCTGGCCAAGGCCGGCGCGGTGACCGCCGGGGAGCTGATGAGCACTCCGGCCGTCACCGTCCACGCCGACGCCACGCTCGCCGAGGCCGCGCGCATCATGGCGCTGCGGCACGTCAAGCGGCTGCCGGTCGTGAACGCGGAGGGCGTGCTCGAAGGCGTGGTCAGCCGCGGGGACCTGCTGAAGGTCTTCCTGCGCCCGGACGACGACCTCGCCGACGAGATCCGGCGCGACATCGTCGACCCCTTGTTCCCCGCCCCGGTCGAGCCCGTCCACATCGCGGTCAGCGACGGCGTCGCGACCCTGACCGGACGGGTCCGGGACGCCACCCGGATCCCGCTCGCCACGCGCCTGACGCGTGGCGTCGAAGGTGTCGTGGGCGTGGACTGCCGGCTCACCGTGGCGGACGGATGACGGCCGCACCGGTCGCGTGACGCTGCGCACCGGTCGCGTGACCAGCCCCGGCTGAGTCGTGTGACCAGCCCGGCCGGTCAGCCCCGGCCGCCGCCGCTCAGGTTTCCCCACCGCGGCCCGATCTGCTTCCACTCCTCGTCCCATTCGGCCAGACGACGCCTGACGAGCCGGAAACGGACCACCCACCCCACGCACCACACGGCCGCACCGGCCAGTGGGGCGACGAGGGCGCCGGTCAGGACGGCCTGCACCGTCGCCGACGTACCGGTGACGGGCGCGGGCACCACGTGGTCCGTACGGTCCGTCCACACCGTCACCCGGCTTCCCGCGGGCGCCCCCGCGAGGACCTGCGCGCGGTCCGTGTGCACGGAGCCGTCCGCGTCGCTCCAGCGCACGGCCGCCCACACGCGGCCGTTTCCGTATCCGCCGTCGGCGGCCGGGTTCTTCGGCGCGGCGTCGGTGAGCCGGGCGGACACGGCGTGTACCCGCGCCGCGCGCGCCGCGAACGCCGAGTCGGTTGCCTGCGCGGCCACCGCTCCGGCGACCACTCCCCCGGCCAGGACGAGCAGCCAGGTGGCGATCACGATCCAGGCCTCGACGACATCGCTGTGCCGCCTCAGGGAATTGGGCCTCCAGCGCCACAGCCACCGCCGGGACACCGTCGTGGGAGGTGTCCGCGCCATCGTCGCCGCCTCCTCTCGCGTGCCTCCCGCCGGTTCGGGCCACCCCGGCGTGGAGACCGGGTTGCCCGCGGACAATGCCCAGGCTGCGGCGGCGGGTGCGTGCGGGGCAAGGGCCGAGTGGCCCGATTTCCCTGCCTCGCGCACCGCGCACGTTCCCCGCCCCACATACCGCGCACTTTCCCCGCCCCACATACCGCGCACTTTCCCCGCCCCGCACACCGCGCGCGCAACCGTACGCTGGCATTGGGGGCCGCTTCGGCTTCCGCTCGGACGCCCGGCGGCGTCGGGCCCGGACAGCCCTCCACCGGGGTCCGGTCGGCCCCTCCTTCGATGGTTCGCACCGCGCGACAGTCAAAGGGACGAGGTGAGGTTCATGGACGAGACACTGTCCCTCGGCAGGATCGCCGGAGTACGGGTGGGCCTGCACTGGAGCGTCCTGGTCATCGTCGCCCTGGTGACGGTCGCGCTGGCGCGCGGCCGTTTCCCCGCGGCTCACCCGGGCCACCCGGCCGTCGCGTACTGGGCGCTCGCTGCGCTGACCGCGGTGCTCTTCCTCGTCTCGCTGCTGGCGCACGAACTGGCGCACTCCGTGGTCGCCCGGCGCAACGGGGTCCAGGTGGAGGGCATCACGCTGTGGATGCTGGGCGGTGCCGCCCGGCTGCGCGGCGAGGCCCCGTCACCGGCCGCCGAGGTGCGGATCGCCGGGGTGGGCCCCCTCACGAGTCTGCTGGCCGGTGCCGTGTTCGCGGGTGCCGCGCTGGCGCTGGACACCCTGCACGCGTCGGGGCTGGTGGTGGAGGCGGTGACATGGCTGGCCGCGATCAACGTGCTGCTGGCCGTCTTCAACGCGCTGCCCGCCGCCCCGCTGGACGGCGGACGGCTGCTGCGGGCGTACCTGTGGCACCGCACAGGTGACCGGCTGCGGGCCACCCGGGGCGCCTGCGCCGCCGGGCGGGCGCTGGGCTGGTTCATGGTGCTGGCCGGGTTCGTGGACGTGCTGTTCGCGGGAGACCTCACCGGTCTGTGGCCCGCTCTGATCGGCTGGTTCCTCATCGCCGCCGCCACGGCCGAGGCCCGTCACGCGCAGATCAGCGGTGCCCTGGACGGGGTTCCGGTGAGCCGTGTCATGACCCCGGATCCGGTCACCGTCCCGGCGACGGCGACTCTCGCGGGCTTCCTGGCCGAGGGCCCTTTCGGTCCCTACCGGCACTCGGCGTTCCCGGTCGTCGCGCAGGACGGTTCGGTCGTCGGCCTGGTCACCGTACGACGCGTGACCGCGACAGCGCCGCAGGAGCGTGCGCGTACGACGGTCGCCGAGGTGATGTGGCCGCTGGCCGAGGTCGTGACGGCCGCTGCGCGGGAGCCGGTGCTGGATCTGCTGCCGCGCATGGAGTCGAGCCCCGCGCGCCGCGCCCTGGTCCTCGACGACGGCCGCCTCGTCGGCATCCTCACCGTCGCCGACGTCACCCGCGCGCTGACGTGGCCGGCCACCGCCGCACCTCCCGGACCTCCCGGACCTCCCACGCCTCCCGCGCCCGACGGGGCGCACCGGCGCCCCCCGAAGTCCTGGGCGCCATGGACGCCCCGGACGTCTTCGAAGCAGGCGCGATGACACCCCACCGATCCCACGGAGTACCGACACCGATCCCACGGAGTACCGATCCCACGGAGTTCACCATGCACGGCACCCCGCACATCGTCAGCGATGTCATGACCCACACGGTCGCCGCCGTCGGGCGGCGGGCGCCCTTCAAGGAGATCGTGCACATGCTGCAGGACTGGCAGATCAGCGCCCTGCCCGTGCTCGAGGGCGAGGGCCGCGTGGTCGGCGTGATCTCCGAGGCCGACCTGCTGCCCAAGGAGGAACTGCGGGACGACCCGGAGACGGGCTACCTCCAGTTGCGGCAGCCGGTGGACCTGGCGAAGGCCGACGCCCTCACCGCGGGCGACCTCATGTCGTCCCCCGCCGTCACCGTTCAGGCCAACGCCACCCTCGCCGAGGCCGCGCGCACCATGGCCCGGGAGGGGGTCAAACGACTGCCCGTGGTGGACGGGACCGGGCTGCTGGAGGGGATCGTCAGCCGCGCCGACCTGCTCAAGGTCTTCCTCCGGGACGACGAGGACATCGCCGAGGAGGTCCGCCGCGAGATCGTGTCGTACCTCTTCCCGCTGTCCTCCCCGGCCGTCCAGGTGGAGGTCCGCGACGGAGTCGTCACGCTGAGCGGCCGGATCCGCGACACCTCTCTGGTCCCGGTGGCCGCACGGCTGGTGCGGGCCGTGGAGGGGGTGGTGGACGTGGAGTTCGACCTCGCCCTCGACGCCCTCGACACGGACGCGGCCCGTCACCGTTCATGACGTCCATGGTGAGCCGGTGCGTCCGCCACCAGTGACCCGGTGCGCCTCACGGACCCGGTACGCCTCACGGCCGCCGTTGCGGTACGACCGCGACCGGGCACTGAGCGTGGTGCAGCAGTGTGTGGCTCACCCGGCCGAGTTGCAGACCGAAGAGGCCCGTCCTGCGGCGCGCCCCGACGATCACGAGGTCGGCGGCTGCCGACCGGTCCACGAGGACCTTGCTCGCGGGCCCTTCGGGCACCCAACGGGCCACCCTGACCTGCGGATACTCAGCGGTCATGGCCTTGAGCCGCGCGTCGAGCAGTGCGGACGCCCGCGCGTCGGCCGGTTCGTCCGCCCGCGCGTGGCCGCCGGGCCCATGGGCGGGACGGCGCCAGGTCCGTACGACGTCCAGGGTGCAGCCCCGTACGTCGGCCTCGCGGAAGGCGAACCGCAGGGCCTCGGTACCGGTGTCGGTGTCGCCCAGGCCGAGCAGGATCCGTTCATGCGTGCCGGCGACCCCCGCTCGGTCGCCCCGGACCACCACGACGGGGCAGTGCGCGCGGGCGGCGGCGGTCAGACCGACCGAGCCCAGCAGCAGCCCGGTGAGCCGGCCACGGCCGCGTGAGCCCGTGACCAGTGCAAACGCGCCGTCACCCGCGCGTACGAGGGCGTCCGCGGGCTCGGCCGGGGCGACCTCGGTGGTGACCTTCACCTCGGGGTCGCGCCGCTCGGCGCGCTCGGCCGCGGAGGCCACGATGTGCTCGCCCATCGCCTGCTCGGAGGGGCGCCCGGTGTCGGTCGTCGGCAGCGCGCCCTCGTAGCGTTCCCAGAGGGAGGCGTAGACGAGCCTCAGGGGAAGGCCGTGCCGGGCGGCCTCGTCCACGGCCCAGTCGACCGCGAGCAGACACGAGTCCGAGCCGTCGACGCCCACGACCAGGGGGAGTGTCATCGTCGTCATCGTCTCCACCGCCTTTCAGGGCGCCGCCACGTCGTGCGGCACCGGGGCTCACTCCACCGTCGCACCCCTGCGGCCGGCGTCGCGAGGGCGCTTCGGCCCATACCGGAGGACCTTCGGCGCAGGCCGCGTAGTGTTGCCATGTGATGTGGGCCCCGGAAGTTGGGGCCGGTGTGGTTGTTCGGGAGGTAATGGCATGGTTGCTGGTCGTGTTGTGCGGTTCGACGGTGCTCGGGGTTATGGGTTCATCGCTCCGGCCGACGGCTCCGAGGATGTCTTTCTGCATGTCAACGACTTGCTCATCCCCGAGCAGCAGGTGCGCCCGGGTATCACCGTCGAGTTCGACGTCGAAGAGGGGGAGCGCGGGCTCAAGGCCTCGTCCGTGCGGCTGGCTTCGACGGCCGGCGGACGCTCGTCGGCACCGATGAGCGGTGTGGGCAGGTCCCCGTTCCCGGGTGCCGCCCATGATCTGGACGGGGACGACTCGATCTGCGACGTCTTCACGGCCGCCGAGTACACCCACAAGGTCACCGAGATCCTGCTGTCCAGCGTGCCTTCCCTGACAGGGGAGCAGATCGTCCAGGTGCGTCGCGCGATGCTCCAGTTCGGCAAGGACCACGGGTGGACCGAGGAGTGAGGTCCGGCTCCGCCGAGGGGGTGTGATCAGGCCCGGTCGGGCCTGCATCCGCCCTACCGGCCGCAGGTGTGCTCGGTCAGTTGGAACCACACCTGGTTGCCGGTGCCGCTCGGGGAGGACCGTATGCCCCAGCGCGTCGCACAGGCGTCGACGAGGAGGAGGCCCCTGCCGCCTTCGGTGAGTTCGTCCGCTGGACCCGGCGAGGCCGGCCGGAAGCGCGGGCCCGTGTCCTCGACGGCACAGTGCAGCACGCACCCGTCGTCCCGGAGCAGCACGCGCACCGAACAGTCGCCGTGCCGCAGCGCGTTGCCGACGACTTCGGTGGCCAGCAGGCATGCGACGTCGACGAAGTCCTCGGATGCGCGTGCCCCGAGCGCGGTGCGCAGCAGGTGGCGCACGACCCCGACCATGTGCAGGTCCTGGTGGATGTGTAACTCGCACGTCCAGTGGGGGCGGTCCGGACCGGGGGCCGCGGCATGGTGCTTTCTCGTCTGCTCGGGCAGGCAGTACATGGCGGTGATCCGTTCTGTCCGCGAATCGCCGGGGGACGAGTGCCCCTGATGAGCACAAACGGATTCCCCGTGCCCGACTACACGTATCGGACAGCCGGTTCGGTTCACCGCTCGACCGCACGCCTACCGACCCGCGCACCCACCGTCCCGCGCGCCCGCTCCCCCGCGCACCGGCCTTGAGGAGTCCGTCCCGGTCAACGCGCGCCCCGCGACCCGCCGTTCGCCTGCCGGGCCAGCAGGTCACGCAGTTCGCGGGCGTTGCGGCGGCTCACCGCGAGGATCTGGTCCCCGGTCCGCACCGTCAAGTTGCCGCCGTTCAGGCGGAGTTCCTCGATGCTCGCGAGACGGACCAGATACCGCCGGTGGATACGGACGAACCCGCGGGAACGCCAGCTCTCCTCCAGTGTGGCCAGCGGGGTGCGGATCAGGTGGCTGACGCCCTGGCGGGTGTGCACGCGCGCGTAGTCGCCGTGGGCCTCGACGTGGGAGATGTCGTCGATGTCGACGAACCGGGTCACACCGCCGAGTTCGACCGGGACGTGGGAGACCTCGGACTCCGTGGCGGGGGCCGCGGCGCGGTCGTGCCGGTCGGTGGTGTCCGCGGAAGTCGCGGAAGTCGCGGAAGTGGCCGAAGCGGCGGAAGCGGCGGCTCCCGCAGGCGTGGGCGCCGAGTGCGGGGCCGGGCCGGCGGTGATCGCCTCGGCGACCCGTCGTACGGCCTCCGAGAACCGCTCCTGCCGGATCGGCTTGAGCAGGTAGTCCACGGCCTTGAGGTCGAAGGCCTGCACGGCGAAGTCCTCGTGGGCGGTGACGAACACGATCAGCGGAGGCGCCGCGAAGCCGGTCAGGAGCTTGGCCATGTCGAGGCCGCTGAGACCCGGCATGTTGATGTCGAGGAACACCACGTCGATTCCCGCGTCGCCGCTCTCACCGTCCCCCATGGCCTGGCCCAGCCTGCGCAGCGCCTCGGTGGCGCCCCGTGCCCCTTCGACACGGCCCACCCGGGCGTCTCGGCCCAGCAGGTACAGCAGTTCCTCCAGGGCCGGTTGCTCGTCGTCGACGGCGAGCACGCGCAGGCCCGTGGCACCGTCCGCCCGCTTCGCCGTACGGGCCCGGTGCTCCGCGTCGGCCACGCTCCACTCACCCATCCGCCATGCCCCCTCGGTATTCGTCCAGCGGCCGATCCCACCGGGCCGGATCGACTCCGCCGCGGCAGGCGGCGGTTACACAGATCCGCCCCGGCCGTCGATCTCGGACGGTGTCTCGTCGAAACCGTCGAGCAGATCGGCTTCGGTGATCAGCGACAGAAGGCCCTGGACCTCCACCAGCTCCAGGTACTCGGTCCGGCAGGCATCGCACACCTGAAGGTGCCCGGACGCCTGCCGCTCCTCGCCCGCGGTGAGGCCGCCCAGTACATAGGCTCCGAGCAACAGGCGCACATGCGGCTCCTCGTCATGCGGTAGTGGCACGACTGCCCCCTCTCCTGGTTCGGGTCACCCGGCGCGGCATCGGAACCTCCCTCCAGAAGTATTCACCACCCTCGCCCGAACGCGTCCCCGGCAGCACGGTCTTGTCGTGACGGCGACGCCGGCGGGCGTGTGATCGCGGACTTGGGCTGCCCGTTCAGCCCTTGTGCACGGTCGGCTCCTCTCCGCTGCTCCCGATGGGAAACCCCGAACAATTCAACGGACAAGTAATGAAGGGCCGTGTGCTCGTGCCGGAAAAATTGATGCTGAATCCCCGCCGGCAAACCCGTGAACCGGCGCGCCCGGCGACCGGGAGACGGAGGGCGCGGGCTGGACACAGTCCCCCGAGTGCGCGCTGACCTCCGCCGACGCCCTCCCGGCCGCGAGTCCGGGACCGCGCCGAACGTCCGTATTGGCGGCGATTGAGGCGGAAGCTCATTTATCGGTTGCCTTGTACGGGCACCGACTGATCTTACTGACTGATCGTCAATTTCCACCAGTGTGCAGAAATTGGCGGTCGGTGAAGCTGTTGCGCGATGATACGATCACGCTCGTTTGTAGAACGGGCGGATGGGAACAGGACGGCATCCCCGACCACGGGGGCGGTCCGGGCGCAGACCCTGGTGCGGGCGGTCCGCCGGTCCATCCGTCGACGGGAATTCAGCAACTGGCCGTCGGTCGCCTGAAGAGAGTCTTATGACGCATTACATACCTGACCCGGTGTCCTGGGTTCTCCTTGTCGCCGTCATCGCCGCCATCGCGCTGGTCGTTCGGCAGCGCAAGGCGGCGCGAGGGCTCCGGCGGGAGATGACGGGCCTCCGTGATCACTATGCCGAGCTGGAGAACCAGTACGCGCAGTCCGTCGAGGCCGCTCAGGAGCGTGCCGAGGACGCGACGAAGACCGTACTGAAGTCGGCGATGCGGACCCTGCAGGGTCTCGCCGCGGAGCAGCAGCTCATCGTCTCCAGACTGCAGACCAAGTACGGCGAGTCGGTGATCCTCCAGGACCTGCTGGAGATCGACCACACCAACTCGCAGTTCGGCCGCCGCGCCCAGTCCATCGCCGTGCTGTGCGACGGCTGGCTCGGCCGGCAGCGCGACGTCGCATCGGTCTACGACGTGGTCCGCAGCGCGCAGGGCAGGGTCCGGCACTACCGGCGGGTGGAGATTCTCTCCCAGGTCGATTTCGGTGTCACCAGCCGTGCCGTCGAACCGCTGGCGCTGGCCCTCGCCGAGCTGCTCGACAACGCCACCAGCTACTCCAGCCCCGACACGGTCGTGGAGATCAACATCCGCACCGTGCCGAAGGGCATCTGCATCGTCGTCGACGACGCCGGTGTCGGCATGAACGACGAGGAGCGGGCGCGGGCGGAGAAACTCCTCACCTCCGAGCGCGTCTCCGGCGTCTCCGCGCTCGGCAACCCGCCACAGTTCGGTTTCGCCGTCATCGGTGTGCTCGCGGAGCGCTTCGGCTTCGAGGTCTCCGTCGACTCGTCCTCCCCGTACGGCGGCGTCCGCGCGGTCCTGCTGCTGCCGCACGATCTGCTGACCACTGCCCCGGAGCAGAAGGAGCCCGCGCCGATCGTGTCCACCACCGCAGCCTCCGCACCGCTCCCCGGCGGCCCCGAGCCGGTGGCCGGCACCGCCACCACGTCCGACGGCCTGCCCAAGCGACGCCGTAAGCGGCCCATGGCCATCGTGCCCGGCGGCACCTCGTCCGCCCCCGCTCCCGCCCGCACCGGCGCGGAGTCGGCGGCGATCATGGGCGCCTTCCAGCGGGGCACGCAGTCGGGCCGGGCCACGCAGTCGGACACGGCGGAGAAGACGAACACCACACGTGGTGCGAGCAGTGAAGGACATGATTTCTCGTGAGCGACGACCTGTCATGGATGCTTGACAGCGCCCTGGAGATCCCCGGGGCCCTGCACGCGGTCCTGATCTCCGCGGACGGCCTGCTGATGGCCCGTACCAAGGAATTCGAGAGGGACGACGCCGACCGGGTGGCCGCCGCGATGAGCGGGGTGCAGTCCCTCAGCCGTTCCCTCGCGTTCTTCTGCGGGAGTGCCGACCAGCAATGGCGGCAGACGCTGGTCGAGTTCGACGGCGGCTGGGTCTTCCTGATCTCCGCGGGCGAGGGCGCCTACCTCGGTGTCTCCGCCTCGCCGGACGTCGACATGGCGGACATCACCTTCCGGATGCAGCAGCTCGTCGGCCAGCTCGGCAAGGCGCTGATGACGCCGCCGCGCGAGAACATGGGCGCGCGGTCATGACCGGGTTCGGCGAACTCGAGCCCCAGACGCCGGAATTAGTGCGACCGTACGTCATCACGAAGGGGCGCGGGCTGCCGGACGAGCAGCAGTTGTCGCTCATCACCCTGGTCACGGCGGTGGCCGACCACCAGCAACGGCCCACCCGCCTGTCGCCGGAGGAACACAACCTGCTGGAACTGTGCTCCGCCGGCTATCTCTCCGTGGCCGAGATCGCGGGCCACACCCAACTGCCGCTCGGCGTGGTGAAGATCCTCCTCGCCGCTCTCACCGAGGGCGGATACCTCATCACCCGCCCGCCGGTGCAGCGGGCCCATCTCGCCGACAGGGACATCCTGGAGGAGGTGCTGAATGGTCTCAGGGCCAAGTTTGGATGAGACGGCATACGTGCGCGACGGCGCGTCCCAGACCGCCGTGAAGATCCTTGTGGTGGGCCACTTCGCGGTCGGCAAGACCACGTTCATCGGGGCGATCTCGGAGATCGAGCCGCTGACCACCGAGGAGACGATGACGCGGGCCGCCGAGGCCATCGACGACCTCAAGGGCGTCCAGGGCAAGACCACCACCACGGTCGCCATGGACTTCGGGCGTCTGACCATCAGCGACCGGGTCGTGCTGTACCTGTTCGGCACGCCCGGCCAGCAGCGCTTCGTACAGATGTGGGAGGACATGGCGCGCGGCGCGCTCGGCGCGCTGGTGCTCGTCGACCCCGAGCGGCTCGCCGACTCCTTCACCGTGATCGACCTGATCGAGCAGTACGGGCTCGACTACGCCATCGCGGTCAACCACTTCGCGGGCTCCCCGCTGCGCGACGAGGACGCCCTGCGCGAGGCACTGGACCTCCTGGACGACACCCCCGTCGTCACCTGCGACGCGCGAGACGAGAAATCGTCGGCCGAAGCGCTCATCACCCTCGTCCGGCATCTGCAGGACCGCGCCCACTAGGAGCAACCATGGACGCTCAGACCACCCCCGTGCCCCCGCCCGGGTGCCCGGCCCACAACTCCGGGGCCCGAGTTCCCCTGTACGGTCCCGAGTTCGCGGCCGACCCGCAGGCGTACTACGCCTTCCTGCGTCACTACGGGCCCACCGCGCCCGTCGAACTCGCTCCCGGCGTGGAGGCCACCCTCGTCACCGACTACGCGGCGGCGCTGCAACTCCTGCAGGACTCGGCGTCGTTCCGCAAGGACGCGCGCCGCTGGCGGGATCTCGCCGAGGGCAAGATCCCCGCCGACAGCCCGGTCGCGCCCGTGCTGACGTACCGGCCCAACGCCATGTTCAGCGACGGCGCCGAGCACCTGAGGCTGCGTCAGGCGATCACCGACAGCCTGGCCAAGGTGGACACGCGCCGGCTCAGCCAGTCCGCCGAGCGCATCTCCGACTACCTCATCGCGCAGTTCGCCGAGCGCGGTTCGGCCGACCTGATCGCCGACTACGCCAAGCAGCTGCCGCTGTTCGTCTTCAACGAGCTGTTCGGCTGCCCCGCCGGCATCGGCGACCGGGTGGTGTTCGGCATCACCGGCATGTTCGACGGCGTCAACGCCGAGAAGGCGATGGGCGTGATGTTCACGGCCATCGGGGAACTGGTCGCCCTCAAGCGCGCCCAGCCCGGCGAGGACGTCACCACCTGGCTGATGCAGCACTCGGCCCGGCTGACCGACGAGGAGATGGTCCACCAGCTGGCCCTGCTGCTGGTCGCGGGCAACGAGCCGCTGCGCAACCTCATCGGCAACACCCTGCACCGGCTGCTCACCCACGACGCGTACGCCAACCAGGGCGGTCTGATCGACGAGGCGCTCGACGACACGCTGTGGGAGAACGCGCCCATGTCGAACCTGGCGGCCCACTACCCCGTGGCCGACATGGAGTTCGCGGGGCAGCAGCTGAGGGCCGGCGACCTGATGCTGGTCAGCTTCGCCGCCGCCAACACCGGCCCGGCGCTGACGGCCGCCCGCAAGGCCGGCAGCAACCGCGCCCACCTGGCGTGGAGCGCGGGCCCGCACGCCTGCCCGTCCAAGGACCCCGCACGGCAGGTCACCGTCACCAGCGTGGAGAACCTGCTCAACAAGCTCCCCGACGTCGAACTCGCCGTCCCCACCGACAGCCTGAGCTGGCGCCCCGGCCCGTTCAACCGCGGCCTGACCACCCTGCCCGCCCGGTTCACTCCGGCCCAGCCCACGCGCCGGCCCGCTGCACGACCGACCGACCGGCCGGCCGCGCAGCAGCAGGCGGCGGCACCGTCAGCGGCGGGCAAGGGTGAACGCGGGGGCATGTGGAGCGGGTTCCTCAACTGGCTGAAGGGGTGATTCACACAACACCCCTCAATTCCTCACTACTGCATGACGGTTCAACAGTGAGGGTAGTGAGCAATGCGTCACATTGTGTTGCTCACGAGTCGAAGGAGGTTTCGTGGAGACCATATCCATCGATGCCCTTTCTCTACGGCGCCCCGCCGTCGTGCATCCCGGGATACCCGCCCTGACCGGCGGGTATCTTCTTGTCCCCGATCTTCTTGTCCCCGATCTTCTTGTTCCCGCCGGCCACGGGCGGGTGGCCGGATGACCGCCCGTCACGCCGGCACGACGGCCCTCCCGGACGCCGGCACCCTCGGCGGTCACTCCGTCCGCCAGTTGGTGCGGCTGTGCGAGACCGCGGGGCTGAGCGACGCGGACACCGCGTCCTACGCGGCGATCCTGCTGGAGGCGCTGGGCAACGTGGCCGAACGTCCCCTGGACCTCCCGCCGCCCAGCCTCTCCTTCCTCTCCGACGACCACTCGCCGGTGGAGTTCTCGCTGTCGTTCGTCCCGGACGAGGCCCCCAGCCTGCGCGTCCTGCTGGAACCGGGGTACGGCGCAGGTACCCTGGCCCACAACGGCCGTGCGGGACTGCGGTTCGTACGCGAGGCGGCACGGCGCTGGAACTTCTCCACCGCCCAGCTCGACAAGCTGGAGGACCTCTTCTTCCCGGACTCCCCCGAGGGTCCGCTGGCCCTGTGGTGCGCGCTGGAGCTGAGACCCGGCGGGGTACCCAAGGTCAAGGTGTACCTCAACCCCGCGGCCTCCGGACCTGACCGCGCCGTCGACACCGTGCGCGAGGCGTTCGACCGGCTCGGGCACCACAAGGCGTTCGCGGCCCTGCCCGCGGCCGACCGCCCCCTGTTCCTCGCCCTCGACCTCGGCGACTGGGACGAACCCCGCGTCAAGGTCTACCTCGCCCACCGCGACCTGTCGGCCACCGAGGCCGGCGCGCTGAGCCGGATGGCGGCCGGTCCCCCGCCCGCACAGATCGAGGACTTCTTCCGGGTCGCGGCCGGAATCGCCCCGGGTCCGGGCGTGGACGGGGACGAGGACGAGCGCCTCACCCGGCGGCCCGTCCAGTCCTGCCACGCGTTCACCGAGACCGCGACCGGCCTCCCCAGCGGCTTCACCCTCTACGTGCCGGTGCGCGACTACGCCCGGCACGACGGCGAGGCCCTGACCCGCGCCACGGCCCTGCTGGAGGGCCACGGCATCGACGCGGCGCCGCTGCGTCAGGCACTGTCCGCCGTCACGGCGCGGCGGCTCGAGGACGGCGTGGGGCTCATCGCCTACCTGTCCGTCGCCCACCAGGCCGGCCGGCCGCCGCGGGTGAGCGTGTACGTCTCCTCGGAGGCGTACCGGATCCGTCCGCCCGCGCTCCGCCCGCCCGTGCCCCGCCCGCTCGCGGAGCGTGTCGCCGCGGGCTAGCCGCGGACCGCAAGCACCGCCCGGAGGGGAGCCGTACGCCAAAGCCGCCGGACCGCTCCCCTCGGTACACCGGCGTCGCGTCGGTACCACCGGCGTCGCGCGGGACGACGAGACGGCGAACGGGATCCGGCCACGCGGCGCCGACCGCGCACCCAACCCCGCACCGCGCCTGCCGCCCACCGCCCGACGCGCCCCGGCCGTCCCGCACCGCCCGACGTGCGCCGCCCGACACGCACCGGCCGCATCGCCCGCCGCACCCCGCCCGCGTCACATCGCGCGCAGCTCCTCCAGGTACGGCCCCACGTCGACCTGGATCGAGGCGCCCTCCCGGTCCCCGTACTGGCCCGCGATGCCGCTCAGATGGCCGGCGATCTCCTTGTGCATGACCTCCGGTGCGGGCAGCACCGTCTCGCCCGCGCCGACCCGGGCCACCCAGCGGGACTGGGCCTCCACGATCCGGGTGATCGAACCGTGCGGGCGGACGAGCCCGATGAAGGACAGCCCGGGGTGGTCCGGCGCGAAGACGCGCTGGTACAGCTCGACGGCGCCCTGCGGGCCGACGGGGCAGCCGTCGGGCAGGAACGGGAAGGCCATGCGGTAACCCGTGCAGTACACGATCACGTCGGCCTGTTCGACGGTGCCGTCGGTGAAGACGACCCGGTCGCCGTCGAGGGAGGCGATGCCGGGCCTGGGCACGACCCCGCCGTGGCGGATCCGGCTGAGGATCTCGTCCGAGATGGTCACGGCGGAGGCGAAGACCGGGTGGTCGGGGTCGGGCAGTCCGTAGTCCGAGAGCCTGCCCCGCGCGGTGTGCAGCGCCTTCTCGATGAACTCGCGCTGCTCCTCAAGGTTCATCGCGGTCCACCAGGAGGCCTCGGCGACCTCGTCCAGGGGGATGCCGAAGAGCTGCTTGGGCAGGATGTGCAGCCCCCGGCGCACCGACAGCACGGTCCGGTCGGCGTGCCGGGACAGGTCTGCGGCGATGTCCACCGCCGAGGCACCGAGGCCCACGACCACCACGCGCCGGCCGGCGAAGTCGCTGCCGTCGCGGTAGTCGTACGCGTGAAGAATCGTTCCCTCAAAATGGTCGGCCCCCGGCGGCGGCACCGGCATGAAGGGTTCCGTGTTGTGGCCCGAGGCGACGACGACGTGGGTGAAGGAACGGGTGGTGCGTGTGCCGCCGGCGTCCCGGCTCTCCACCGTCCAGGAGCCGTCGGCAGCCCGCCGCACGGACTCCACCGTCGTCTCCAGCTCGATGTGGTCCATGACGTCGGCCCAGTCGGCGTAGTCCCGCAGATAGGCGGCGATGTCACGGTGGCCGGGGTAGACGGGATAGGAGTCCGGCATCGGGCGGTCGGCGTAACCGGTGAGGTGCTTGGTCGAGTTCAGGTGCAGCGAGAGGTACCCGGGACCGCGCTCACCCGCCTGCGGCCGGCGCCAGATCCCGCCGACGCCGGCGGACTTCTCCAGGCAGACGAACCCGACGCCCCGCGACGTGAGGGCGCGTGCCGCCGCCAGCCCCGACAAGCCCGCACCGATGACACACACTCTCACGGCTTCCCCCACAGGTCGGACACCATCCTTCCGCATCCTGCACTGACTGCCCATGGGGCACCGCGCGCACACGCGTCACGGCAGCGACAAGGATCACAGGAGGCGTTCTTGCGGGATCGCGCCGTGGGTGAAGGGCACCGGTGGGTAAGCGGCGTACCGGGGATCGGAGACGCAGCGGCCGGCGTGGGCGACGTCGAGGTTCCGGCTGAACGCGGTCAGTTCCCCGAGCAGGAGCCTGCCGTAGTCGCTGAACACGCCCTCGTGCCGCTGGAGATCCGCGCATGCCCGCTGGAACTCCTCGGGCCCTGACGCGTCGAACGGGCTCATGCCGAGGCGGTGCCGCATGAGGATCACGGGCACGGTGACGACAGCCGCGTGGAAGGCCCTGTCGAGCGGCCGGCGACGTCCCTTGACCGCGGACAGGGCGAGGTACCTCTCGTCCTCCAGCTCGTCGGAGGAGAGGGTGAAGACGCCGTAGACGCTGTCGGCCAGGAAGAGGTTGAGGTGCATGAACTCGTGGACGAGGCTCATGGCGTAGTCGCCCGTGTCCCAGTCCGCACCGGGGCTCAGTACGACGAGCCCGGGAATCGAGGAGTGCGAGCCACCGCCCGCCTCGTCGGTGTCGACCAACAGCACGTCGGTGACGAGCAGTTCCACCATGAGGCGGAGGTCGGGGCTGATGTCCTGGACGAGGTCAAGGGCTGCGGCCATGCGGGAGTCACGGTGCGCACGGGTCGCCGCGCCGACGGGCCCGGCCCCGGCCCCGGCGAAGATCTCCTCGAAGATGCCGCGGCCCCGGCAGTGGCTCGCCCACGGCTCCACGTCGTGGACGATGGACACCCCCTCCCGCTCGGCCGGGAAGGGGCGCATCCAAGGGGCCGAGATCGCCGCCCGGTAGGCCTCATGAAGGGTGTCCGCACCGGGGGGTTCACCGGTGACGGCGTGCACCAGCCGGGCCGCGTTGACACACGTGTGCCCGACGTTCATGAAGTGCATGGCGCGCCCGAGCCCTTGCCGCTTCTCAGGTGTTCCAGGAGCCCATGCCGCAGCCGCCGGCCTTCTCGGCCGCCCGCCTGACTCGGTCCTCGACCTGGCGGACGACGGCCTTCGGATCGTTTCCGACGCCGGCGACCAGGCCGGCCAGCACGTCGTGAGGCATCCCGGGGGTGCGGGACGCGGGCGCGTGGATGTTCATCAAGGGGCGTCTTTTCGACTTGGCGTGGCCGAAACCCGCGCCTTGCACGGGAGTTCCCGAAGCCTTCACTATTGTGTGCTCCCGGTGCCGGGCCGGTGTCCACTTCTGCCCGCCGGGGAAGTCGCCATGCCCCTTGGTGCACAGTGCGCCTCGCGCGCAGCACCTGGCGGCCGCGCACGCGGACGCGTACGACCAGTACCCCGTCGCGCGGCTCGGCAAGCTTCCGCAGTCACTTCAAGCACCAAGATGCACACCCTGAGCCACATGGGGCATCGGCGTGTCCGCGCACTTCTGCCCCTCGCCGAATCTCTCGATAGTCGCTGTGTCTGGAGTCAGAGCGGACCGGCTGTGACCAGGCATCCCCCGGTGCTTCAGGAGACATAAATGACCCATGCGCAGACCACGGACAGCGCTCTCTCGCCTGCCCCACTGATGGAACTGGCCGGTGCTTTCTGGGGATTCAAGACGTTCGCGGCTGCGGTCGAACTGAATCTCTTCAGCCTTCTGGCCGACGGGCGCCGCATGTCGCTCAAGGAGATCGCCGCGGAACTCGGTATTCACGAGCGCCCCGCCGACATGTTCCTCGCCGGCTGTGCCTCCCTCGGACTCCTCGACAAGGAGGGGGACGCCTACGGCAACACCCCGATCTCCGAAGAGTTCCTCGTCGTCGGGCGTCCCCGGTACTTCGGCGGTTTCGTCCGCTACTGCGACCAGCGGGAGTACCCGGCCTGGCACCGGGTGATCGATGCGATGCGGACCAACGCGCCCCTGACCTGGGATCCGCGTACGCAGGACTCGGTGTTCGCCGCCGAGGACCCGGTGATGCTGGAATTGTTCTGGGAAGCCATGTTCTCCCTGTCCGCCTACACGGCCGCGAAACTCGCTGATGTCGTGGACTTCCACCAGCACCGGCGACTGCTGGATGTGGGAGGCGGTTCGGCGGCGTTCCCCATCGGGCTCTCCAAGTACTACCCCCACCTCACGGCGACGGTGTTCGACCTCCCGCATGTGCGCCCCATCGCGGAGGAGAAGATCTCCAAGGCAGGGCGATCGGAAGCCATTTCCTTTGTGGCCGGTGATTTCGTCGCCGATCCGGAACTCCCCCGCGGACACGATGTCATCCTGCTCAGCTCGATTCTGCACGACTGGGACGAGCACACCGGCCGGCAGTTGCTGTCCAAGTGCTATGAGGCGCTGGAGCCGGGCGGCCAGATCGTTATCTGCGAACTCCTGCTGAACCCCGAGCGCACCGGCCCGGCGTCCGCCGCTCTCATGGGACTGAACATGGTCGTCGAAACGGCGGGCGGCAAGAACTACGCGGAGGACGAGTACCTCTCCTGGCTCGCGGAGGCCGGATTCACCGACGGGCGAGTCATCCATTTCGAGGCCGCGGGCGCCAATGGCGCGGTCATCGCCCGGAAATAACCGCGCAGGAAACAGAAGCGCAGGAAACAGGCGCGCCAGAAACAAATGCGAAGGAGTGCAGAAATGAGACGTGTCGTCATCACCGGACTGGGCGCGATCACCCCGCTGGCCCTCACCGTGGACGAGAACTTCGCCGCCCTCATAACCGGCAGGAGCGGGGTGGCACCGACCACCCGCTTCAACACGGACCGCTGCCCGGTGAAGACCTCCGGGGAGATCTCCGCGTTCGACCCGGCGGCCTACGGCATATCCCCCCGCGACCAGCGTGTGCTCGACCGGTACCAGCACTACGTTCTGGCAGCCGCCGACGCCGCCCTGAACGACGCCGGGCTGGACGTGCCGCGCAACGAGATCGTGTCGCGCAAGAAGTCGCCCGCGCGGTTCGAGCGGTTCGGCGCGGCGATCGGCATGGCCTTCTCCAGCACCGAGGTGCTCCAGGGGCAGTTCAAGCGCCTTGAGGAGGCGGGGACCAGGGCCGTGTCACCGCGGCTGTTCAACCAGACCCTGCCCAACGCGGGCACCTCGCTCCTCTCGGTGCGCCACGGGCTGTGCGGTCCGCTGGTCACCGTCTCGGGAGCGTCGGCGTCCGGCGCCGAGTCGCTGATCGCCGCGTACGAGAAGATCCGCTTCGGCCGGGCGGAGGTCATGGTCGCCGGCGGCGCCGAGTCCCCCGTGACCGAGATCATCGTGTCCGGCTTCGCGCAGAACCACACCGGCTCGCGCGCCGGTGCCTGCCGCCCGTTCGACCGCGACCGCGACGGCACCGTGCTGGGCGAGGGCGCCGCCGTCATGGTGCTGGAGGAGCGCGAGCACGCGCTGCGCCGCAAGGCCCGGATCTACGGGGAGATCCTCGGCTATGGACAGCGCGGCGACGCGTTCGACATGAGCGACATCCCGCCCGGCGACGCCCCCGGAATGACCGCGTGCCTCGTGGAGGCCCTGGAGGACTCGGGCGTCCGCGCCGACGAGATCGGCTACGTCAACGTGCACGGAACGGCCACCAAGACCAACGACCCCGCCGAGGCGACGGCCCTGCGCAAGGTCTTCGGGCCGCACGTCGACAACATGCCGGTGAGCGGCGTGAAGGGCGCCACCGGGCACATGCTGGGTGCCTCGGGCGCGTTCGAGGCGATGGTCGCGCTGCTGGCCAGCTGCCGGGACCAGGTGCCCCCGAGCGTCGGCCTGCGCGTGCCGGACCCGGAGTGCGAGCTGACCCATGTCATCGGCGAGGGGATCAACGCGCCTGTCTCCGCCGCGATCTCGACCAGCGTGGGCATGGGCGGAAACAACTCCGCCATCGTGTTCCGGGGAATGTGAGGCTCTGGTCACCATGCTGCGGCACAGCAATCGCGGTCCTTCCACCGGTGACGCCCGCACCGGCGGGCTGATCGACGTCCACGCGCACTGCCTGCCGAAGAGCTATCTCGATGCCGCGCGGGCCACGGGCCTGAGCGTGTTCGACGGCGGTTTCCCCATTCCGCGCTGGGACGCGGACGAAGCGGTGGCCTTCATGGACCGTGCGGGGATCGACTTCCAGCTGCTCTCGCTCGCCTCTCCGCCCGTGCACACGCTGGCGGACGGAGCCCAGGCGGACGCACTGGCGGCCTGCGCCAACGAGGAGATCGCCGCCATCGTCGCCGAGCGGCCCGAGCGGTTCGGCTCCACCGCCGTGCTCCCGCTGCCGAACGTCGAGGGGGCGCTGAAGGCCATCGAGTACTGCTTCGGTGAACTCGGTGTGAGCGCGGTGACCCTGTTCACCCACTACGCCGGTGTCTATCTGGGTGACCCGATGTTCGAGCCGGTCTTCGCGGCCCTGGCCGACTGGGAGGCCGTGGTCCTCCTCCATCCCACCTCGCCGGTGTGCTGGGAGGCGACCACGCTCGGCCGCCCCTCCCCGGTGCTGGAGTTCCCCCTCGACACGACCCGGGCGGTGACCAACCTCCTGTACAGCGGAACCCTGCAGCGCTACCCGGGACTTCGCGTGGTCGTGCCGCACGCCGGCGCGGCCATACCGGCCCTGGCATGGCGGCTGGCCAGCTTCGCCGGGGACATGCCGATGCCCGGCCGGGCGCCGGGCCTGTCACCTCAGGGGATCCTGGACCAGATCGGGTCGCTCTACTACGACGTCGCGCTCAGCGGCAACGAACCCGCCCTCGCCGCCCTGCTGTCCGTCACCGACCCGGGGCACCTGCTGTACGGCAGCGACTACCCCTTCGCTCCCGAACCCGCGGTGGCCGCCAACACCGACGGCCTCTTCGCCTCCGAGCATCTGGACGTGGCCGCGCTGGAAGGCGTGATGCGCACCAACGCCGTCACGCTGCTGGACCCTCCGCTGTCGTCCGTCCGTCACCAGCGTCTTCTGGGAGAAGCCTCATGACACGCCCGTACAACGTCCTCGTGGTCGGTGGAGGTCCGGCGGGTTCCGTGACCGCGACCCTGCTGGCGCAGCACGGGATGAACGTACGACTGCTGGAATCGGCGCGTTTCCCCCGCTACCACATCGGCGAGTCCCTGACACCGGCCACCCGGCAGGTGCTGGAGCTGATCGGGGCGGCGGAGCTGCTGGACGCGGGCGGGTACCAGGTCAAGCGCGGCGGGGTGTTCCACTGGGGGTCCGACAACTGGACCATCGACTGGAGCAAGCTGTTCGGTGACAGCGTCCGGACGTGGCAGGTGGACCGCGCCGAGTTCGACGCGCTGCTGCTGGCCAACGCCGCCGCGAAGGGCGTCGAGGTCCGCGAGCAGGTGGCCGCGAAGTCCGTCGAGTTCGACGAGACCGGACGGCCGACGGCGGTCACCTGCGTGCCCGAGAACGGTGACCCCTATGTCCTGAACGACTTCGACTTCCTCATCGACGCCTCCGGGCGTGCCGGTCTGCTCAGCGTCCGCCACCTGCGCAACAGGCAGCAGCACAGCCTCTTCCGGAACGTGGCGCTGTGGGGCTACTGGAAGGGGGCGCGGCTGCTGCCCGGCAGCCCCGAGGGCGGCGTGAACGTCGTCTCGTCGCCGCAGGGCTGGTACTGGGTCATTCCGCTGCACGGCGGCCGCATGAGCGTCGGCCTGGTGACGCACAAGGACCTCTTCGCCGAGCGCCGTCGTGCCGCCGGCTCGCTCGACGAGCTGTACCACTCCGTCATCCAGGAGTCGGACACCGTACGCGACCTGCTCTCCGGAGCCGAGCAGATGGACGAGGTGCGCGCCGAGACCGACTACTCCTACGTGGCCGACCGCTTCTGCGGACCGGGCTACATGCTCATCGGCGACTCGGCGTGCTTCCTGGACCCGCTGCTGTCCACGGGGGTGCATCTCGCGCTCCACGGGGCCCTGGTGGGGGCTGCCTCGCTCCTGTCCGCGCACCGCGGCGAGGTGTCCGAGGCGGAGGGCCTGAGCTTCTTCGAGGCCTCCTACAGGCGCGCCTACACCCGCATGCTGGCGCTCGTGAGCAGCATGTACGAGAGCTACCACGGCATGAACGACTTCTTCTGGACCGCTCACCGGCTGGCCCGCCCCGACGCGGGTTCCGCACCCGGCGGCGACGGCCCGGCCTCGTTCGGTTCGGCCGACTTCGGGGAGATCATCGCGGGGATGTCGGACCTGCGTGAGGTGAGGGACGCGACCACGCGGGTGACCGCCGCGACCCTCACGGCGGAAGCCGACCGTGTGGAGGAGGAGTTGCACACCCGCGCCGGCCAGCGGCCCGCCTTCGACGCCCTGCGGGCCACGCCGCAGAGTGACGCGGCCCTGCTGGGTCTCCGTCTGGTGAGCGAGCCGGCCCTCGGGCTGGTGCGCGTCCCGGTGGACGACGACGACCACGAACCGGCGCCGGACGCCGTCGTCCCCGCGCAGGCCTCCCGCGCTCGCGCCGTCCACGACAAGATGAGCTGACGAGGCTGTTCACAGGGGCTGATCACGTCCCCTGATCACACCCCCTGATCACACCCGAGCGGGCTCCCTCGCGACACCGTCGCGAGGGAGCCCGCTCGTCTGCGCGGATGGTCACCTGCGGACCCTGGTGATGGTGTCCTCCTCGGGCGGCGTCGCCTCGACGGCGGCGGCGAGTTCGGCGACGGTCGGGCCGAGCAGCACCGTCGCGAGGCCGATCGGCCGGCCGGTCGTGGCCGAGATACGGGAGACCAGGCGCATCGCCTGCAGCGAGTGCATGCCGAGGTCGTACAGGTTCTCGTGGATGCCGGGCCGCACGCCGCACACGTCGGTGACCGCCTGCGCGATCACCTCCTCCCACGGGGTGCGGGGCGCCTCGTACTCGGTGCGCGGGAGCGGCGCCTTGCTCAGCGCCGGCACGTCCACCTTGCCGTTGGCGTTGAGCGGGAAGCTGTCGTACGGCACCACGACGCTCGGCACGAGATGGCGGGGCAGCACCTCGGCGAGCGCGCGCCGGATGTCCGCGCCGGTACGCGTGCTGAGGACATGGCCCACCAGCTTGTGCTCGTCACGGTCGACGAGGACGACGGCGTCACGGACCTGGGGGAGCGACAGGAGCGCGGCCCGCACTTCGGCGGGCTCGACCCGGAATCCGCGGATCTTGACCTGCGTGTCGCCCCGTCCGGCGAAGTCCAGCACCCCGCCGTCGAGCCAGCGTCCCCTGTCGCCCGTGCGGTAGAGGGTTCCGTCGTCGAAGGGGTTCGGTACGAACCGGTTGCCCGGTCGTGTGTAACCGCGTGCCACCCCCACGCCGCCTATGCAGATCTCTCCGACCGCGCCCGGCGGGAGCAGCCGCAGCTGCTCGTCGAGTACGTACACCGAGGTGTTCGCCGTCGGCCGGCCGATGGGGAGACCCGGTCCGGCGTCCGCCGGCCAGTCCTCCAGCGACATCACGGTGGCGTAGATGGTGGTCTCGGTCGGTCCGTACCCGTTCGTCACATGACGCACGCCCCGCTCCCGCATCGCCGCGACGGCCTCGGGCGCGATGATGTCGCCGCCGCTGGCGACGCGCCGCATGCCGTCGAACGCGTCCGGGTACGCCATGGCCAGTTCGTTGAAGACGGCTGCGGACAGGAAGGCCCGGGTGACCTCCTCCCTCTTCAACTCGTCCGCCACGTCGGCGAGATGCCAGGGACGAGGCAGGACGCGCGCGGTCGCACCGTGCACGAGGGGGCTCCACATCTCCTGCACGGACAGGTCGAAGGAGGGGGATGCCACGGCGAGGACGGTGTCGTCCTGGGCGGTGACGCCGGTCACCTCGTCGTCGAACGCCCGTGACGCCACAGAGCGATGCTCGATGATCACGCCCTTGGGCACCCCGCTGCTTCCGGAGGTGTACAGGATGTAGCCCGCGTCGGAGGCCTCGCCGCGCGGCAGTTCTTCCCCGGCGGCGTCGGCGGGCGCGTCCTCGATGTCCTCCACCACCACGGTGCGGGCGTGCTCGGGTGCGTCGCAGGCCAGGGCCGCCGCCGTCAGCATCGTCGTCGCGCCGCAGTCGGCCATCAGCGCCGCCGCGCGGGCCGGCGGATCCGCCGGGTCCAGCGGCAGACAGGCCGCGCCCGACCTGATCACGCCGAGGTGCGCGACGACCATCTCCGGGGCGTGCGGGACCCGCACCCCGACCACGTCGCCACGGCCCACTCCGAGGCCGCGCAGATGCCGGGCGATCCTCGCCGAAGCGGCGTCCAGCTGCGCGTAGTTCAGCTGCGTCGGACCGTCGAGGGCCAGCGCCTCGGGCGTCTCACGGACCCAGCGGGCCACGAGATCCGGCAGCCATGAGGAGGGGGGCTCGGTGGTACGGCCGCGCCCCCACGTGAGCAGGTCCGACCGGGTGGCCCCGTCGAGCAGGTCGAGCTGGGAGACCGGGGTGTCCGGCGCGTCCAGGAGGGAGCGCAGGAGTGTCTCGTACGCGGTGAGCATGTGCGCGCAGAAGAACTCGTCGAACATGTCGGTGTCGAACTCCCAGGCGAGCGTGATGCCTTCCAGCGCGGTGCGCGCGCTGGGCAGCACGGGCTCGGTGGAGCGCGGGATGGTCACCAGGTCGCCGCCGAGCTGGGAGATGCGACCGGGTTGGGCGTAACGCGGCACCCCGACCACGGAGATGTCGAACTTCGCCGACCCGTTGCCGAGCCCCTCGACGATGCTCGTCTCCAGCGGCGTCGGGCGCAGGGCGCCCAGCGGGGAGTCGTGGAAGTTGAACATAGCCTGCACCAGGGGGCGCGCCCCGTCTCCGCGGGCGGCCTGGGACTCGGCGAAGATCAGGTCGTACGGGAGTTCCTGGTGGTCGTACACGGCGTGGGAGCGCTCACGGATCCGGTCCAGGAACTCGACGAAGGTGGGGTCGCCGTCGAACCGGCCGCGGAACACCACGTTGTTGACGAACATGCCGAGCAGGTTCTCGGTCTGCTGCCAGCGCCGGTCCGCGACCGCCGACCCCACGAGGAGGTCGCGGGAGCCCGTGTAGGTGTGCAGCAGGACGAAGAACGCGGCCAGCAAGGTGTTGTAGAGGGTGGTCCCGCACTGTTCGGCCAGGTCCGCGAGGCGCTGGGACGTCATCGCGTCGATGTCCAGTCGCGGTGTGCGCCCCAGGAACCGGGTGGCGGGCGCCTGGGTGCGGCGGGGCAGCCGGAGCACGGTCTCGGCTCCGTCCAACTCCGCGCGCCAGAAAGCCCGTTGCGCGTCCGCCTCCGGGGAGGAGAGCCACTCCTGTTGCCAGCGTGTGTAGTCGTAGTAGCTCACGGCCGGCGCGGCACGGCTGATCGTGCCGTGTTCGAGGTGCTCGGAGTAGCCGTCGAGGAGATCACGTACGAACACGCGGAACGACCAGCCGTCGTGGACCACATGGTGCTCGATGTGGACGAAGACGTGCTCCTCGTCCCCGAGACGCAGCAGCCCCCAGCGGAACGGCGGGGCGTGCTCCAGGTCGAAGGGTGCCTCCAGCAGTTCGCGTACGGCCGTGCCGACGGCCGCCGACGGGTCGGCGCTGCCCGTCAGGTCCCGTATGTCCAGCCTGACCGGCCATGGTTCGTCGATCACGCAGGTCAGCTCGCCGTCGATCACGGGGAACCGGCTGCGCAGCACGTCCTGGGTCCGCACGATCTCGGTGAGGCTCGCCTCAAGGGACTCGATGGACAGTTCACCGGCCAGCCGGAACACGGACTGCGAGTGGTAGGCGCGCGAGTCCGGGTTCAGGCCGTGCATCAGCCACACGCGCCGCTGCCCGTACGACGGCTGCGGCGGGCCGTCGCCGCCGGGCCGGGGGCCCGTGTCGCCTGCCGTGCTGCCGATCCGCGCGGCGATCGCCGCCGGTGAGCGGCCCTCCAGGACGCTCCGTACGGCGACCTCGGCCCCCAGCCTGGTCCGCAGCCGGGCGACGAGTTGCGCGGCCAGCAGCGAGTTGCCGCCCAGCTCGAACAAGTCGTCGTCCACGTCGATCCGTTCCTCCGGGATGCCGAGCAACTCGGAGGCGACCTCGACCACACAGGCCTCGGTGTCGTCGCGTGGCCCCTGCACGCTGCGGGCGGCGTTCCCCGGCCGGGGCAGCGCGGCCCGGTCCACCTTCCCGCTGACCGTGAGCGGCCAGTGGCCGACCACGACCACCTGGTCGGGCACCAGGTACCCGGGCAGTTCGCGGGCGAGGGCCGCCCGCAGTGCCGCCGGGTCCACGTCGCCGATCACATAGCCGAGCAGCCGCGCCTCGCCGGTGTGACCGGCGCCGTGACCGGCGCCGTGATCGCCGGGGCGATCGACCACCGCGAGGGCGTCGCGCACCCCGGGCTGTGCCGCGAGCGCGGCCTCCACCTGGCCGAGTTCGATGCGCACCCCGCGCACCTTCACCTGGTCGTCCGCGCGGCCGAGGAACTCGATCGTGCCGTCAGGGAGGAGCCGGCCGAGATCACCACTGCGGTAGACGCGGCCGACGCCCGGGAGTTCGACGAACCGCCGGGCCGTCAGTTCCGGGTCGCCCAGATAGCCGCGGCCGACGCCCGCGCCGCCGATGCAGATCTCCCCCACCGCGCCGGCCGGCACCGGCTCCAGGTGCTCGTCCAGCAGGACGACGGAGTATCCGGGGACCGGCCGTCCGATGGGGACGCGCGTGCTCTCTGCGCCGGTCGCCGTGTACACGGTCGCGCAGATCGTCGTCTCGGTGGGCCCGTATCCGTTGATGAACCGGTGATGCGGGGCCCACTGCCGCGCGGTCTCGGGCAGGCAGACGTCCCCCATGCTCACCAGCACCTGGAGGTCGGGGAACCCACCCGGTCGCAGCGTGCGCAGCACCGCCGCCGACACCACCGCGTGCGTGACGCCCCGGGTGACGAGGAGGTCCGCGAGCGTGTCACCGGACAGTTCCTTCTCGCCCGGTACGACGAGGCGGGCGCCGTTCGCCAGGGCCAGCAGAATGTCGAACGTGGCGGCGTCGAAGGCCGGGTGGCCGAACTGGAGCACCCGCGAGCGCGCCGAGATCGTGCCGAGGGAGGCGCGCTGCGCCCGCACGAGATTCGCCAGCCCGCCGTGCTCGATCATGACCAGCTTCGGCACGCCCGTCGACCCGGACGTGGCGATGACGTACGCGAGATCCCCGGGACCGTTCGGATCCCCACTGGAACCAACGGCCCCGGCCACCTCGCGCGGGCCGGCGGGCGCGGGTGCTTCGCTCAAGTCGATGGCGGCCAAGGGTTCGTGCAGGTGAGGGAGACCGGGGACGGGCTTGCCAAGGCCGAGAACGGCTCCTGCCCGGCGTGTGGCGTCCGTGAGCCATGTTTCGGGGTGCGTGGGTGACAGGGGCAGATAGGCGGCGCCGGCGCGCCACGTGGCGAGGGCGGCCACGACGAACTCCACGCCCCGGTCGAAGACGAGGGCGACGATGTCGCCCTTGCCGACGCCCGCGTCCACCAGCGCCGTGGCGAGGGCGTCGACCCTCGCCCCCAGCTCGCCGTAACTGACCTCGGTAGTGCTGTCGTACACCGCCGGCGCCGTGGGCGAGTGTGCGCACCGCCTGGCGACGCTTTCCCCGACCGACTCCCAGGGACCCGGCTCGTCGGGAGCCGTGTCGGTCGTGTCGGCCCTGCTCGGCGGTGCGGGTACCGGCCGGGTCACGGCCCAGGGGGAGTGGCCACGAAGGCTGTCGAGGAGGGTGTCGTACTCGGAACCAGAAGACAGCCGGCGCTGTCGGGAGTCGGCCATGCCCGCAGGGTAGGCGGTTACCCGTGGGCGGCACGAGTCACGGGTGCCGCAAACCGGCACTCTCGACCCTCGGTTGTGCACCTACGTGCCCTACGCGCGCTTTGAGCCACGAGCGGCCGACCGCCTCACGAGGCCCGACGGTCCGGATCCACCGCCAGTACGATCTTGCCCGAAGTCCGCCCGGTCTCCCCCAGGGCGTGTGCCCTGGGCGCCTCGGAGAGCGGGAACACCGCCTCGACGTGGGGGCGCAGCCGGCCGGCCTCGACCAGGTCGGCGATGGCCCGCATACCGAAGTGGTCGGACTCGACGAGCATGGTCTCCACGCGCACGCCCGCCGCGCGTGCCTTGGACGCCTCGTCGGGGTCGTTTCCGGGCAGCAGCGAGACGAGGATGCCACCCGGGCGCAGAACGTCGAGCGAACGTGTCCGGGTGTCCCCCGCGACCGGGTCCAGGACCATGTCGATGTCCTTCGCGCAGTCCCTGAAGTCGGTGGTGCGGTAGTCGATCACCTCGTCGGCGCCGACGAACCGGACGAAGCCGTGCTTCGGGGCGCTCGCGGTCCCGATGACATGGGCACCGCGCGCCTTGGCCAGCTGCACGGCCAGGTGCCCCACGCCCCCGGCCGCCGCGTGGATCAGGACCCGCTGGCCGCCCTGGACCCCGGCCGTGTCGACGATCGCCTGGTACGCGGTGAGTGCGGCCAGCGGCAGTGCGGCGGCCTCGACGTGTCCGATCCGTAACGGCTTGCGGGCGAAGGAGCGGGCCGGGCCGGTGACGAATTCGGCGTGCGAGCCGACCCCCTGCGGATACGGCAGCATCCCGAAGACGTCGTCGCCGGGCTTGAAGAGCGTCACGCCCAGGCCCACCTCCTCGACGACTCCCGAGACGTCCCAGCCGAGGACGAGCGGCAGCCGGTTCAGGAACAGGCCCGCCGACCGGTGTTTCCAGTCGCTCGGGTTGAGTCCGGCCGCTCGTACGGCCACCAGGATCTGCCCGGGCCCGGGTACCGGCCGGGGCAGATCGATCTCGCGCAGCACTTCGGGTCCGCCGTAGGCGTTCTGCCCGATCACGCGCATCACAGGGGTGTTCATGGCGCCAGCCTCGGGTCCTGCTACGAGGCCCCGCCACCGCCGGGGCGTTTTGTTGCCCGAAAGGACACCGTTGTGGGCACGACGTCCAAGTGCCGTTCATGTCGTTCGGACACGTCGTGGAGCACGGCCTCGTAGGCGTCGAGGAGCGCGCTGATCTCCGCGTCCGGATGGTGGGCGCGGTCGTACTCCGCCCGGATCTCGCAGCTGCCGTCGGACGCTTCCCGTGCCCTGATGGTGAGGGCGAATCTGGCCGTGTCGGGGTCGGGCCGCTCGACGATCTCGCAGCCGTCGAGTTCCAGTGTGCCGAGGCTGCCCGCGGGGTGGTGGGCGAACACGGCCGGGAGCGAGAAGGTGCCGTCGTCCGACTCGGGCAGACCCGTGGCCGCGGCGACCAGGTGCAGGGGCAGCTCGCGGTGGCTGTAGGTGGCCGCCCGCGCCTGGGCGACGCGCTCGGCCAGGGCGCCGAAGTCGCGGGCGTCCCGCAGGTCGACGGGCAGCACCGTGAGGGTGACGAAGAACCCCAGGGCACGCTCGATCTCGGGCCGGTCCCGGTTCGCGACGGCCAGGCCCAGCAGGACGCGGTCCTGGCCGCTGTCCCGGGTCAGGGCGAGCGCACAGCCGGCCGCGAGGACCGAGAACATGGACTGGGCCCGCCGCCGGGCCAGGGCGCGCAGCGCGTCCATCCGGTCCGCGCTCACGGTCCGCACGTGGCTTTTGGCCCGTCCCGGTGGCCAGGCCGCTGAAGGAGCGTGCTCACCCGGACGTGTCTCACCCGGATGTACGCCGTCCTTCGCCGGACGCGCATCGCTCGCGTCCGGAGGCGAGTCGCGCGGGGCCGGCACCGGGTAGCCGTCGAGCGCGGCACGCCACCACTCTTCGAGTTCCCGGATCCGCTCGGGACCCAGCCGGCCGTTCTGCCAGGCCGCATAGTCCACGTACTGCACGGGCAGGGCGGGGAGTTCGGGTGCCTTGCCGTGGCGGGCGGCGCGGTAGCAGGCCGAGAGATCGGCGAAGAACACGTCCATGGACCAGCCGTCGGCCGCCAACAGGTGCAGGAACACGGTGACTTCGTACCGAAGGTCGCCGAGTTCACGGACCGCGAGGCGCAGGAGCGGGCCCTGCGTCAGGTCGTAGGCGCGCGGTTCGGGCGCCGTGGAGACGATGTCGAGCGGGGCGGGCAGGTGGGGGCGTATGCGCTGGACGGGCCCCTCCAGGAACACGGTGCGCAGGGGTTCGTGGCGTTCGACGACCATGTCGACCGCCGTCCGGAGCGCCTCCAGGTCCAGCGGCCCCGTCACCACGAACGTCCGCTGGGTGCTCTGCCGGTGCCCGCTGGGGTCCTTGCGGTGCATGTCCCAGACGGTGCGTTGTGCGGCGGACAGCGGGAAGGAGGTCGTCATCTGGCCACTCTCGCGATCGTGCTGACGTCGACCGCGGCCGGCGTCCTGTCCGTCAGCTCCCCCGGCGTCCCCGGCATCCCCGCCTTCCCCGACTCCCCCAGTTCTTCGGCGAGTTCGGCGACGGTCGGCCGGGTGAGGAGGAGTTCGAGGCCGACGACGTGGCCCAGCGCGACGGAGACGCGGTGGGACAGCCGCATGGCCTGCAGAGAGTGCATGCCCATACGGAACAGATTGTCATGCACGCCCGGCCGGATGCCACACACCTCGGTGACCAGGTGCACCAGGAGTGTCTCGAGGTCGTTGGACGGCTCGGTCCGCGGCTCCTCCCGTACGGGCGCCAGGGGAAGCGCGCGCACGTCCACCTTGCCGCCGGAGGTGAGAGGGAAGTGCCGGTGCGTCATGATCACGCTGGGTACGAGGTGATCCGGCAGGCGCTCGGCCAGCGCCATGCGGACGTCCGCGCCCTCGCGTTCGGTCAGCACATGGGCCACGAGCCGGTCCGCCGCCCCGTCCGCGACGACGACCGCGTCACGGACTCCGGGCAGGCGCAGGAGCCCGGTGCGCACCTCGGCGGGTTCGACGCGGAAGCCGCGGATCTTGACCTGTTCGTCGCTTCGCCCGAGGTATTCGAGGCAGCCGTCGGCGAGCCACCGGCCGCGGTCGCCGGTCCGGTACAACCGGCCGGGCGCGTACGGGTTGCCGGTGAACCCCTCGTGAAACTCCTCGTGAAGCTGTTCTTCACCCCCTTCCTCGAACCGCTTCTCGGCCCCCTCCGCCGCGCCCACGTATCCGCGCGCGACCACGGGACCGCCGACACAGATCTCCCCGCTGACGCCCGGGGGGACCAGGTTTCCCTGCCGGTCCAGCACGTAGAGCAGGCTGTTGGGCAGGGGGCGGCCGATGGGGACCCGGGGCCGGTCCGCGGCTGCCCGCCACCCGGTCAGCGGCATGCCGGTGACGACGACGGTCGTCTCCGTGGGCCCGTAGGCGTCGTACACGCGGGGGATCCCGGTGCTTCCCAGCGCCTCGGCCAGTGCGGGTGGCACCACGTCACCGCCGGTGACGAGGCACGTGAGCGGGGAATCGGTCAGCGCGTGCGGGAACTCGGTGAGCAGTTCGTCCAGCACCGCGACGGACAGCATCGCGTGACTCACGCCCGGAGCGGCCAGTGCGCGGGCGAGGCCGGCCATGTCCCAGGTCGCGGGCAGGAAGCGTACGGCCGCGCCGTGGACGAGCGGGCCCCACAGTTCCAGCACGAAGGGGTCGACGGCGACGGAGGACGCCGAGAGCATGACGTCGCCGGGCCGGAACGCGTTCATGCCGTCGTCCCAGACGCGCGCGGCGACCGAGGAGTGCGGGACGACGACGCCCTTGGGTGTGCCGCTGCTCCCGGAGGTGTACAGGACGTAGCAGGCGTCCTCGGCCTTGCCGCGGGGCAGTTCGACGGCCACGTCCGGCACGGTGTCCAGGACCACGCGGGACATACCCTGCGGTATGCCGCCGGCCAGGTCGGCAGTAGTGACGACGACGTCCGCACCGCAGTCGGCCATCAGGTCGGCGAGCCGGTGGGGCGGGGTCGAGGGGTCGAGCGGCAGCGAGGCGGCGCCGGTCTTCATCACCGCGAGGAGGGTCACGGCGATGTCGGGGCCGCGGGGAAGCCACACGGCCACCACGTCGCCGCGCCCGACTCCGCGCGTGCACAGGTGGCGGGCCACGCGGTCGGCCTGCTCGGCCAGTTCGGCGTACGTGAGCGGCTTCGGGCCGTCCACGGCCGTCGCGTCCGGGGTGCCGCGGACCCAGCGGTCGATCAGGTCGGGCACCCGTGCGGCCGGTGGCTCGGACCGTGGGCCGACCGCCAGGTCGAGCAGTCGGCTCCGGGTGCGGGAGTCGACCAGGGGCAGGCGGGACACCGGTGTCCCGGGCTCGTCCAGGAGTGATCGCAGGAGGGTGTCGAAGGCCGCCGGCATGTGGTCGGTGAAGAAGGTGTCGAAGAGGTCCGAGTCGGTCTCCCAGGCGAGCGTGATGCCGGTGAGCGCGGAACGGTCGCTGGGCGCGACGGGCGTGCTCGACGCGGGGATCGACACGAGGGCGCCGGGGAGTTGGGAGACGCGTCCGGGCTGTGCGTACCTGGGTGTCGCCACCACGGACAGGTCCACCTTGGCCGATCCGTTGCTCACACCTTCCAGGACGGTGACGTCGAGCGGGTTCGACCGCAGCGGCCCGAGGGGTGCGTCGTGGAAGCTGAACGCCGTCTGGATCAAAGGGCGGGCGCCGTCGCCGTGTACGCCGGGAGACTCCTCGAACACCGCGTCGTAGGGAAGTTCTTGGTGGTCGGCCATGGCGAGGCCCCGTCGGTGGATCTGCCGCAGGAAGTCCTCGAACGTCGGGTCGCCGGCGAAGTCGCCGCGGAACACCACCGTGTTGACGAACATGCCGACGGTGTCCTCCGTCTGCCGCCACCGCCGGTTCGCCACGGCCGAGCCCACCAGCAGGTCACGGGCACCGCTGTAGCGGTGGAGCAGGACGAAGAAGGCCGCCAGGAGCACGGTGAACAGGGACACACCGGCGCGGTCGGCCAGTTCGGCGATCCGTCGGGACAGTTCGCCGTCCAGTTCCCGCCGCGCAAGGCGCCCGCGGAAGCTGGAGGCGAGTGCTTCCGTGCGCCGGGGCAGAGGCAGTACGGTCGGGGCGCCTTCGAGTTCGGCCCGCCAGAACGCGCGCTGTACGTCGGCCTCGTGCGACCCGAGCCACTCCTCCTGCCATCGCGCGTAGTCGTAGTAGCCCACCGAGGGGATCTCCGCGCTGATCGCTCCGGTCGCGAGGTGCTCCGCGTAGCCGTCGAGCAGGTCGCGCAGGAGGACGCGGAAGGACCAGCCGTCGTGGATCACGTGATGCTCGACGTGGACGAGGAGGTGTTCCCGGCTGCCGAGGCGCAGGAGGGTCCACCGGAAGGGCCTTTCGGTGGCGAGGTCGAACGGCGCCTCGGCCAGCTCGCGTACGACGTCGGCGACGGCCGCGTCCTGGTCGTCCGACGTGCTGAGGTCGCGCACGTCCAGCACGACCCGCCAGGGTTCGTCCAGTACGCAGGTCAGCTCGCCGTCCCGCTCCGGGAACCGGCTGCGCAGGACGTCGTGCCGGCGCACCAGATCGGTGAGACTCGCCTCCAGGGACGCGCGGTCGAGCGTCCCGGCGAGGCGGAGCACCGCCTGCGCGTGGTAGGCGCGTGCCTGCGGCCTCAGCCGGTGCAGCAGCCAGACGCGCCGCTGCCCGGCCGACGGCCGCGGCGCGGCGTCGGTGGGCCGCGGTCCCGGTCCGGCGGCCACGCTCGCCCGGCCGAGTTCGGCCGCGACGGCGGCGACCGTGCGTCCGGACAGGACGGTCCGCAGGGGGACTTCGGCGCGCAGCCGGGACCGCAGCCGGGCCACTAGCTGTGCGGCGAACAGGGAGTTGCCGCCCAGTTTGAAAAGGTCGTCGTGCACGCCGGTCACGCGCGTGCCGAGCAGTTCGGAGGCGATCTCGGCCACGGCTCGCTCGGCGTCGCCGGACGGGGCGGCCTGGGCGTCGGGGATGGCCTGGGCGTCGAGGGCGTCCGGGGCGCAAGTGGTGGGCCGGGGAAGGGCGTTGCGGTCGACCTTGCCGCTGGAGGTCAGGGGCCAGTGGTCGACCACGACGATCCGGTCGGGCACCAGGTAGGACGGCAGGACGTCCGCGAGACCGGCCCGCAGGGCCTCGGAGGTGCCGGCGGTGACGGCGTCGGCGTCGATGCCCGTGCCCGTGTCGGTGCCGGTTTCGGTTTCAGTTTCGGTTTCGGTTTCGGTGAGGACGTAGGCGAGCAGCCGGGGTTCGCCTCGTCGGTCGATCACGGCCACCGCGTCGCGTACGCCGGGCAGGGCGATGAGCGCGGACTCCACATGGCCGAGTTCGACGCGCGCCCCGCGCACCTTCACCTGGTCGTCCAGCCTGCCAAGGAACTCGATGGTGCCGTCTTCGAGCCTGCGCCCCAGATCGCCGCTGCGGTACAGGCGTCCGCCCGACGGGCCCACGACGAATCGCCGCGCGGTCAGCTCCGGCCGGCCCAGGTACCCTCGGCCCACGCCCGCCCCGCCGATGCAGATCTCGCCCGCGACGCCCGTCGGTAGTTCCCGCAACTCCTCGTCCAGGATGTGGACTTCGCATCCGGTGAGCGGACGTCCGATCGGGACGCGGGAACGGTCCGCGCCGTCGGCGGTGTACATCGTGGTGCACACGGTCGCCTCCGTGGGGCCGTACCCGTTGACGAAGCGGTAATGAGCGCTCCAGGCGCGGGCGGTCTCCGGCAGGCACACGTCCCCGACGCTCGCGATCATGCGCAGGTCGGGGTACCCGCCGGGGCGCAGCGTGCGCAGGACGGCGGCGGGCAGGAGGGCATGCGTGACGCGCCGCCGGGTCAGCACGTCCTCCAGTGGTTCGCCGGACCAGCCCGGACCGGGCGGGCACTCCAGCCGGCCGCCGTTCGTCAGCGCCAGGACCGTCTCGACCAGAAAGCCGTCGAACACGGGCTGGGCGTACTGGAGGACCCTCGCGCCGTCCGGCACCCCGCCCAGGTGGTCGCGCAGCGCCGTCACCAGGTTGGCCGGACCACGATGCTCGATCATGACGAGCTTGGGCGTCCCGGTGGATCCCGACGTGGCGATCACGTACGCGAGGTCGCCGGGTGCGTTCCGGCCGGCCGGCGGCGCTCCGCCTTCGCGCACGTCGTCGCGGACGCCATCACGGACGCCGTCGCGGGCTCCGTCGCGGACTTCGTCGTACGCGTCGTCCCAGTGCGGGAAGCCGGGGATGGGCTTTCCGGCCACCAGTGCGACGCCCGCCGGTCGCGCCACCCGGCTCAGCCACGCGGGCGGGTGTGCCGGCGACAGGGGGAGGAAGGCGGCACCGGCCCGCCACACGGCGAGCAGCCGGACCACGAAGTCCGTACCCGCGTCCATCACCAGGGCGACGATGTCGCCCTTGCCGATGCCTCGTCGTACGAGCGTCGCGGCGAGCGCGTCGGCCCGCTGGTCGAGTGCGCCGTAGGTGATGTCGGTGAGGCCGTCCGACAGGGCGGTGTGGAACGGTCTGTCGGAACACCAACGGGAGATCACGGCGTCGAGGGACGCCCACTCCCCCGGCGCCTCGGGGCCGGTCGTGACCGCCCGCTCCAGCGCGACGCCGCGCCGCGTTCGCGTCCACCGCGTCTGTTCGCGCAGACGCCCGAGAATGCCGTCGTAGTCGTTTCCGTCCGACGGCGGGACGCGGTCGGACGGGGGTTCCACGGGTGCAACGGCGGTCATGAGCCCTCCAGGCATCGGCACGAGCCGTGTCCGGGGGCGACACGGCAACGGGCGGCGATTTCGGAGAGTAGATCCACGCCGAGGAGATGTGTCCAGCCAATTCGCGCGTGCACCCCTTCGGGCACAGCGGTGTCCCTTCGGGGCGGTGCGCGCCTGGCGTACCACGCGACGCGCGCCCGCGCCGGGCCGGCCGGAGCGCCTGGTGGAGAGGTGGTCCGGCCGGCTCGCGTCACTGACCTTCGGGGCGGAGGTCGAGGCGGCGCAGCAACTGCGCGTTGATCGCGACGACGATGGTCGAGGCCGACATCAGCAGTGCGCCGACGGCCGGGCTCAGCACGACTCCGGCCCAGGCGAGGGCGCCGGCGGCCAGCGGCAGGGTCACCACGTTGTAGCCGGCCGCCCAGGCCAGGTTCTGGATCATCTTCCGGTACGACGCCCGCGACAGCGTGACGACGGCCCGCACCCCGCGCACGTCGGACGAGGCCAGCACCACCCCGGCGGACTCGATGGCCACATCGGTGCCCGCGCCGATCGCGATGCCCACGTCGGCCCGTGCCAGCGCGGGCGCGTCGTTCACGCCGTCACCCACCATCGCCACGGTGAGCCCGCGCTCCTGGAGGCGCGCCACCGCGCTGTCCTTCTCGGACGGCAGGACCTCGGCGTAGACCTCGTCGACGTCCGGGCGGAAGCCCAGGGACTGTGCCACCTTCGTCGCGACGGACTTCGCGTCCCCGGTGATCATCACGATCCGGATGTCGTCACCGCGCAGCCGCTCCAGCAGCGTCCGCGCCTCCTCGCGCACGGCGTCCTCCAGTTCGAACGCGGCCAGTGCGACCGGGCGCGGCTGCGCGTCCAGGTCCAGCAGATGCAGTACGGCGCCGCCGTCCCGCTCCCAGGCCTCGGTCGCCGTACGGATCTCCTCGGGGATCTCCGCCTTCGTCTCCCGCAGCAGTCCCGGTCCTCCGACGGCGTACCAGGTGCCGTCCACCTGAGCGCGCACGCCACGGCCCGGGAGCGGCTCGAACTGCTGCGCCGCGAGCGGGGCGTCGGACGCCGCGGTGAGCGCCTTGGCCAGGGGATGCTCGCTGTCCGCCTCGATCCCCGCGGCCAGCGCCAGCGCCTTCTCCTCCGTGACGCCGGGGGCGACGGCATGGCCGGTGACCGTGGGGGTGCCCTTCGTCAGGGTGCCCGTCTTGTCGAAGAGGATGGCGTCCACGGTGCGCATGCGCTCCAGGGCCAGCCGGTCCTTGACGAGGATGCCCGCCTTGGCCGCCACCGCGGTCGACAGCGCGATGACCAGCGGGATGGCCAGCCCCAGGGCGTGCGGGCAGGCGATGACGAGCACCGTGACCGTACGCACCACCGCTTCCCGCACGTCACCGGTGAGCCACCAGGCGACGAAGGTGACGAGCGCGGTTCCGGTGGCGACGTAGAAGAGCGCCCCGGCGAACCGGTCCGCGAGGACCTGGGCCCTTCCCCGGGACTTCTGCGCCTCCTCCACGAGCCGGCTGATCCCGGCCAGCGCCGTGTCCTCCCCGACCGCCTCGACCCGCACGCGCAGCACCGAGTCGGTGGCGACGGTACCGGCCACTACGCGGTCCCCCACGGCGCGCGCCACGGCACGGGACTCCCCTGTGATCATGGACTCGTCCACCTCGGCCCGGCCGTCGACGACCGTCCCGTCGGCCGGCACCCGGCCGCCCGGCCGCACGAGGACCTGGTCGCCGACGCGCAGCTCCGACACCGGGACCTGGCCGGTCCCCTCCGCACGGACCACCTCGGCCGTGTCCGGAAGGAGCGCGGCGAGCGCCGACAGCGCGCCCTGTGCCTGGCCGATGGCCTTGGTCTCCTGCCAGTGCCCCAGCAGCATGATCGTGACCAGGGTGGCCAGTTCCCACCAGAAGTCCAGGTCGAACAGGCCCACGGTGGTGGCGAGCGAGGCCACGTAGGCGACCACGATGGCCATGGAGATCAGCAGCATCATCCCGGGGGTCCGCCCCCGGATCTCCGCGACCGCGCCGGAAAGGAACGGCAGCCCGCCGTACAGGAACACGGCCGAACCGAGCAGGGGTGCGACGAGCGAGTCGCCCGGCAGCGTCAGGTCGTAGCCGAACCAGCTCTGGAACATCGGGCTCGCCACGACGAGCGGGAGGGCGAGTACGAGGCTCACCCAGAAGCGCCGCCGGAAGACCTCGGGATCGTGGCCGGCGTGCTGGTCGTGACCGCCGTGCTGATCGTGGCCACCGTGCTGAGCGTGACCGGCGTGCTGGTCGTGGCCACCGTGCTGCTGACGGTGTTCGTGACCCTCGTGGCCCTCGTGACCCTCGTGGCCTTCGTGACCCTCGTGGCCTTCGTGGCCTTCGTGGCTCTCATGGTCCGTGTGGTTCTCGTGGTGCGAGGAGCCATGGGCGGCATGCGGGTCCGTGTGCCGCACGGGCGGATCAGCTTGGGCGGCCGGTTCCGTGGGAGGTGAAGGTTGCCCGTGATGCCCGGTGTGACTCATCGATCTGCTCCTTGGAACGGGCCGGCCAGGCCGGCGAGCCGACGTCGTCGTCCGCTGCTTCGGTTGTCCGCCTGGCTGCGGCTTGCACGGTGCCGTCGGCGCGGGGCGGCGGCCGACGGTACCTGACAGCGAATCTAGACACCGGTTCCGGCGCAGCGGTGACTACGCGTGCAGACCCTCTTTTCCCGGGGCGCACTGCCCGTCGCCGGTTGCCCCTCTCCGCAGAATTTTTGCCCCAACCTGCAGAACCAGTGCTCTCGGCTGTTCCGTGGTGAATCTTCTCTTTAGGGTGCGCAGCAGAGCGATGCAGGAGGTTCCGATGACGACGACGAAGTGGGGAACGTCGACTCTCCCCGTGGGAGATCGCGCTGACGCCCTGCGTCAGACCATCAGAGATCAGGTGGTCCCCGTCGAGCTGGTGCTTCCCAAGGACCCTGATCGAGTGTTCGCGGACGTGGCCCTCACCAACGTGGGCCCCATACAGCTCAGCCGTGTCCAGGCGAATCCCGCCACGGTACACCGGACACCGCGGCTCGCGAAGGCCGACTGGGAACCGGTGCTGTTCATCAGTCTGCAGGTGTCGGGCGAGAGTTCGGTCATCCAGGACGGCAGGCACGCGGTCCTGAATCCCGGCGACATCGCCTTCTACGACACCAGGCGCCCGTACACGCTGTTGTTCGACCAGGGCGTCGACATGCATTTCTTCCGGATTCCCCTGAAGGACATCGCGCTTCCCGACGCGGCGGTCGGGCAGTTGACCGCGCGCACGCTGGGGGCCGACGGTTCCATATCCGGCCTGACCGCGAGTTACCTGTCCCAGCTGGCCGGAAGCCCGCACCTGACAACCGGGTCCGCGGCAAGCCACCTGGCCGTCCCGAGCCTGGAGCTGATACGTTCCGTCATCGCTGCGGAGACGGAACGGCCGGCGCTGGCGGCGGGTCCGCTGAACGAGACCCTCGGCGTGCGCATCGTGGAGTACATGCGGGCCCACCTGGCGGATCACGACCTCTCGCCCGCCTCGGTGGCCGCCGCCCATCACATCTCGGTCCGCTACCTCTACTCCATTCTCGCCCGCTGCGACATCGGCTTCGGCGAATGGGTTCGGACCCACCGTCTTGACGCCACTCGCCGGGAACTGTCCCGGCATCCACCGAGCGCCGACACGGTGTCGTCCATCGCGCGCCGTTGGGGCTTCAAGTCGGCGTCCCACTTCAGCCGTGCGTTCAAGGACGCCTACGGCGTGTCGCCGCAGATGTGGCGTTCGGCGCACATCCTGTCCGCCCAGGGCGGGTCCGCGGGCCAGTCGTCCCCGGCGCCCGACGACGGGGCCGCCGGCGACCCGACGGCGTGAGGCGGGAGCGGCTCCTCGCTTTCTGCACTTCTGCACTCCTGCCTTCCTGGCTTCCTGACCCCCCAGCCTCTTGACTTCTCCTAACCTCTCAGCCGGAGCACGCCGGCGACCCCCGTCCGGGTCGGCCGGCCGTCCTCCCTCCACGTGTCGCCGATACGGGTGTCATCGGTCACCCGCCCGTCGAAGAGGCTGACGACACGGTCGGCACCGCTCGCCAGTCCGGCGTCGTGCGTCACGGTCACGATGGTCTGGCCTCGTTGGTGCAGGCGGGACAAGAGGCGCTGGATCTCACGGGAGGCCCGCCCGCCGAGCGTGCCCGTCGGTTCGTCGGCGAGGAGGATCGCGGGGTCGTTGACCAGGGCTCGCGCCAGCGCGGCCCGTTGCCGTTCACCTCCGGAGAGTTCACCGGGCATGGACCGTTCGCGCCCTTCGAGCCCCAGCTCGGTGACGAGAGTGGCCCGACGCTCCTGGGCGGCGCGGGGAGGAGCACCGGCCAGGAGCGCGGGCAGTTCGATGTTGTCGGCCACGGTCATGTGCGAGACCAGGTTGCAGAACTGGAGCATGACGCCGATCCGGCGTCGGCGCAGGACCGACCACCGCGCCGCGCCGCACCGCTCGACACGCTGCCCGTCCAGCCACAACCGCCCGCTGTCCGGCCGCTGCAGGCCCCCGATGAGGTGCAGCAGGGTGGACTTGCCGGCACCCGAGGGGCCGGTCAGGGCCACGAACTCGCCCTGGCGCACCGTCAGGTCCACACCGCGGACCGCGTACGTCGGCAGCCCGGCGCCGTGGTATGTCTTCGACAGTCCCTCGGCGCGCACGACCGCCTCGCAGGGCGACGGAACCGGACAGGCGGCGCTCATACCAGCTCCTTCGTTCTCGGCGATCGGCGCGAACACTCACCCACGGCTTGCGGGGACTTGGCCGACATATGGTGAAGCATGCTGACCTCGGCGTCGTTCAGCAGTCCCCGGGGGACGCCGGTGCACTTCGGGCTCCAGGTTCCGGCCGAAGGGGCAGGGGGCGGACCGGGCCGCCGAACGGCAACCCGTTCCCCGGCCATCCTCTGGGCATGTTCTCTTCCGGGCTCCAGAAGGTCGCCGTACTGGGTGGTGTGCGCACCCCTTTCGCCCGCGCTCGAGGGACGTACGCCACCGACACCAACCGAGCGTTGCTCACCGCCGCGCTCGACGGGCTCGCCGCCCGGTTCGACCTGGCCGGAGAGCGTGTGGACGAGGTCGTCGCCGGCGCGGTGGTCAAGCACAGCAGCGACTTCAATCTGACGCGGGAATGCGTGCTGGACTCGTGCCTCGACCCGACCACCCCCGCCCACGACGTACAGCAGGCCTGTGCGACCGGTCTGCAGGCGGTCGTCACGGCCGCTGCCAAGATCGCGGTGGGAGCGACGGAGAGTGCCGTCGCGGGCGGTACGGACACGATGAGCGATGTCCCGATGGCGCTAGGCGCGGGTCTGCGCCGCGCGCTGACCGAGGCTCGCTTCTCGCGCGGTGTCTCCGGTCGTGTCCGAGCGCTCTCCCGGTTACGCCCTCGGGACTTCGCGCCCACGGTCGTCCACCCCGACACCCGCACCGGGCACTCGATGGGAGAGCACGTGGCGGTCTCGGCCCGCCTGTGGGGCATCGGACGCGAGGAGCAGGACGAGCTGACGCTGACGAGTCACAGGCGGCTGGCCGCCGCCTACCGCAGCGGGTTCATGGAGGACCTCATCGTCCCGTACCGGGGACTGACCGTGGACGAGGTTCTGCGCCCTGATACATCGATGGAACAACTCGCCCGCCTGAAGCCGGTGTTCGGCCGTGCGGAGCCGAACGCGACGATGACGGCGGGCAACTCCACGCCGCTGACCGACGGCGCTGCCACGGTTCTCCTGGCGAACGACGCCTGGGCACGTGCACGGGGGCTCGCTCCCCTGGCGTACCTGACGGCCTTCGACTCGGCGGCGGTCGACTACGCGGGGCAGCCCGAGGATCCGCTCGAGGGCATGATGATGGGCCCCGCACACGTCGTTCCACGGCTGCTGCGCCGAGTGGGGCTGGGCATCGAGGACTTCGACTTCATCGAGGTCCACGAGGCCTTCGCCGCCCACGTGCTGGCCGTGCTGGCGGCGTGGGAGAAGGCCGGTCTGGCACCGGTGCCCCGCGAGCGGCTGAACGTGGCCGGTTCCTCGCTGGCCACGGGTCATCCCTTCGCCGCGACCGGCGTGCGCATCGTCTCCACACTGGCCAAGCTCCTCGCCGAACGGGACGGCCGCCGCGGCCTGTTGTGTCTCGGAGCGGCCGGAGGACTGGGCATGGCCGCGATCCTGGAACGTCCGCCGTCCTGACGGCGCCGGCCCTGCGGAACGTCCTCCCGTGCGGAACGTCCTCCCATGCGGACCGTGCCTCTGACGGCCGGCATCCACACTCCGGACCGAGTCGCCCAGGTGGAAGAGGCCGGCAGCAGGACCCTGTGCAGCCCGCTCGGTACGCTCTCGTCCCGGGCCGGGCGGGCTGTGCCGCGAGCGCATGCTGCGGGAGCCGCCGCCGTCGCGCCCGTCGGTGGCGGAAGCCGAGGCGGCATCCGCCACCGAGGACCTCAGGTCCGCGGAGAGCACCTCACGGCTCGAACGGTCGCCCTCACCCTTCGGGGTGTCCGGCCGTGGCCGGCCGGAAGGTGAGCCAGGTTCCCTCGTTCCCCTTCGGTCCCGTGCGGACGTTCAAGAGGACCGAAACCTCGGCGGACGGCGCGTACACCGTGCGACCAGTGGTGTCCGCCAGGCGCTGGGCCGTCTGCCACTCCGGAACGCGGAACTCACCGCCGGTCCGGCAGGACACCAGGACGATCGGCGCGTCGGCGGGCCGCTGACTCAGGCTGGGCCGGCGCTTGAGCATGGCCCCCAGCTGACCTGCGTCCACCCGAGCCACATTGTCCGGGTTGTCGCGGCTGCGGGGCAGCTCGACAAAATGATCCCAGCCGTGGGCGACCAGGAAATAGGGCCGGGCGTTCGGTGAGTCCGTGACCCAGGGCAGGGGGCGTTCCGTCCCCGGGATCGGGACGTTGTGCCCTGACTCATCCTTGCGTTGCTGCCTGTAGGTGGTCCGCCTGCCCAGGCTCGCGAAGCCCCGCTCCATATCGGCCATGTCGTCGTCCGCGAGGAAGGCCCGGCCCAGCGACTCGTGGCTGCTGTCCGTCACCGTCTCGTTCACGAAGGACCCGTCCATCAGCACCCCGCCGTTGAGCAGGCTGACCATGCCGGACTCCGGGAGGACCGTGGCACGTTCTGCGGGCGTGTGCGCGCCCAGGTCGTCGGGCCGACTGAGAATCCAGCGGCCGACCGGACGCGAGCGGTCCGCGGGAACGGCCGTCTCCATGATGGAGCGGCTCGATCCTGGGGCGGCCACCAGGCGCAGGCTGCCGGAAAAGCTCCACACCGGCCGACCGGTCCGGGCGGCGACGAGCCGCGGCATCTCCAGCCCACCGCTGCCGCTGTGCTCGGCAAGCAGCACGATCGGCACGTCGGCTCGCAGACGAGTCACCTCCGGGTGGGCGGCGAGGAAGTCCGCGACCTCGTTCGGTCTCATCAGGGCACTGCCCTTATCGGTAAGCACGTTCAAGCCCCTGGGCGAGCCGCCCGCCACCACGAAGTACGGGGCACGGGCCAGGAGGTAAGGGGTCCACCACGGAGCATGTTCTGTATCGCTGCGCCCCGCCACCCCGTTTACTTCCTGACGCGTGATGCGGAAACGCCAGGCATCCACCTTGGCCAGAGGTGCCTGATCCCGGAGCTCAGGGGAGCGTAGGTCGAGGCCGGCGGGACTGCCGTACTCCGTGACCACCTGCGCGCGCGGTACTGGCGCCGAGCGGTGGGAAAGGCGGCCCGACTGCCGCGAGACCTGGGCGGGCCCGGCCCCGGACGGCGTCACGCGGTCCTCGCCACGGCGCGACGACAAGGACCGGAACCCGCTGTCGTCGGCCTCCTGACCGACGTCTCGCACACCGTGCCCGCGTACCGTCTCGCCGCGGCGGGAGGCGGAGAGCTCGGCGTTGAGATCGGTTCGGGGGTCGCCGGGCAGCAGGCTGCCCCGCTGCTCGTGCCCCGCGTCGTCCTCAGCGGCAGGCTGTTCTTCGTCGGGCTCGGCGGCAGGGTGTTCTTCGTCGGGCTCGGCCGTCGGATCCGTCGGGTCCGGCGTGACCGGCGTGACCGGCCCCTGGACCGTCGGTCCCGGAGGCTGCTGCGGGGAGCCGGGGTCACCGTCACCGCCGTCGTCCGGGCCACCCTCCGCGTCGGTCCTCGTCCACTGTCCATCGCCGAGCACGAAGACCCGTCCTACGCCGTGCGGGTCGGTGTGCAGGCGCGACGGCGACGCGGAGTACCACACGGGTTGTCCCGTCTGCGCCGCCAGATGATGGGCGAGGTCCTCGCGCACGACCGCGTTCCCCTCGGCGATCAGCACGAGCGCCGGGACCGGGTCCCGCCTGCTCTGCCCGAGCTGGACCGCGATGAGCTCGGCCGCCTGGTCCGGCGCGAACGGCTCCACCGGCTGGCCGGCATCGGACAGCAGCGCGTTCTCACCGTCGGTCTCCAGGGCCACGAGGCGTACGGAGTCGCCGGACCAGGGCGCCGGCGCGCGGGACGCAACGCGTCCCGCGTACCTCCAGACGTCGTCCGGCTCCACGCGGATGATCCTGGAACCCCGGCCAGGAGTCCGCAGATCCATGAGGGCCTCGGCGTCCAGCTGGGGCTGTTCCTGCGGTTCGACGGCGTCCGTTGCGTCAGTGGCGTCGGATTCTCGCCTGGCCGGCCGGGACTCGTCCTGCGGATCGCTGACAACCGGTCCCCACGCAGCCGGACTCGTCCGCCCCTGAGGTTCAGGCACGTCCGATCCCCACACAGCCGGACCGGTCCGCTCCTGGGGTTCGGGGGCGTCCGGTTCCCGGACGTCCGCACGGGTCCGCTCCTGGGGTTCGGGGACGTCCGGTTCCCGGACGTCCGCACGGGTCCTGGGCAGTGGCGGGGGCTTCATGGTCCAGCCGCCCGGCATGGCATCGTCGTCGTCTTCCTCGTCCAGCCGCCCCGGTGCCTCCGCGCCCACGATCGGCTCGTCGATGACCTGGGGCGTCGATCGAGTGAGATCAGGGACTCGTTCCGTCGGCACGAACAGGGTGAGGGCCTCACTCTGCACCGTGACCTGAACACCACGGCGCGTGCCGTTGCTCTGCTCAAGACCGATGTTCCAGCGGACA